>NZ_CP107871.1:7937611-8269634 GCF_041432505.1 Streptomyces virginiae
CCCCGAACGCCAAGGGGCGCGGCTTCGCCTGGGTCACCCCGGGCAGCTTCCTGGCCCTGGCGATCTGGATGATCGCCTCGGCGGGCTTCGCCGTCTACGTCGCGAACTTCGCGTCCTACAACAAGACGTACGGCACGGTCGCGGGCGTGATCGTCTTCCTGGTGTGGCTGTGGATCACCAACCTCGCCATCCTCCTCGGGCTGGAGTTCGACGCGGAACTGACCCGCCAACGGGCGATCGCGGAAGGGCTGCCCGCGCACGAGGAGCCGTACGTGCGGCCCCGCGACACCAAGGCGTGGAGCGACGAGGACCGTCGCCGGATGGAGGCGTCTTCCCTCCCTTCCGGCCGTTGCGAACGAGAGACATCCGATCGACCTGAGAACGAGGTGGAGAACAGTGAGCACGATCGAACAGAGGAGTCGCCCCGCCGATGATTCGGTGGGCGTGCTGATCTCGCGGGCATCCCAGCAGATCTCGGAGCTGGTGCACCAGGAGATGCAGCTCGCGCGCGTGGAGATGACGCGGAAGTCGAAGCGGTACGGGACGGGCGGAGGCCTCTTCGGCGGAGCCGGACTCCTCGGCTTCCTGGCCGCACAAGCCCTGGTGGTGGCGGGGATCGCCGCGCTGGCCCTGGTGCTTCCCGTCTGGGCCTCGGCCCTGATCGTCACCGCCGTACTGGCCGCGAGCGCCGCCGTGGTGGCGATGGTGGGCAAGAAGCAGATCACGAAGGCCGGCACACCGGCGCCCGAGCAGACGATGGAGAGCCTCAAGGCCGACGTCGCCGCGATCAGGGAGAAGGCACACCGATGACCAGCCGGCCCCACGACGGACCCGTTCCCCGGCAACCAGCCACCCGACAACCCACCGCCGACGAACCCTCTCCCGAGGAACTGCGGGCACGGATCGAGCACACCCGGGACCAGCTCGGCCGCACCGTCGAAGCGTTGGCCGCCAAGGCCGACGTCAAGGCGCAGGCCACGGAGAAGGCCGCCCACGTCACAGGGCAGATCCGGGACAGGGTCGAACACGTGGCGCACCTGGCGGCGGAGAAGACACCCGACCCCGTACTCGACAAGGCGGGCCGGGCCGCACTGCTCACGGTCGGCGCCGCGCTGATCGTCTTCCTGCTGGTGCGGGGCAACCGGAGGAGGAACCGGTGAAGGCATCCGCGATCGCGTACAAGCCGGTCGGGTTGGTGTTGGGCGCCGTCAGCGGCGCACTCGCCGGACTGGTGTTCAAGCAGGTCTGGAAGCTGATCGAAGGGGCGGACGAGGCTCCCGAGGCGACCGACGAGGACCGCACCTGGCGGGAGATCCTGATCGCCGCGGCCCTGCAAGGCGCGATCTTCGCGGCCGTCAAGGCCGCAGTCGACCGCTCCGGTGCGGTGGCGACACGGCGCGTCACGGGTACCTGGCCCGACTGAAACCGCTGCCAGGCCCACGGGCCTGGCAGCGGTTCTCGTGAGGCCGTGGCGTCAGTGCTCCCGTCCGGGGCGGCGCCGTTCCCGTGCGGGTTCGCCGCCGGCACCCGGCCGGTCCAGCCGGCTCGCCTCGTCCGTGTCCGCCGCCCGTACGGGCGGTTCGTCCTCGGGGGCCGCCTTGGTGCCGGGCGCGGTGCGCGGTGTTCCGCGACGTCGCTGCTCGTCGTGGTCGTGGTCGTGGTCGTGATCGTGGTGGTGGAGCGGGGCGCCGCCGGCGCCGCCTTGGTCTTCCATGGCGAAAACCTCCTGTGCCGTGCGTCGGGTCCCCCGAGCGGCGGCTGCCCGAACCCTGCCACCGGAAACCCGCACGCCCGGCCGGCCGGCCTCTGCGGTCCTCAGTCCGGGCATCGGATGCTGTGCAGGAACCCGTCGATGTCCCAGGACTCGGACCCGCGCGCCACCAAGTCGTAGGACTGATCGAGGAAGCAGCTCACCTGCGCCGAGTCGGCGATCAGCACCGCGGACTCGTACCCGGCCGGCGTGTCTCCCCACAGCTGCATGACCAGCGTGCGATGGCCGTCCGCCCACCGCGGGCGGAGGCTGATGTCACCCTCTCCCACGGGTCGGTGCACCCCTTCGGCCAGCATGTCCCGCTCGAAATGCCACGGGATGGGACGCCCGGCGTCCAGCATGAAGTCGAACCGGACCGCGTAGGGGTCGGAGGTGTCGTAGACGGCTCGCGTCGGTACCGGCAGGAGGCTGTCGGCCACGGCGAGGTGAGTCGAAATCGTGTCGGAGAGCGAGGACGGCAAGGTGACCTCCACAAGACAACAGGTGATCGGCTGCGCGTACCCGTCGAACACGCCTGGCATTCTGCGTCACCCGTGTGAATCTTGACCCGGTCAGGTGTGGGGGCGGCGCGACGCGTGCCGCAATGTGTGCCGTCAACCCCGCCACCAGGGCCGCGCCGGTGCGATTGACGCCCCGGCTTCGGGACACACGAGCGGTGTGCTGAACATACTTCTCCTCGTCCTGCTCGGAGTGCTCGCGGCGGTGGCCGTCCACGACCTCGTGCAGCGCCGACACTCCATCCTGCGGAACTATCCGCTGCTGGGGCACCTGCGGTTCGCCCTGGAGGCGCTGCGCCCGGAGATCCAGCAGTACTTCATCGAGCGGAACTTCGACGGCCGCCCCTTCGACCGGGACACCCGCAGCATCGTCTACGAACGGGCCAAGGGCACCGACGACGAGGAGCCCTTCGGTACCGAACGCGACCTCCACCAGGCCAGCAGCGAATACCTCACCCCGTCCATGGCCCCACGACCGGTGCGCGTCGATGCGCCCCGGGTCCGGATCGGCGGCCCCGGCTGCACCAAGCCGTACGACATGGCCCTGCTCAACGTCTCGGCGATGAGCTTCGGCTCGCTGTCCGCCAATGCCGTGCGTGCCCTCAACACCGGTGCCCGGCTGGGCGGCTTCGCCCAGGACACCGGTGAGGGCGGTCTCTCCGAGCACCACCTGGAACCCGGCGGGGACCTCGTCTGGGAGATCGGCACCGGATACTTCGGCTGCCGCACCGACGACGGGGACTTCGACCCACGTCAGTTCGCCGAGAAGGCCGGACGCGAGCAGGTCAAGTGCGTCCTGCTGAAGATCAGCCAAGGCGCCAAGCCCGGTATGGGCGGAGTGCTGCCGGGCGCCAAGGTGAACGCGGAGATCGCGGAGGTCCGCGGCGTTCCCCGAGGACGGACCGTGGTCTCCCCACCCTTCCACCGCGTCTACACCACCCCACGCGAACTGGTCCGCTTCCTGGCGCGGATGCGCGAACTGGCCGACGGCAAACCCGTCGGGTTCAAACTGTGCGTCGGCTCCCGCCGCGAGTTCCTCGCCGTGTGCAAGGCCATGCTGGAAGAGGACACCACGCCCGACTTCATCGTCGTCGACGGCGCGGAGGGCGGCACGGGCGCGGCTCCGCTGGAGTTCGCGGACCACGTCGGCCTGCCGCTCGACGAGGGGCTGATGACCGTGCACAACGCCCTCGTCGGCGTCGGCCTGCGCGACCGCGTCCGGATCGGGGCCTCCGGCAAGGTCGCCACCGGCAGCGACCTCGTCAAACGCCTGATCCAAGGAGCCGACTACACCAACGCCGCCCGCGCGATGATGTTCGCGATCGGATGCATCCAGGCCCAGCGCTGCCACACCAACACCTGCCCGGTGGGCGTCGCCACCCAGGACCGGCGTCGGGCCCGCGCCGTCGACGTCGGCGACAAGTCGCGGCGCGTCGAGCGCTACCAGAAAGCCACGGTGCGGAGCGCACTTCGGATCATGGCGGCGATGGGCGTCGACAGCCCGGCCGAGCTGCGTCCCCACCAACTGCTCCAACGGGTCGACCCGTACACGGTGCGCTCGTACGCCGAGATCCATGAATGGCTCACCCCCGGACAACTGCTCGCATCAGCGCCCGACGCCTGGGCATCCGACTGGCGGGCGGCCGACCCCGACCGCTTCACCCACTGAGACCGAGGGAGGACACTCCCGTGGCACGAACCGTGCCACGCGTGATCGTCTACGCCCTCGAGGACCGGCGCGGCAGCCTCTCGTGGAACAGTCGGCCGACGAGCGCGCCACCGAAGACGACCACGCCGATGGCGACGAGCCAGGTCTGGATGACGAGGACGGTTCCGAAGGGGCCGTACGTGACCGCGCTCGAGGCGATCAGCGGTGAGAAGACGAGACGGGAGAAGATCCGCAGGCCGAGCAGTCCGAGCATGGTGGCCACGGCCCCGGGGAGGAGGGCGATCCAGCCGACCCGGCCGGCGAGCAGCAGCCGCTGGGACCACCAGAAGAACAGGGTGCCGATCAGGAACGTCACACCGCCGCGGGCGGGGGAGTCCCGCCACGGCGGGGAGATCGCCGACAGGTAGAGCACGCCGACCAGTACGGCGAGCCACAGCGCGTGCCGCCACCGGGCCCACCAACGGGCCGGGGACAGGTCCCAGACCTGCTCGTAGCCACTCTGCAGCACGGTCCCGAAGGACAGGCCGAACACGGTCAGCAGGGCCAGGCCGAAAGCCGTCGTGGTCCGCCACGCCTGACCGGGCAGGGCGAACAGTCGCTCGATCTCCAGTCTGGCCGGCGCCGATACGCCGAGCCCGTCCCCGAGCCACTGCGCGAACCCCCGCCCGTCGGCGGCGTCCGCCGCGGCGACGACGATCAGCAGCGGTACCAGGGTCAGGAACCCGAGCGCGGCGAACCCCAGCGCGCGTTGCCACAGCCCCAGGTCCCGCACGTGACCCCAGCGGCGACCGGCCCGCGCACGGCGGAACGCGCTGCGCATCCGGCCGACGGGCGACAGCCGCCCGGTCGTCGCCGGCGGGCCGAGATCAGGGGAGGTCGGGTCGACGGGCATGGCCGCTCCAGCTGCTGCCCTCCCCACGGTAGGCCGTTCGGGTGGCTCCCTCCACCGAACGGAGCGGGAAGCACTCGGCGAGAAAGGGTTTGGAAAGGCCGATGGCGGCTACGCGCTGGGTATGGTGCTGATCGGATACACGATGATGACCGAGCAGGCCGGCCCCCGAGAGCTGGTCTCCCACGTGGTGGGAGCGGAACGGGCGGGCTTCGATTTCTCCGTGATCTCCGACCACTCGTTCCCGTGGCTGGAGTCCCAAGGGCACGCCTCGTACGCGTGGAGCGTCCTGGGCGCGGCGGCGCAGGCGACCTCCCGCATCCCGCTGATGACGTACGTGACCTGCCCGACGTTCCGCTACCACCCCGCGGTCGTCGCGCAGAAGGCCGCGACCGTGCAGATCCTGTCCGAGGGCCGCTTCCGGCTGGGACTCGGCTCGGGCGAGAACCTCAACGAGCACATCGTCGGTGCGGCCTGGCCCGCCGCCCACGTGCGCCTGGACATGCTGGAGGAGGCCGTCGACATCATCCGGCGGATGTTCACCGGCGAGTACGTGAGCCACCACGGCGCGCACTTCGACGTCGAGAACGCCCGGCTGTGGGACCTCCCCGACGCACCACCCCCGATCGGGATCGCCGTCTCCGGAACCCGTTCGTGCGCAGTGGCGGGCCGGCAGGGTGACCTGGTGATCGCCACGGAACCGCGCCGCGAGCTCCTGGAGCGGTTCGACGCGCACGGCGGCGCGGGAAAGCCGAAGGTCGGCCAGCTCCCCGTCTGCCACGACACCGACCGCGCCGCCGCCGTGGCCCGCGCGCACGACCAGTTCCGCTGGGCGCTCGGCGGCTGGAAGGTCAACGCCGAACTTCCCGGCCCGGACGGTTTTGAACAGGCCGCCCGGCACACCCGGCCCGAAGACGTCGCCGAGGCCATCCCCTGCGGCGACGACGTGGATGCCTTCGTCGACGCGGTGCGCCCCTACGCGGAGGCCGGATTCACCGAGGTCGCCCTCGTCCAGATCGGCGGCGCACACCAGGAACCGTTCCTGGAATGGGCGGAGGCGAAGCTCCTGCCCGCCCTTCGCGAGCTGTGAGGGAGGCCCCGCCATGACTCGCGCCGCGCTCTTCGACGTCGACGGAACCCTCGTGGACACCAACCACATCCACGTCACCTGCTGGTGGGAAGCCCTGCGCCAGGCGGGACACCACGTGCCCATGCACGCCGTACACCGGGCGATCGGCCTGCCCGGCGAGGATCTCCTCTCCCATCTCCTGGGCGAGCAGCGGGACCACTCCGAGGACGACCGACTGAGCGCCGCCCACGACACCCTCTACGCCACGTACTTTCCGAAGCTCCGCGCCTTCGACGCGGCCGCCGACCTCCTGCGCACGTTGTCGGACGCCGGGTGGAAGGTCCTGCTGGTCACCTCGGCCAAGGACGAGGAACTGAGCGCACTGCGCGAGGCCATCGGCGCGGACGACGCGCTCACCGCCACCGCGACCTCCGACGACGTCGAGCAGGGCAAACCCGCGCCCGACCCGGTCCGGCACGCCCTCGACCTGGCAGGGGCACCGGCCGACCGCGCGGTGTTCGTCGGCGACTCCGTCTGGGACATGAAGGCCGCCGCCGGCGCCGGCGTGACCGCGATCGCCCTGCTGTGCGGAGGGATCCCCCGCGCGGACCTGGAGAACGCGGGCGCCGCCGTCGCGTACCGGGACCCGGCGGACCTGCTGGCCCGCCTCGGCGACAGCCCGTTCTCCCGCGTGCCCGCCCGCTGACGGCGGAAGAGGGCGGGTGCCCCTTACAGGGAGAGCGACCCGAGTCGAGCGTTCCGCGCCGTCTTTAGCCGAAGTTGCTCAAACAGCCCGGTCACGCGGCCGGCAACACTATCGTCCACATCCCGCCCCCCACACCGACCGGCCCGCCCAGAGTCCGCCCCTTCGGAGACTGTGCCTACATGCCCAGTGGATCGCCTCCCACGAGGAGGCCGTTGACCGTCCTGGTCCTGGTCGCCGCCGTACTCGCCCTGCTTCTCGGCGGGGCGGGCGCGGCCTCCGCGCACGCCGGACTGAGCGGCTCCGATCCCGCGGACGGCAGCGTCCTGAAGACCGAGCCGCAGCACGTCACGCTCACCTTCACCGAGTCCGTCAGCTTCTCCGACGACTCGCTGCGCGTGCTGTCGCCGGCCAACGAGCGCGTGAACCCCCGCCCCGCGCAGCATGCGGACGGCAAGGAGAACACCGCCCGGGTGGAGCTGTCCGGCAAGCTGCCGCAGGGCACCTACACGGTGGCGTGGCGGGTCGTGTCCGCGGACGGCCATCCGATCTCCGGCGCGTTCGTCTTCTCCATCGGCCGGCCGTCCGAGACCGCCGCGGTGGTGGCCACCGACCCACCGGACGACACGGCGGTCGGCCGCCTGTACGGAGTCCTCCGCCACGTCGCCTACAGCGGCCTCGCCCTCCTCGTCGGAGCCGCCACGTTCGTCCTCGTGTGCTGGCCCACCGCGGGCGCGACCCGTCCCGTGCGCAGGCTGCTGACCGTCGGGTGGGTGGCGCTGACGGCGTCCACGGTGGCCCTGTTGCTGCTGCGCGGCCCGTACGAGTCGGCCGGCTCGGTGACTTCGGCGTTCGACCTGGGTCAGCTGGGCCGGGCCGTCACGACGAGGTCCGGTGGTGCGCTGATGGCACGGCTCGTGCTGCTGGCGGTCATCGCCGTGCTGCTCAGGCGGTGGGCCCGACGGTTCGACGGTGCCGATGACGGCGCGCGGCCGCCCGAACTCGGTTCCCGGGACCGGCAGGTCGGTGCGCTCCTCGCCGTGGCCCTGGCGGTCACCTGGGCCTTCGCGGAACACGCCGCCGCCGGTATCCAGGTGGTGCTGGCCATGCCCGTGGCCGTGCTGCACCTGCTGGCCATGGGGGTCTGGCTGGGCGGCCTGATCACGCTGCTGCTCCTCCTGCGCCGCCGCGGCCCCGCCGATCAGGGCGTTCCGGCTTCGGCGATCGCCCGCTTCTCCCGCATGGCCTTCCGAGCCGTGGCCGTACTGGTCGGCACGGGCGTCTACCAGTCGTGGCGGCAGGTCGGCTCGTGGGAAGCGCTGTCCAGCACGTCGTACGGCCGGACCCTCGTCGTGAAGGTCGCCGTCGTGGTCCTGGTGCTGTGGGCGGCCTCGTACTCCCGCCGCTGGACCGCCCGCCTCGTCTACGAGGCGTCGCCGGCGAAGGCGGTGCGGGTGCGTGCCGCCGAGCGGGCGCGGGTGGCCCAGACGGTGGGTGCGCCCCCCGCTCCGGCCCGGCAGGACCACGACACCGCACCCGACGCGCCTGCCGGGGACGGGCCGGACGAGAAGACGGCGCCGCCCGCCTCCGACGCCGACACGTACCGGCGCGGCCTGCGCCGCATGGTGACCGTCGAAGCCGTACTCGGCGTCGTGGTCCTGGTGATCACCACGGTGCTCACCGGTACCCAGCCCAGTCGCGCCGCCGGTGAGAAGGCCGCGGCAGCCTCGGTGGCCGATTCGGGGGTGAAGGTGCTCACCGTGCCCTTCGACATGGGCACGGCCAACCACCAGGGCACGGTGCAGATCACGCTGTCGCCGGGGCGCGTCGGCGAGAACACGGTCGAAGCCGTCGTCTTCACCGCGGACGGCGGTCTCGCCTCCGTTCCCGAACTCCGCGTCACGCTCACCCAGGAAGAGCTCGGCATCGGCCCGCTCGACGCCAAGCTCAAGAATCAGAAGGGGTATTGGGCCGCCTACGACCTGCGGCTCCCGATGCCCGGCGAGTGGACCGTGAACGTCACGATCCGCACCACCGACATCGACCAGGTCACCGTGCGCGAGACCGTCCGCATCACGTCGGTACCGAGGTGACCGGCTGCGGCCGTGCCGTCAGCCGGCCCGTACGGCTGAGCGCGGCGAGCGCCGCGGCGCAGCCGCCGCCGAGCAGGGCGAGGACCAGCCAGGGCAGGGCGGGACGGCCCATGTCGCGGGTGGTGTCGAGGAGGGCGCCGGTGGCGAGGTTCCCGAGGGTGATGCCGATCCCGCAGACGGTGTTGTAGAGGCCGTAGTGGGTGGCCACCCAGCTGCCTCCGGCGAGGGAGACGACGGTGTCCATCTCGAACGGGTAGAGCACGGTGGTGGCCACGGCGAGGAGCCCCGCGCACAGCAGCAGCGGGGTGACGGCGAGCGCCGCGGACCAGCCGCCTGCCATCGGCGGGGAACCGGCTGTCAGCAGGGGCGGAAGGAAGGCGGCTCCCATGAGGGCCGTGCCGGCGGTCAGACAGCGTGCCGGTGTCCCAGGTACGTGTGCACCAGGCGGTGATGCGGAGTTGGCCGACGAGGGCGACGAGTCCGGACACGACGAACAGCGCGCTCGTGGCCGTGGTGGTGAACGCTCCGCCGCCGGTGCGGTGTTCGGTCTCCAGCGGCAGGGCCAGGTACACCTGGAAGGACAGGACGTAGGAGCCGGTCATGGCCAGGGAGAACAACCAGAACGGCCGGTTGCGGAGCACGGCGCCGGCCTGGTCGCGCAGGGCGGGCCGGTCCGCCCGCGGTGTCACGGTGTTCTCCGGGAGGCGACGCAGCTGCAGCAGGGTGAGGCCGGCGAAGAGGGCCGCGGCGACCGCGCAGGTGGTGGGGAAGGAGACCGAGGTCAGGGCCAGACCGAGGAGGGGGCCGAGCAGGATGCCGGTCTGGTGGAAGACGTTGAAGAGCGCGAAGGCTTCGACCCGGCGCTCCGGTCCGGCTTCCGCGGCCAGGTAGGCCCGTACCGCGGGATGGAACAACGCCCCGGCCAGGCCCGTGGCCGCGGACGCGGCGATCAGGGCGGGCAGGGATTCGGCCGCTTTCGCACACGCTGAACAGCACGGCGATCAGGGCCGCCACCAGGGCGACCACCCAGCTGCCGCCCCGACGGCGGTCACGCGACCACGCAAGATTCCACACGGTGACGTCAACGTTACCCTGTGTGCCCGGCCGGTCGGCGCGTGACGTACGCCACGCGCCGACCCGACCGGCCCTGTCAGGCCTGGCTGCGGTTGCGGCGTACCCACCAGAAGGAGCCGGCCGCGGCCGACAGGAGGACGGCGGCGATCGCGCCGACGACGGCCCCGGTGCTGCTGCCCGCGGCCTTGCCGCTCGCCGCCTGCGCGTCCTCACCGGCGCCCGCGGCCGCGACGGGATCGGCCGACGGGGCTGCGGTCGGAGGCTGGGCGGAGGGGACGACCGCGCTCGGCGACGGCGACGGCGCGGGGCTGGGCGCGATCGGCTTGGCGCCGGGAGCCGCCGCCCGGAGCTTGAGCAACGGGGCGGGGTTGTCGACCTTCTCGCCGTCGGTGGGCACCTCGATCCAGCGGGAGATCTTCCCGTCGCCGTAGGTCTCCAGGGTCTTGAAGGCCAGGGACTTCTCGTCGGGCAACTGGCGTACGGTGACGCTGTACTCGGCGTCCGTGCCGGTCGCGAGGGCCGGGCCGCCGATCGCGTAACCGTCCGGCGTGGCCGTCAGCTTCCACTCCTTCGGAGCGTCCTTCAGGGTGACGGCGTCCGGAGCGATGCCCTGCGGCAGGACCACCCGCAACTCCGAGATGCCCGCGGTCTCCGATTCGGCCTCGGAGGTGAAGGACAGCGTCACGTTCTCGGCGAGTGCACGCGGGTCGGAGGCGGTGACCTCGGCATGCGCGGCGGCCGGGCCGGCAGCCACGCCCACGACCACCACGGCGCCCACGGCCGCGATACCCAACCTGCGGAGCCGGCGACGCGTGTGTGTTCCGTTCATGTGGGAGAACCCTCTCGGTACGCGTGACGGGCCTCGACCTGCAGCCGAAGGGCCCGTCAGGATCAGGGGAACGTCTCCTGCACATCTGTCAGGAGGCCCCCGGCGTACCACCGCGTGACACAGCATCGTGGTCACCATCGGCCGCACGGCCGAGCCGGTGCTCGCAACGCGGCGGGCCGGCCGCAAGCCCGTCCACGGCCCTGGCCGGCAGCGGACGCCGAGAGCCGCGACGGTCGCCGCGACGGCTGCCTGAACCCATCGGCCCACCGTCTCCGGCAGCCGGCTCCACACCTGGTCCGCGCGATGCATGAGCAGAGCCATCACACATGCGGCCACGCAGTGGACCGCCGTCATCGTCCACGTGCTGTGGTGGGCCGTACGTCCGATCTCCAGCACGCTTGCGTGCGCTTCGGTGTGCTGGGCGCCGGCCGCCCGGGGTACGGACAGGGCTCGGTGCAGCAGCAGTTGAGCCAGCCCGGTGGCCGTGACCACGTACCACCCGGGGCGGCGCGGTCGGGCCGCGAGCCAGGAGAGTGCGAAGACCATCACCGAACCGACGGTGGCCCGCAGCCAAGGCGCCGGTTCCTCCGACGCCAGATGGTGGCCGACGACCGCCAACATGCCGCTGAGCAGCGTGAACACGGCAGCCCGCAGCCCCCGTCCGCCCCACCTCGACGGCGGCGGACACGAACGCGTCCCCACAGTGGCTTCGGCCATGTCGGGCCCATCATCACCAGACCCGGCCGCTGCCGGGCCCCAACTGTCAATTGCGGAGCAGTTTCGCGCACTCCTGGAGGGTGACGACCTCGTTTTCCAGGAGACGCGAGCCTGGCTGGAGCTTCTTCCCCGCCTCCCTCAGCCCGTCCTTCGACCTTTCAGCCGTTGCGGGGCGATGAGTCGCCTTCCTGCGTGCCGGGGTGCCCTGGCAGGGCTGAAGACGAAGAGGCTCAGCCGGGCAGTGCCACGGTGAGGTCCACTTCGATGAGCTGCCCCGTGAAGCCGAGCTGCGACACACCCAACAGTGTGCTGGCGGTGGTGAACGCCGGCCCGAGAGCTGAGTCGGTGAGCCGGCGCCAAGCGACGCCCAGCACGTCTCTGTCGTCGCTCCGCACGTAGATCACCGAGCGCACCACATGGTTCGGCTCGGCATCGACCGCGGCCAAGGCGATGAGTGCGTTCGCGACGACCTGGTCGACCTGTGCCTCGAGCGATCCGGAACCGACGAGGGAACCGCTGCGATCGAGAGGGCACTGCCCCGCCAGGTAGGCCGTACGGCCGGTCTCCACCACGGTGATGTGGTGATAGCCGGGCGTCTCGTGCAGCTGCTCGGGGTTGATACGAGTGATCTTCGCAGTCATGCCCGCGAGTCTGACCGACTTCCCGCCGGTGCGCATCGCCATTTGTTCCACCGAGCAACACGCGCGGCATCGGCCCGTGACAGGTCGGCCCCGGCGCCCGCGATGACCGGTGCGAGAGGCCACGTGGGCAGGGAAAACGCAACTTCGACAGGGCTCGCCGGGGCGGCTACCTTCACCTGGTCTTCGGCGATCGCCCACGGGCGCACCGGAGTTCCACCAGGTTGAGCCACCCCCGACGGGTGGGTCGGTCATGCCCGCCGCATCCTCGCCCCGACGCGTGAGCCACCGAACCGCGTCCACATCGAGCACCCCCGACCAGGGAGAGACCCATGCCCCGTCTTGCGCTGTACACATTCGGCGTCCTGCAGACACCTCTCGCCGATCCCACCCCTCGCACGCACGAGTTCTACGACATCGGTGGGGCCGTCTACCGGAAGATCGGTCAGCATCCCGGATATCTCGGGCGTGCTGAAGTGGCAGGCGGTGACCGGGGTTTGCTCTTCGGGGCGGACTGGGGTGCATGGGGAGAGTTCGTCGTCCCGACCTGGTACGGCAAGGGCCGCACGGTGGAAACCACCGCCCTGGCCGCGACGCTCTCGCTCTGGACCGACCTGGACCCCGCCTTCGACGCCGTCTACACCGGTCCGCACCGTGAGGCGCTGAACAGGCGTCACGACTGGTTCGAGAGGTCACGGCACCCGAACTACGTGTGCTGGTGGGTCCCCGACGGCGCGATACCCACCTGGCAGGACGGGGTCTCCCGGCTGGAACACCTCCACGACCACGGCACCGCGCCGCACGCGTTCACCTTCCACCACTCGTTCACCCCGGACGGAACTCCGACCAGGGTCGAAGCCATCGGGCCGAAGAGCGACCGGGTCCGCTGAGTCCGTCCCGCCCGGGCGGGCGGTACCACCCGACCGTGGGACGAGAGGATCCGGCCGTGTCACCGAGGTGGGGGGTTGACGATTCAGGGCAAAAGATATGACACTCGAAGTGCAAGTTGTTTTGTGCTTCTTCGTAGCGCTTGATTGCTGTCTGTCACGAAAGGCGAGACATGTCCGTCTACAGCGCCGCCCGAGCATGTTCCCGGACGAGCCCCGCGGGCCCCGCGGGCCGTACGCTCCGTAGCGGGCCGCGTACGCCGTCGGCCTGGAGCGCGCGTACGACCGCTGTCTACGCCGCCGTGGGCGCGGCCGTGGGTGGCATCTGGGCCCTCGGCGGCGACATGCCCGCATGGGAGCACGCCCTGCGCGTCCTCCTGGTGGTGCTCTGCGTCAGCGTGGCCGGACGATTCGTCGGCCGCCGTCTCGCCCGCTCCGGGCGGGCCCTCGTCGACCGCCGGCTGTTCTTCGGCCTGGTGGCGGGGAAGGTGCTCCTCGTGGCCGTCGCGCTGCTCGTCGATCAGCTCGTGGGGCTGTGGTTCGCCGAGCCGGCGCTGATCACGGCCGGCTTCCTGTTCGTCCTGGTGACCCTCGGCGGACCCGCCCTGCACGGGCGGCTGTCGCACGGCACCGCAGGGCCGGGGGAGCGGGCCGCGCTTCCGTAGCGCCCCCGGTCGCACCCGGTCGCCCCGCCCCGCGCCGAGCCCAGCCGGGCCGGGCCTCAGAGGTCCGTGGTGGCGAGCAGGGCGTGGACCGCCGTCTCCATCGTGCGGGCGGCCGCTTCGGCGCTCAGGCCGCTGCTGCGCCAGTGGTACCAGGCGCCCCAGGTCGTCACCGCGTCCAGTCCGTGGAGCACCTCGGATCCGCGCTCGGCGGGCAGACGCCCGAGCTCCTCCGCGAAGACCTCGGCCAGGCGCGCCCGGGCGAGGTCCAGCACCTCTCGGGTGACCTCGGTGACGCGGTCACCCGGTGTCGCCAGGCGCATCAGGGTGAGCTGGGCCGGGGTGATCCACTCCAGGATCCTGGCCCGCTGTTCCGTCAGGGCCGCCACCCGAGTGATACGGGGCCCCGTGGTCGGAAGCGGCCTGATCTGGTCGATCAGTTGCTCCAGCCGACGGGTGATGGCCGTCTCCACCAGCTCGGACATGTCGGTGAAGTGGTGGAACACGAGGCGTCGGGACACGCCGGCCCGCTCGGCGACCCGCTCCGCGGGAAAGGTGGATTCCCCCTCGTCCAGCAGGGACAGGACGGCCTCGGCGATCTTCACCCGGGACTGCCGGCCGCGCTCGGCCCGGCCGTCCGTGGCGCGGTCCTCGGACCGCGGTCGTCGAGCCGGCTCGTTCACGGCGTCCCTCCCCACCTCGCTGGGTGTCATTGTCGCAAACGAAGGGGAAGGCGGCCGCGTCGGCGCGGGCGGACCCGAGGACCCGGCGGGGAGGCGGACAACCCCGCCGGGCGCGCCCGATGGGAAGTCGTGGGCCGGCTGGTCGAGTTGCAGCGGCCCGGCGGTCGCACCGGCGTACCGGCGTACCGGTCCGGTCAGGAGTCCGCGATCCTGACGAGGCCGCCGACGACACCGACATAGGCGGAGCCGTCCCTGCCCAGGGTCACCGGCGCGTAGTGGTTGTTGAAGAGGGGGCCGGAGCCGACCAGTCGGCTCCACACCCGCTCACCCGTCCGTACGTCCAACGCCGTCAGGTACCAGGCGTCGGGCATCGCCGTGGCGCCCTTCCGGCGGGCCGACCGCAGTTCGTCGGCGCTCGGGTGGGTGAAGGTGTAGAGCAGACCCGTCGCGAGGGAGACCTTGCTGACGACGCTCGGAACCCGTTCGCGGTGGTCGGACCAGGCGAGGGAACAGGTACGGGTGGTGTAGTCGACGTGGACCCGGGCCAGGCCGGGTTCGGTGTCGACCTGACGCCCTCCGAGCATTCCCTTCAGGAGCGCGTGGTCCCCGACGACGTAGCCGTAGTTGTTCTCCACGATCAGGTCGCCGCCCACGGCGACGAGACTGTTCTCGTCGGCGCCCTTCCCCGGGCCGAAGACCGGCTGTTCGCACACCTTCTCGGGGCCCGCCTTGCCGCGCGCCATCACGAGTACCCGCATCCGCGGGTCGGCGTTGTCGGTGATGGCCACGTACCCTCCGCCCGGGCCGTCCGCCGGGCCGATGAGCGTGGGCGTGGTGCCGCTGCCCTGGCTGAGCTGGCCGGGCTTCCGCCGCGAACCCCTGTCGTACGCGGCCCGCCAGGTCACGACGGGCCGGCCCGCGGCCGCCGCGTCGAAGCGGTAGAGCGCGTGGTCGCTGACGACGAAGACGCCGCCGGACTCGTCGACCGCGATGCTGTTGGCGATCGTCTCCCCGGGCAGCGCATGGGTGGAGATCGCGCCGGTCGCCGGGTCCAGGACGCCGACCAGGCCGCCGCCGGTCACGAACCACATCCTCCCCGACCAGTCGGGGAGCACGGACACGATCCCGCTGGTGCCGATCGCCGGCGCGAGGTCGTACCGTGCCTCCGTCACGAGCGCGTCGCGCCGGACCGCCACGACCTGGATGGTGCCGTCCTTCGTCGGGACGACGGCCCGGTCGAGCTGATCGAGGTAGAAGTAGCCGCCCCCGGAGACCTCCGTCGGGCTGCTGCCGGCCCTCCCGGGCAGTGTGAGGGAGGCGATCGCCCCGAGGTCGTCCGGATCGAGGAGCATCAGCCGGGGAGCCAGTCCGGGGGTCATGCAGACGGTGACGATCCGACCCCTGGAGTCGAAGGTGACCGAGCCGCAGAGCCCGCCCTGGAGCCTGCTGCGTACGGCGAGCTCGCGGCCGGTGGGGCCGGGGCCTTCGTACGTGTCGCTCTGGTAGGCGTCGCCGTGCAGATTGCCGGCGCCGTTGGCGGCCATGAACGGGTGCTGCGGGACGGCGGGGACGGTGACCGGTCGCGGGGTGACGGCGTGACCGGTGAACGGGGGCAGTGCCGCCCCGCGAGGATCTCCCGGTATGGACAGGGCGGGTCGGGTGGGCAGGGACGCCGCGGTGGCCGGGGATGCGGCGGTGAGGGGCGGTAACAGGGCGGCTGCGGCTGCCGCCAGGGCAGCCAGGGTGCGCGGGAGCGTGCGCATGCGTGAGCCTTTCATCCGTCGACCGGTGGGGCGTGGCGGACCTCTGTCCTGGCGGGCGTGGACCACCGCGAGCCCGTCGAAATATTTGCACTGATGGTGCAAGAATGATGATGCGGCAGTGACCGACGGACTGTCGAGGGTGCGGACCGCGGCGCCTTCCTCGGACCGATCCTCACCCCGCAGACGGCGCACCCGATCCGCCCGCCGAGGGCATGACCTGCCGTTTCTCCACCCGGCAGGCGTCCCCCGGGGCCTCCGTGCATGCTGGGTCAAGCGGGGTCCGGAGCCGGCCGACGACCCGTGAGGACGACGACGGAGGCGGCACACCATGAGCCAAGCCATGCTCCGGAAGATCATCGACTACGCCAACCGCGCCGACCCGTACCCGCTGTACGAGGAGCTGCGCAGGACGCCGGTGTTCCACGACGAGGACGGGCCGTACGTCGTCAGCACCTACCACGAGATCCAGGCCCTGCTGCACGATCCGCGCATCAGCTCCGATCCGCGCAATCTGACGCTGTCGGCGAGCGACCCGTTGGGGCAGGACGAGGGTGACGACTCGACTCTGCCGCCGGTCTTCATCAGGCTCGACCCGCCGGACCACGACCGGCTGCGCCGCATCACGAACCGGCCCTTCGGGCCGCCGCATTCCCCGCACCGGGTCCACGACATGCGCGGCGAGCTCGGTGGCATCGTCTCCGAACTCATCGACGGCATCGTCGGCGCGGGCTCCCTGGAACGGATCGACCTGGTCGAGCAGTTCTCCTATCCCTTCCCGGTGACGGTGATCTGCCGGCTGCTGGGTGTGCCGCACGAGGACGAGCCGCGCTTCCACGTCTGGGCCGACACCCTCGCCGCCAGCCTGGACCCCGATCCGGACGTCGACCCCGGCACCACGTCCAAGGTCGCGGCCGACGCGCAGATCGAGCTCGGCATGTACCTGGCCGGGCTGATCGAGGAACGCCGCAAGAACCCGGGCGAGGACATGCTGTCCCAACTGGCGGCCGTCGACGAGGAACCGGACGGGTCCATGAGCACCCTGGAGATCATCAGCACCGCCGCGCTACTGCTGATCGCGGGTCACGAGACCACGGTCAACTTGATCACCAACGGCATGCTCACCCTGCTGCGCCACCCGGACGTGCTCCGGCGGCTGCGCGAGGACCCGCAGCTGTCCGTACCGATCGTCGAGGAACTGCTGCGCTACGAGCCGCCCGTGCAGCTGCTGCCCCGGCGCAGCGCGCTCGCCGACATCGAGGTGGGCGGGGTGACCATCCCCAAGGGCGCCACGGTTTCGCTGATCCTCGGGTCCGGGAACCGTGACCCCAAGCGGTTCGAGAACCCGGACCGCTTCGACCCCGACCGCACGGACATCCAGCACCTCGGCCTGGGCAGCGGCATCCACAGCTGCTTCGGCGCCCCGCTGGCCCGCCTGGAGGCCCAGCTGGCCCTGAGCGAACTGGCCCGCCGGCTGGAGAACCCCCGACTGCTGGCGGACCCGCCCCCGTACCGCCAGAACGCGGTGCTGCGCGGTCCCCGCCACCTGCCCATCGCCTGCGACGGCATCCGGCCCGCCTGACGGACTCGGTGGCCGGCGCGCGACGGCGGCCACCGGCGGGCTCATTTGAAACCTAAACGACATTTGTTGCATGTTTTTGCAACCTCGCGGGTCGAGAAACACATCCAAAGAGGCGGAGCACCCGTTCTGCCCCGCTCAAGGGCAGCCCCACCCGTTCGGAGCGAAGTTCGTGCACGAGTACCCGCAGTCGCAGCAGCCCCGCCGATCCCGCAAGAAGATGTGGATCGGCTCCGCGGTGGCCGTGGTCCTGCTCGCCGGCGCCGGCGCCGGGGCGATCCTCTGGGCGACGGACCGGTTCGACGGGAACGGCGAGTCCGTCAGCTACGCGAAGCCCTCGACGGGAGCGGGTAAGGACAAGGAGACCGGCGCCGGGAAGCAGGCCGCCGCGCCGACCGCGGACCCTGACGTGTCCCTCCCCGCCGGTCCCTTCACCGACTTCAAGCAGACCGTCAAGCTGGAGGACGGCACCCGCATATCCAAGGCCCGGGTGAAGGGCGCCAAGTCCGGCTTCGACGGCAGCGTCTGGGTGTGGACGCCCAAGGAGTACGACCGCCCGGAGTACGCCAAGAGCGCCTTCCCGGTCATGATCGCGTTGCCCGGAGGCAACGGGAACGCCGACAACTACTGGGCGACCATGCCGAAGCTGGGCCTCCACAAGGCCATCGCCGAGGGCGCCGCGGCCGGCAAGAGCCTGCCGTTCATCGTGGTCATGCCGATCCTCAACCCGGACGCCAAGTACTACTACGACGGCTCCGACATCCCCGGCCAGGCCAAGATGGGCACCTGGATCGGCGAGGACGTACCCGACCTCGCCCGCGCCAACTTCCGTACCTACAAGTCCCGCGACGGCTGGGCCTTCATGGGCAACTCCTCCGGCGCCTTCGTGGGTCTCAAGCAACTCCTGCAGAAGCCGGACCGCTTCCGGGCCGTCATAGCCAACGGCGGCGAGATCGTCCCCGACTCCCCGCTCTGGAAGGGCCACCAGGCGGAGATGGACGCGAACAACCCCGAGAAGCTCGCGCCGAAGCTGATCGGCGCCAAGGGCCCCGAGGTGGACGTCCTCTTCCAGTACGGCACCAAGGAGGGCGGCCGTGACCGGATGGAGAAGTTCCAGCAGCAGTTCGGCAAGGGTCCGATCAAGGTGTCGATCCACGAGATCCAGGGCGGCGACCACAACGGCTGGGACTACGTCCGGGGCATGCGGGAAGGCGCTCTGGAACAGCTCAGCAAGGTGATGAAGGGGCCGAAGCCGCAGTAGGACCTCGCCCCGTCCGGTCGCTCCGGTTGCTCGGTCCTCGGGTTCCTCCGGTTCCGCAGGCCCGTAGGGATGCTCCCCGCACCTCTGGTGTCGCGGCCCGCCGGGAGGGGATCATGGGTGGCGCGCGTTGGTCGTCATCGCCGCGGCGAGTCCAGGAGGTACGTGTGTCCACAGCGTCGAGTCGTGCGTCCGGGAGTACCGAGGTCCCGCTGCTCCGCGAGACGATCGGGGACAACCTCGACCGGACCGTACGACGTTTCCCCGACCGGGACGCCCTCGTGGACGTCGCCGCCGGCCGGCGGTGGACGTACGCGGAGCTGGCCGTCGAGGTGGACGCCCTGGCCCTCGGGCTGCTGGACCTCGGGATCGTCAAGGGCGACCGGGTCGGCATCTGGGCGCCCAACCGCGCCGAGTGGACGCTCGTGCAGTACGCCACGGCGAAGATCGGGGCGATCCTGGTCACCGTGAACCCGGCGTACCGCTCGCACGAGCTGGAGTACGTGCTCGGGCAGTCCGGCATCCGGCTGCTGGTCGCGGCGGAGCGCTTCAAGACCTCCGACTACGCGGCGATGATCGAGGAGGTCCGGCCGCGCTGCCCGGGGCTGGAGTTCACCGTCCTGTTCGACGGGCCGCGGTGGGACGCGCTGCTGGAACGCGGGCGCGGCGGCGACCCGGCCGCGCTGGCACGGGCGCAGGCCGCACTGAGCCCGGACGACCCGATCAACATCCAGTACACCTCGGGCACGACGGGCTTCCCCAAGGGAGCCACCCTCTCGCACCACAACATCCTCAACAACGGCTTCTTCGTGGGCGAGCTGTGCGGATACGACGAGCGTGACCGGGTGTGCATCCCGGTGCCCTTCTACCACTGTTTCGGGATGGTGATGGGCAACCTCGCCTGCACCAGCCACGGCGCGGCGATGGTGATCCCCGCGCCCGCCTTCGACCCGTCGGTGACGCTGGCCACGGTGGAGGCGGAGGCCTGCACCTCCCTGTACGGGGTCCCCACCATGTTCATCGCCGAGCTGGCCGCCCCCGGGTTCGACGGGTACGACCTGTCGAGCCTGCGCACCGGGATCATGGCGGGCTCGCCCTGCCCGGTGGAGGTCATGAACGAGGTCATCGAGCGGATGGGGATGACCGAGGTCTCCATCTGTTACGGCATGACGGAGACCTCGCCGGTGTCCACCCAGACCCGTGTGGACGACTCGGTCGAGCGCCGGGTCTCCACGGTGGGCCGCGTCGGCCCGCACCTGGAGGTCAAGGTGGTCGATCCCCGGTCCGGCCGGACCGCCCCGCGCGGCACCCCGGGCGAACTGTGCACCCGGGGCTACTCGGTCATGCTCGGCTACTGGGGCGAGCCCGAGAAGACCGCCGAGGCCGTCGACCCGGAGGGCTGGATGCACACCGGCGACCTGGCCGTCATGGACGGTGACGGCTACCTGAGCATCACCGGCCGCATCAAGGACATGGTGATCCGCGGCGGCGAGAACCTGTACCCCCGCGAGATCGAGGAGTTCCTGCACGCGCACCCCGACGTCCTGGACGTCCAGGTCATCGGGGTGCCCGACCCGAAGTACGGGGAGGAGCTGATGGCGTGGGTACGGATGCGCGAGGGGGCCGAGCCGCTGACCGCCCAGGCCGTCCGCGCGTACTGCGCGGGGCGGCTCGCCCACTTCAAGATCCCCCGCTACGTCCACGTCGTGGAGGAGTTCCCCATGACCGTCACGGGAAAGATCCGCAAGATCGAGATGCGCGCGATGGCGACCCGCCTGCTGGAGGAGGAGACGGCCGGCGCCGGCGGCGCCTGACCGGCCGCGTCCGGGAGGATCGGTCGGTCATCCTCGCCACGGGTGGTCGGGATCCGCGGTGATCTCGACGTGCTGAGGCGCGTGGCGAGGGAAGGACCAGACGCGGCCCGCGGTGCTCACCGCGGTCACGGTGGTCTCGTCCAAGGTGACCTCGGAGAACGGATTGGACCAGCTGGAGGTCGCGATCCATTCCAGCGTGCCTTCGTCGTCGTCCTGGGTCAGGGCGACCCAGCCGATGCTCCCGTGATCCGCGGACTCTCCGGCCCAGGCGCGGCTTCCGTCGTGAGCGTGCGAGGCGAGCACGGAGCCGACCTCCACCCAGTTGCCGGCACTCCATTCGGTCGCCCGCAGGGCCTCCACCCACTGCCACCGCTCGGCCCGGACGTCGCCGACCCGATCGGGTGGGGAGAGGCGCAGCAGGTCCATCACCGACAGGGAACCGTCGGCGAACACGATGAAGTCCCCGTCGGGTGCTTCCCGCGCACGCCACCGCCGCTGCACCTGGTGAGCCGTGCCGGTCGGGTCGGAAGCATCCATGCCCAGCATGGTGACACGCCGTCCGACACCCGCGCCTCCCCGGGCGGCGGGCTGTCAGACGCGTGCCGTCTTCAGCCCCGTGAGGGCCCGGTCCGCCGCCGCGTATCCCGCCGGCGCGTTGCCGTCCTTCAGAGCTTGCTTCGCCCGCGCGATGTACTCCGCGATCTCTTCGCGGCGCCTCTGGTCGAGCTTCGATTCGGCGTCGGCCCAGATCTGTTCGAGCTGCGCGACCTTCAGGACCAGTCCTTCGGACATCTGTACTCCCCACAGCATGCGGCACTTACGGTAGTGATCTTTTCATGCTCGGCATCCGATCCGGGGCGCGCCGTACCGGCGCGGCGCGGGCACCCGGCCGCGGGGGCCGGGACACCGGCGACACCCCTGAGGACGCCGGTGTCCCGGCAGCGTGGAACGGCGGACGTCACCCTCGTGGGGGCGGTCGCCGTTACGGGGTGAGCCGCAGGAGGGGGGTGTCCGTCGTGAGGACCGCTCGGAGGGCGGGGATGTCCGTCCAGGTGAGGCCGAGCGAGCGGGCGGCGTGGCGGAGGGTGAGGTGGTCCGTTCCGTCGGCCGCTTCGTGCAGGGACTTCATGGCCGTGTCCCGGTCGAGGAAGGCGATCTCCCGCGTGGGCCGGTCCCGTTGGGACGTTCGGGCGCGCTCGCTCTCCAGCCCGGGAATGCCGGTGAGCCGGTGGGAGACGTCGGCGGCGGCCCCCAGGGTCGCAGGGCGCTCGGCGACGAGGGCTCGGGCGACCACGTTGTGGGCGATCGCCTCCGGCAGTGGCAGGGGGTGGAGGCCCGGGGAGGTGTCCGTGAGGTGGATGACGGTGCGGGCGGTACGGACGGTGCCGCGGGAGCCGTGGATGGCCGCGGCCCACAGCGCGGACGCCTCGGAGGGGTGCCAGGCCAGTGCGCGGGCGGCCGCGGTCGCCGCCTCCCGGTCGGGGACGAGGGGGCGGTATCCGCCGAGGCGTTCGAGCAGGAGCCGCTCACCGATCTCGCCGTCCAGGCCGAGCCCCGCGACGTGGACGGTGGTCGGGATGCCGGTGAGGTGGCAGGCGGCGAGCGTGAGCGCGTCCCCGAACGGGCTGCACAGGTCGGGCTCGTCCCCGTGGGTCAGGATGTCGCCGCCGATGTCGACGACGCGGATCCGGCCGCCGCCCGCGGCTTCGGCCATGGCTCCGATCTGCCGTGACAGGCAGGCGAGCCCCCGGGCGGGGTCGAGGAGCAGCAGCCGGGCCGGCAGGTCCCCGGCGAGGGCGGGCAGGGTGGATCCGGCCGGCGGGCGGGCCCGGGTGGCCGGCGTGAAGGCCGCGAAACCGCCGCCCCGGATCCCGCCGCCCTCGTGCACGAGCCCGTCGAAGTCGCGTTCCCCGAGGGGGCCGCCGGCGGCCGGGTCGATCTCGGGGCGCTCCCACGCGTAGGTGGCGATCAGCGGCGCGCGGGCCGGGTCGGCCGGGTTCGCCGGGTCGGCCGGGTCCGCCGCGAGGGCGTGGGCGGCGATGAGGGTCCCGAGCGCGTCGCCGCCGCCACCCGCCGCGATGTACAGATCGCTCACGCGACTCCCTCGCGCTCGCGCAGGTCGATGCCGGTGATCCGTACCGGTGTCGCCCCCATGTTCCGCCGAGCGCGCTTGTTCGCCGCGTGGAGGTTCTCGTAGTACGCGCGGTCGAGGTCCTTGACGGACCCGGAGTAGAACATCCAGGACAGCACGTCGCGGTACTTGAAGCCCTTGGGGGTCAGTTGGACCCGTCGACCGAGGCGGTGGATGAGCCCGTTGGACTCGGCCGCGTCGAGGACGGGCTCGAATTCGGCGGCGTGCTTCTGGTAGCCGAAGCGGTCGAGCTCCGCGAGGTCGAGGTCGAAGGTGTCCAGGACCAGCCGCTTGCGGACGAGCTCCTCGGCGGTCAGTTCGAAGCCGGTGACGGGCACCAGCTCGTGGTTCCTGGCCCGCTCGATGTAGTCGGCGACCTCGGCCGCCGAGGGCTTCACGCTGCCGCACATGTAGTCGAGCACGCTCGTGTACGAGCGGGCTCCGACGCCGAGGCCGAGCAGCGGTACGCCGTGGAAGGTGAGCACCTTCTGGACGTAGCCGCCGCGACCGGGCTTCTTGTAGCGGACGGAGCCCTCCTGGACGTAGCCGTGGTCGAGGAACACCTGGCGGGCGTAGTCGTAGCGCTCGTACAGCTCGGGCTGCCACATGTACTGGTAGGCGCCGGTCCTGGAGAACCAGGCGTCCGGCCGCACCGTGAGGAAGTAGGTGCTGATGGTGGTGGGCCGGAGTGCGGCCAGCTCGTCCACGCTCTGGCGCCAGGTCTCGGGCGTCTGCCCCGCGAAGCCCATGATCAGGTCGGTGGACAGGTCCGGCAGGCCGAGTTCGTGGGCGGTGCGGACGGCGCGGCGGATCACATTCTCGTCCTCGCCGCCGCGGCCCGCCTCGCGGATCTCGCGCGGGACGAGGGACTGGATGCCGACGTTGGCGCGGGTGAGGCCCATGTCGATGAGGGCCTTGAACTCGTCGGGCGCGTCGGCGATCGACGACGGGGTGGCCTCCACGGCGACTTCCTCGGCCGTGGAGCGCCAGTTGGGGTAGACCTCGCCGATGGTGGTGAAGATCTGCTCGAAGTGGCGGGGCCCCAGCAGTGCCGGGGTGCCGCCGCCGATGTAGATGGTGCGTAACCGCCGGGCCTGGATGATCTCCGCGTGATCGCGGATCTGGGTACAGAGGGCGTCGGTGTAGGCGTCGAAGACGTCCTCGTCGGTGCTGATGATCGTGTAGAGGTTGCAGAAGCCGCATTTGCGGTCGCAGAAGGGGACGTGCAGATAGAGGTTGAGCTCGGGGACCTGATGGTTGGCCAGATCCCTCGCCCAGACGTCGGGCACGGTCCACCTGCCCTCCGGGAGCGGACGGTACGTGGAGCGGGGCGGGTACGAGTACTGGTAGGGCGGAATGACTCCCTGCTCGATGTGGTCGGCGAGCTCCTGGTGCAGGCTGCTGGTCACGGTGTTGCCTTCCCGTACGGGTTGCCAGCGCGGGTTTCCCCGGCCTGGCGATCCGATCACGGGACGCTCGTCCGGCTCCATCGGGCGGGCGCACCAAATACCCGGCGGCTACTGACCGGTTCGTTGGCTGTTGCTCCAAAAGCCCACGCTGTGAGGCGAGTTCTTTTCGTCTGTCAGGCCGATAGCCCCCACCCCCACCCCGCGGCTTTGCTGGAGGAATGAAAAACGGGGCGGGCCCGCGCGGGCCGGGAGTGCTGGTGATCGAACCGATGGGGAACGCGGGACGGTTCCTCGTCGAGGCGGCAGACCGGCTGGGGGTGCGCCTGTACGCGGCCACCCACAAGGACGTCCACGAGGGCTACCCGCAGTGGCTGCGGGCCGCCCTCGCGGGGGTGTGCGCGACCGACCTGACGGATACCCCGAGTGCGTTGGGGGACATGGACGCCTTCTGCCGGCAGCACGGCATCGCCGGTGTCGCCCCCTGCTTCGAGCTGTTCACCCCGCTCGCCGCGCTGCTCGCCGACCGGCTCGGCCTGCCCGGGAACGATCCCCGGCTCGCACGGGCGGCCAGGAACAAGATCGAGATGGGGGAGGCGTTCGCGGCGGCCGGGATCCCCGCACCCCGTTGGGCGGTCGCGCACGACGCCGCCGAGGCCTACCGGGTGGCGCGGGGGCTCGGCCGGCCGTTGGTGGTGAAGCCCGCGGAACAGGGCGGCTCGTGGGGCGTGTCCGTGGTCGACGGCCCGGACGGCTCGGACGCCCAGCACGCTACGGGGGCCCCGCACGGCCCGGAGGCTCCGGAGGTCCCGGAGGGGCTCGCCTCGGCGGTCGCCGCGGCCCGGCGGTTCACGCACGCCCACCCGCACGGCCTGGAGCTGGACACGCGGGTCCTGCTGCAGGAGTACATCCCAGGGGGGGAGTACTCCTGCGACACGGTCGTCGCGGGTGGGGTGGCCTACCCTCTGCCGGTCGTCGCGAAGGACACCACCGAGGGCCGGTACCGCATCGAGACCGGGCACACCTGCCCGTCCGGTCTCCCCGAGCCACTGGTCAGGACGGTGCAGCACCTCGCGGCGCGGGCGGCGCTCGCCGTCGGCGTCCGCAACGGCATCGCGCACACGGAGGTGAAGATTCCGCCGGGCACGGAGACGCCGTACGTGATCGAGACCGGCGCCCGCCTGCCCGGGGACAACCTGTGCGAGGTCGTCGAGGCCGCGACGGGAGTCAGCGAGGCCGTGGCCCACCTCCAGGCCGTGCTCGGCCGGCTGCCCGACACCGTCCCCTCCCGTACGGCGGCGGCGTCGATCCGATTCCTGCTGCCCGAGCGCGGCGGGGTGCTGCGGCGGGTGTCCATCCCGGACCTGCCCGGTACGCACGGCGAGGTGCACCTGGCGCCCGGGACGCCGGTGCCGGAGCCGGCGGACTCGAGCTGCCGGATCGGGCACGTGGTGGCCCGCGCGGAGACGGCGGACCAGGCGCGCGGGCTGGCCGAGCGGGTGGCCGCCCGGTCCCGAGTGGAGATGGGCTGAAACGGGTGCGGAAGATCGCCTTCTTACGGTCGGTACGCATCCAGCGCGCCGACCCCTACATCCAGCAGGCCGTCCGCGGGCTCGCGGCCGACGGGATCGAGGCCGGGCTGTTCCACACCAGTGGGACGGTGGGGGACGAGGACTTCCCCGGCCACCGGGAGCGACTCGATCGGTCGGTGACGCCGCGGGAACTCGCGGACGCGGTCGCCGCCTGGGGGGCGGACGCGGCGGTGTCGATCTCGCTGCCCTGCGAGAACGCGTTGCGGGATGCCGCGGCCAAGACCTTCCTCGACGCCGCGGGCATCCCGACGGTCATGACCCCCCTCGCGGCGACGATGCTGCTGGTGGACAAGTGGGAGACCAAACAGCTCTGCAAACGGGCCGGGCTGTCGGTGCCCGAGGGCTTCCGGGTCGACTCCGATCTGCTGGCGGGGCGGGGCCTGCCCGTGCCCGGCTACCGGGACGCGCTGCGCGCGCAGGCCGAACGGATCGGCTATCCGCTGATGTCGAAGCCCGTATGGGACTCGACCAGCATGGGCATCCGCACCCTGCGCTCACCCGCCGACCTCGACGGCTACCTCGACGTCCACCGCGCACCCGTCCCGGCGCCGCCGGGGGCGGTGTCACCGTCGGTGTCGCCGTCGGTGTCTCAGGCGGTGTCCCAGGCGGTGTCGGCCGTGGTGGAGGAGGTCGTCGAAGGCGACCTGTGCAGCGTGGACATCGTGGGTCACCCCGGCTCGTACCAGGTCCTTCCCCTGTGCTGGACCGGACGCGCCGGCGTCGAACCGGTGTTCACCTTCGCCGATCTGCGCTGGTGCGGTCCCCGCGAGGAAGCGGACGCCGCGTTCGCCGACGTGGCCCGCACGCTGAAGGTCTTCTGCGGAAGCCTGGGAGTGCACGGGTCGGTGAACGTCGACATGGTCTACACGGGTGGCCGGTTCGTGATCCTGGAGATCAACCCGCGCGTCGGCGGCGCCACGACCCTCTCCTGCGCCGCCTCCGACACCAACACCTTCGCCACCCTCGCCCGCATGGCCCGCGGCCTCCCCCTTCCCGGAGCCACGGCACAACGGGTCGGCTGGGCCGTCGAGTTCCTCGCCGGGGACGGCATCCCGCCGGCGGTGGTCGTAGAACTCCGCCGACGGGTCAGGGTGGTCACCGCGCACGAGCTGGTCATCGACGGCACCTCCCACGGGGACATCGTCGTGATCACCCTCGCCGAGGGCGAGGAGGAGCGGACCGTGAAGGCCCTGACGGAGCTGCACGAGGCCACCGGCTTCCCCGCGGCCGATGTCATGGCCAAGATCACCTCCCTCTTGAACCGGTGAGCGCGGCCACCGACACCCGCCGCCCGCGCACCGCGGCGGACCGCCTCGGCCTGCCCGCACTGCGCGGGCACGGCCTCTTCATCACCGGCAACCTGATCGACTCCGTCGGCAACGGCATGCTCCTGCCCCTGGGGCTGCTGTACTTCACCGACGTCCAAGGCCTGCCCCTGGCGCGGGTGGGCGCGGCGATGACGGTCGGTCAGGCCCTCGCGCTGCCCGTCACGTTCCTCGCCGGACGCCTCATGGACCGCATCGGCCCCAAAAGCGTCGTGGTGTGGGCGAACATCCTCTCCGCCGCCGGGTTCGCCCTGTTCCTGCTCGCCCGCGAGCCGTGGCACGTCGCCGGTGTGTACGTCCTCGTCCAAGCCGGCATCAACATGTACTTCACCGCACAGCGCACCCTGATCACACACGTGACCCGGGCGGAGGAGCGCCGCTCCTGGTTCGCGTTCACCGGCTCGCTGCGCAACGTCGGCCTCGCCGCCGGGTCCGCCGCCGCGGTCGGTGCCCTGACCGTGTTCGGGAACGGCTCGCTGCGCTGGATGATCGCGGTCGATGCCGCCACCTACCTCCTGGCGGCGGCCTGCTTCGCCGCGCTCACCACCACCCCACCCCGGCCGGACGGTACGCCGCCGAGCGTCCTCGTGACCCGGGCCGACCACACCCGCCGCTACCTCCTGCTCGTGGCCCTCAACATCCCCTACGTCCTCGCGCAGGCCGCCCTCGCCGTCCTCGTCGCCGTCTACACCACCCGCGCCCTGGAGCTCCCCGCCTCGGCGGCGAGCATGCTGTTCGTCGTCAACACCGTCATCGTCTCCGCGTGTTCGACCGTCGTCACCGCGCACGTGGCGCCCAAGGTGCCCCGCCATGCCGTGGTCGCCGGATACCTGATCATGGCCTTCGGCATGTGGGCGTTCGCGCTGCCCGCCCTGCCCGGTGCCGCCTCCACCGCCTGGGCCGCCCTCGTCGTGGCGATCGTCCTGTTCAGCCTGGCGGAGATCCTCCTCGGCCCGGCGCTGAGCGAACTGTCCGTGAGCCTCACCCCCCAAGCGGCCGGGGGCTTCACGCAAGGCCTGTACCAGTTCTCGTGGGCCGTCGGCATGGTCGCCGCCCCCGCCCTGTTCACCGCACTGCTGGAGGCCGGCCCCCTCCTCCCGTGGGGCGTCGAAGCCGCCGCCTGCCTGCTCGCCGTACTCGCCGCGCCCGCCCTCAAGGCCCCCAACCGCCACCGCCGAAGGAATCCCCGTTGATCACCAGCATCATCGAGTCCATCCATGAGGTCCCCGCCGCCGAGTGGGAGCACCTCGCCCGGCCGGCGGGCCTCTACCTCTCGCACCGGTGGCTCGCCGGCGAGGAGGAAGACCCCACCGCCACCTGCGCGTACGCGCTCGTACGGGACCTCGACGGCACCCTGCTCGCCGCCGCCCCCCTCTACCTCGTGCGGGAGGAGCCGAACGACAGCTACCGGCCCGAAACCGTCCTGCCCCCGCACCTGCGGCCCCGCGTGATCGCCGGCGCGCGCCGCGGCTACCACAACACCCCGCTCACCGCACCCGGCCTCGGCCCCGGCCGGCGGGACGCCTGCCTCACGCTCCTCCGGGACGCCGTACGCGGCTTCGCCGACCACCACGGCACGACGCACTGGTGGCCCTACCTCACCACCCCGGCCGCCTCCCGGCTCGACCCCCTCTACCCGGACCCGGTCCACCACCTGGAGGACGACGCCCTCATCCCGCTCCCCGGCGCGGGCATCGACGACTACCTCGCCTCCCTGCCCTCACAGCGCCGCGTCGGCATACGCCGCGAACGCCGCGAGTTCGCCGCGACCGTCCTCGACGTACGTCGACAGGCGCTCGCGGACTGCTCCGAGGCGGCGGCGGTCCTCCTCGCCGGACACCAGCAGGAGCACGGGCACGACCGGGACGGCGTGGACGCCATGACCGGTCTGCTGAAACGGCAGGCGACCACGATGGGCGACGAAGCGCGGGTGGTGGCCGCCTACGACGAGGACCGGATGATCGGCTTCTGCCTCTTCTACCACTACGGGACCACGACCTGGATCCGCGCGGTCGCCCACGACCGCCGGCACCCGGCGCCCCACCTGTACTTCAACCTCATGTACTACCTGCCCATCGAGGACGCCTACGCCCACGGCACGACCGCCCTGCACGCGGGAATGACGACCGTCGAGGCCAAGCGCCGTCGCGGCGCGGAGATTTCGGGCCTCTTCGCCCTGATCGACCGGCAGCCGTCCTGACGTTCCGCCCGCCCCGCCCGTCCCCGGGCCGGTAGGGTCCGGCCATGGCCACGCACGAACGTGAGATCGTCGCGCCCGTCGACCTGTGCCGTCCCGACGGCAGGATCGCCCCGCAGGCGATCGGCTGGTCCCGCACGCCGCTGCACCGCTGCCGGATCCCCGGCTGGGGGCGGACGAAGCGGTGGGAGTACTGGTGCGTGACCACGCCGACCCACCTGGTGGCCCTGACCGTGAGCGACCTCGACTACCTGGCCCTGAACTCGATCTACGTGCTGGAATACGGCACGGGCGGCAGGGAGTTCGAGCGTACGGCGATCGTGCCCGGCGGATACGGTGTCCGCCTCCCCGACACCGTCGCGGGAGCTCCGGATCCGGCGTCCGCGTCGCTCGTGGTCGGACCGCCGCGGCCGGTCAGGGGCCAGGTGCGGATCGAGATCCACGGCGAGGGCCCCGCCACCCGCCTACGGGCGCGCTGCGTCGATCCGCGGGGCCTCCCGGTGGAGGTGGACCTCCTCGTCGGGATGCCGGCCGGGCACGAGACCCTCTCCGTGGTGGTGCCCTGGGACGAGCGACGCTTCCAGTACACCTCCAAGCACACGGCCCGGCCCGCGACCGGCACGGTCCGCATCGCGGACGAGGTGCTGGCGTTCGGCGAGGACGCCTGGGGCACCCTCGACCACGGGCGGGGCCGATGGCCCCGCTCGGTGGTGTGGAACTGGGGTGCCGCCTCCGGGCGTACGGACGGCCGCACCGTCGGGCTGCAGTTCGGCGGTCGCTGGACGCGCGGCACCGGGGCGACCGAGAACGCGGTGTGCGTGGACGGCCGGATCAGCAAGATCGGCCAAGAGCTGGAGTGGCGCTGGTCCCGCGGCGATCACCTGGCGCCGTGGTCGATCCGCAGCCCTGGGGCGGACCGGGTGGACCTGGTGTTCACGCCGTTCCACAACCGGTCCACCCGCACCGACATGGGTCTCCTCGCCAACCGCACGGATCAGTGCTTCGGCCACTACACGGGCTCGATCCGCACGGATGCCGGCGAGCGGATCGACGTGGACCGGCTGCTGGGATGGGCCGAGGACGTCCGCATGCGCTGGTAGTCCGCGAAGCGGCGGGGCCGACGGGGCCGACGGGGTCGGCCGGGGTGGACTTCGCCTTCTATATCCAATCCGCGTTGTTCCTAGAATGGTCGCGTGAAGGATATCGATGCGATCGCGGTGTTGCAGGATCCGGTGCGGCGCCGTCTGTACGAGTACGTGGTGGCGCAGGGCCGCGAGGTCGGCCGCAACGAAGCCGCCGAGGCGGCCGGGGTGGCCCGTACCCTCGCCGCGCACCATCTGGACAAGCTGACCCAGGTCGGGCTGCTGGAGAGCGGCAGTCGCCGGCTCACGGGTCGCTCGGGGCCGGGGGCCGGTCGTCCGGCCAAGGTGTACACGCGGGCGCGGGTCGAGCGGTCGGTGTCGCTGCCCGCCCGCGACTACCGCACCGCCGCCGAGCTGCTCGCCGAGGCCGCCGAGCAGGCCGGGCTGGATGCCGTGCTGTGCGCCGCCGCGCGCCGCCGGGGCGAGGGCCTGCGCGGCTCGGCGGCGCCCTGCGGCGGCCTGGAGGAGGCCATGGAGACGCTGGCCGCCCGGGGCTACGAACCGCACGTCGAAGCCTCCGGCGGGGTCGAGGGGGGTGCGCCTGTCGTCCGGATGCGCAACTGCCCCTTCCATGCCGTGGCCGAACGCTTCCCGCCGCTCGTCTGCGGCATGAATCTCGCGCTGCTGGAGGGGTTGATCGGCGCCGACGGCCCGGTCCGGGCGCGGATGGACGCCCGGCCGGGGGAGTGCTGCGTGGTGCTGGAAGATTCTAAAAACAATGAGCATTGACATAGAAAATGGAGCTGTGCTGGGATGAGGCCATGACCGAAGCCCCGCATGCCGCCGGCCACCTCGCCCAGCTCAACGTCGCCACCCTCCTCCACCCCTTCGACGACCCGCGCATGACCCCGTTCGTCGAGATGCTCGATCCGGTCAACGCCGCCGCCGACGCCGCGCCCGGCTTCGTGTGGCGGCTCGTGGAGGAGGGGGCGGCCGACGCCACCGGCCTGCGCCCGGCGGGTGAGGACGTCGTCGTCAACCTGTCGGTGTGGCGGACGCAGGAGGCCCTGTGGGACTTCGCCTACCGCAGCGGGCACCTGGAGGTGATGCGGCGGCGCCGCGAGTGGTTCGCCCGGCACGTCGAGGCGCACATGGTGCTGTGGTGGGTCCCGGGCGGACATCTCCCGACCGTCGGCGAGGCCCTGGAGCGCCTGGCGGACCTACGGGCGCACGGGCCGTCCCCGCGTGCGTTCACCTTCGCCTGCGCCTACACCGCCGCCGAGGCCGCACAGCACCTCGGGACCGTGGAGGCGGTGCGGTAGCGGCCGGTCTCCGGCGCGGCGATGAGTTCGCGGCCCCGCACGGGTCTATCCCTTGACGCAGACGACCGACTCACCGGGAGCACGCCATGGGCCTCATCCACATCGAGATGTTCGCGACCCTCGACCTCGTCGGGCAGGCACCCGGCGGCCCCGACGAGGATCCCGTCGGGTTCCCGTTCGGCGGCTGGCAGGCGCCTTTGCTGGACGAGGTGGCCGGGGCACAGGTCGGCGCCGCGTACGAGGGCACGGACGCCCTCCTGCTCGGCCGCCGGACCTACGACATCTTCGCCGCCTACTGGCCCCACCAGCAGGGCGGCGAGGACGACGACATCGCCACGCTCTTCAACCGCGTCCCGAAGTACGTGGCCTCCCGCGGCAGGCCCGACCTCTCCTGGGCCGGCTCCACCCAGCTCGGCCCCGACCTAGCCGGCGCGGTGCGCGAGATCCGTGACCGCCACGAGAACGTGAAGGTCGTCGGCAGCCTGAACCTCGTGCAGAGCCTCCTGCGCGAGAAGCTTTTCGACCGCCTCGACCTCTGGCTGCACCCGATCGTGCTCGGCGTCGGGAAGAAGGTGTTCGACGACGGCGCGGTACCCACCAACCTCACCCTCCTCGCACCCCCGGTGGCCGGCCCGAAGGGCAGCGTGTACCTGCGCTACGGGCGCGCCGACGGCGTTCCCGCGACGGGGGACATGAGCGCCCCCGACCGTGGTGTCGCGAGCGAGGGCTGAGACCCGCGCGCACCCGGTGGCCGGGCTGAGCCGTCCGGGCGGCCGGGAAGTCCCACGGCGCACACCGTGGGCCGTGGGGGCCCGGCTCAGCGGGACGGTGCCGCGGGCCCGGCATACGCTGGATCGGGGGGCCGAGATCCGGGCGGCGACGCATGCCGGAAGGGACGCCCTGATGGACGAATACCCGCTGATCGAGAACCACGGCCTGATAGGTGACCTGCAGACCGCGGCGCTGGTGACCTCCGACGGAGTGGTCGACTGGTTCTGCTGCCCGCGTTTCGATTCGCCCAGCGTGTTCGGGGCCCTGCTGGACAAGGGCAAGGGCGGCCACTGCACGGTCCGGCCGGCCCACGCGACGTACGCGACCAAGCAGTTGTACCTGCCCGACACCGCGGTGTTGGTGACCCGCTTCATGACCGAGGCCGGCGCCGGCGAGGTCGTCGACTTCATGCCCCTGACCGGCACCACGGTCACCGGACGACACCGGCTGGTCCGCATGGTCCGCTGCGTACGCGGCAGCATGGCCTTCGACGTCGAGATCGCGCCCCGGTTCGACTACGGGCGCAGGTCGCACGAGCTGCACCTCACCGAGAACGGGGCGGTGTTCACCGCCGACGGCACCAGCCTGACCGTGCACACCATCAGGGAGCCGGAGGACGAACGGCTGGGCCGCGTCCTCACGGGCGAGCACGACGTGCACCTCACCCTGCGCCTGCAGGCGGGGCAGCAGCGCGGGCTGATCCTGGAGTCCGCCGCCGACGGGCCGCCCCGCCAGATACGCCTCGCCGAGTACGAGGAGCTCTTCCACGCCACCATCCACTACTGGCGGAACTGGCTGAGCACCTCCCGCTACACCGGCCGCTGGCGCGAGGCCGTGGAGCGCTCCGCCGTGACCTTGAAGCTGATGACCTACGCCCCCACCGGCGCGGTGGTCGCGGCCCCCACCACCGGCCTGCCCGAGCAACTCGGCGGCGAGCGCAACTGGGACTACCGCTACACCTGGATCCGGGACGCCTCGTTCTCCGTGTACGCCCTGCTCGGCATGGGGTTCACCGAGGAGGCGAAGGCGTTCATCGGGTGGCTCGGCGACCGGATCGAGGAACGGGCCGGCGAACAGGGCGATACCGGGCCGCTGAACATCATGTACGCGGTCGACGGCTCCTCCGACCTCAAGGAGGAGACCCTGGACCACTGGGAGGGCTACGAACGCTCGGCGCCCGTCCGCATCGGCAACGGAGCGGCCACCCAACTCCAGATGGACATCTACGGCGAGGCACTGGACAGCATCTCCTTCGCCCAGAGACACGGCATCCACCTCGGCTACCGCGGCTGGAAAGGCCTGCTCCACGTGCTGGACTGGCTGGCGGAGCACTGGGACTCGGCCGACGAGGGCCTGTGGGAAACCCGCGGCGGGGCCCAGGACTTCACCTACGGCCGCGTGATGTCCTGGGTGGCGTTCGACCGCGCGCTACGACTCGTCGGCGTCAGCGGCCGCCCCGCACCGGCGCAGCACTGGAGCGCCACCCGGGACCGGATCTTCGAACAGGTCATGGAGAAGGGCTGGAACGAGGAGCGCGGCGCCTTCGTCCAGCACTACGGCAGCCGGGTCCTGGACTCGTCGCTCCTGCGCATGCCCACCGTCGGCTTCCTCACCCCTCAGGACCCGATGTGGGGCTCCACCCTCGACGCGATGGAGCAGGAACTGGTCAGCGACAGCCTGGTGTACCGCTACAACCCCGAGGCATCGCCCGACGGTCTGCGCGGCTCCGAGGGCACGTTCTCGCTGTGCACCTTCATGTACGTCGACGCACTCGCCCGGGCCGGACGCATCGACCAGGCCCGCCTCGTCCTGGAGAAGATGCTCGGCTACGCCAACCACCTGGGCCTGTACTCCGAGGAGATCGACCTCACCGGACGCCAACTGGGCAACTTCCCGCAGGCGTTCACCCACCTCGCCCTCATCGACGCGGCGATCACCCTCGACGCGGCCCTGAACCGGGGCTCCGCGCCGTAGGTCGTGTCCCCGGGCCCCGACCGGCGGTGCGTCAGCTCTCGGGCTCCGGGCCGCCCCGGCGCAGGTCGGCGTCCGTGAGGGGTTCCAGTTCGCCGCGGGTGTCGAGCCGGTACAGGAAGGCCACCGCGGGGAAGACCAGGACCGCGGCCACGACGGTCACGATGAGCAGCCAGTGCAGGGTGCTCGGCGCGCCCGCCGCCTCGGCCACCGTCAGCCGGCCGGGGATCAGATACGGGCGCTGCGCCACGCCCCACGCGAGCACGGCCGAGGCCATCAGGACGACGGCCGCGGGCCGGGACCACGCCCCGGAGGTCCGCAGCAGCAGCCATGCCGTGACGAGGGTGGCCACGACGGCCAGGACGACGAGGACGAGTCCGGCGCCGTGGCTGAGGCCGTGCCACAGGTGGGGTGCGTCGCCGTGGGCGACGATCAGCGTGACCGCCCCCAGCACGGCGAAGACGGCGAGGGCGACCAGGGCCCGCCGCCGGAAGTAGGCGTGCAGGTCGGGGGCTTCGTAGCGGACGGCGTCCGCGGCCAGGAACACCGCCCCGAGCAGAGCCGTGCCGACGACGGCCAGCAGGCCGAAGAACACGGAGGTCGGGTTGAACCAGGCGTGCGCCGTCGGCTCGGTGCCCGGTCCCACCCGCCCCGAGGCGATCCCGCCCGCGGCGGCGCCGAGGAAGAACGGGGTGAGGAGCGAGGAGACGGCGAACACGGCGCCGTAGACGCGCCGTCCGGCGATCCTGCGGGTGGGTTTGCGCAGTGCGAAGCCGGCGCCGCGCAGCACGATGCCGATGGCGGCGAGGGCCAGGGGCAGCCACATCGCCGAGAACACGGTCTGGAAGAACACCGGGAACCCGGTCCACATGATGACCAGGACGAAGATCAGCCAGACGTTGTTGACCTCCCAGACCGGGGCCATGGCGTGGTCGATGAGCCAACGGGGGCGCTTGCCGCGCTCCGCGCCGCCCGCCGTCAGGTCCCAGAAGCCCGCGCCGTAGTCGGTGCCACCGGCGCAGGTGTAGGCGGCCACCGCGAGGAGCAGGACGGCGGCGACGACACCGGCGGCGGTCACGGCCTGCCGTCCTCGGTCGACGCGGTGCCGTCGCCGTTCCCCGGAGCGGGGGCGTCGCCGGCCGCGACGGCGGAGCGTGGGCCGTAGGGGGTGTCGGTCTCCGGTGTCGCCATCGTGCCTGCCTCGGCCCTTCGTTCGTCGTCCAGGCGCCATCGGGTGCGCATCTTCAGGAGTACGGCCAGGAACGAGCCGAAGATGAAGACGTACACGACGACGACCAGCCCGAACATGGTCCACAAGGAGCTGGAGCGGGCTCCGGTCACCGCCTCGGCGACCCGCATGTTCTCGTAGACGATCCACGGCTGGCGGCCCACCTCGGTGGTGATCCAGCCGCACTCGACGGCGATGACGCTGGCCACGCCGGCGCAGGCCGCGCTGCGGTAGAACCACGGCGAGGCGGGCAGCCGGCGGCGCCGCCACCAGACGAACGCGTACCAGACGACCAGCAGCAGGAGCACCGAGCCGATGCCCACCATGATGTCGAAGGTCCAGTGGATGAGGGTGGCCTGGGCGACGGTGGGCCGGTTCTCCGCCGGTACCGTCGCCAGTCCGTGGACCTCGGTGTCGGGGCTGAAGCCGGCCAGGATGGAGTCGAGTTGGGGAATCTTGATGCCGCCGGTGACGGTCCCGTCGGGGTGGAGGCGGCCGAAGAGGTACTCCGGGACGTGCGTGTCGGTGTTCCAGACGATCTCCATCGCCGCGAACTTCACCGGCTGCTTCTGGAACACCGCCCGGGCGATGGCGTCGCCCAGCATGAACTGGACGGGGGTGAACACCGCCGCGACCGTGAACGGCACGGTGAAGCCGAGGCGGTGATAGCGGTCGCGGCGCCCGCGCAGCCAGCCGGTGGCGTACACGCCGGCCACCACGAACCCGGCGGTGACCAGCATCGCCACGACGAAATGCCAGTACTGCGGCCCGAACATGGGCGTGAAGATCGCCTTGCGGACGTCCACGTCCACGGGGTTGCCCTCGGAGTCCAGGGAGAAGCCCTGGGGCGTGTTCATCCAGGAATTGGCCGCCAGGATGCCGAAGGCACCCAGCAGCGCCGTCACCGGTAGCGGCAGCCCGAGCAGGAAGTGGGTCCGGGCGGGCAGGCGGCGCCATCCGTAGAGGTAGATCGCGATGAGGACGGCCTCCAGGAAGAAGGCCCAGGCCTCGACGCCGAAGCCGATCCCGAACACATCGCCCCACCGGCCCATCAGCCCCGGCCACAGCAGGCCGAACTCGAAGGACAGGACGGTGCCCGTGACGACGCCGATGGCGAACTGCACCGCCATGACCGCAGACCAGCGGCGCGCCAGCAGCAGGGCGGTCGCGTCGCCGCGCCGCAGCCCGTAGCCGTGCATGATCAGGGTGATCAGCGGCAGCGCCACGCCCATGGGTACCAGGATGATGTGCGAGGCGAGCGTGAAGGCCATGAGCGAGCGGGCCGGAAGCATCTGCGGCGGTGCCTCCGCCAGCAGGTGGAGCGTGGTGTGCATGCGTCCCTCCCCGGGGTTGCGTCGATGGAGGTCAGCCGCCGGTGGCGAAGCCCGGGAAGAGGGTCATGCCGCCGTCCACGTAGAGCGTGGCGCCCACCACGTAGTCCATGAGGTCGGAGGCGAGACCGACGGCCGCGTGGGCGATGTCCGCCGGATCGCCGACCCGGCCGTACGGGATCAGCTTGAGCAGGTCCTGCTCGGCCTGCTCCGTGTCCCAGGCGCTGCGGTTGATGGGCGTCCGGATCGCGCCGGGGGCGATCGCGTTGACGCGGATCTTCTTCGGGGCGAGCTCCTGGGCCAGGGTCTCCATCATCATCTGCACCCCGCCCTTGGAGGAGGCGTAGTTCACGTGCCCGGCCCAGGGGATGATCTGGTGCACCGAGCTCATGCAGATGATCTTGCCGGCGGAGCTGGAGACCTCCGGGACGACCCCGCGCCGCAGGAACTCCTTCGTCGCCTCGCGGGCGCACAGGAACTGTCCGGTCAGGTTGACGTCGATGACCTTCTGCCACTGGGCGAGGGTCATCTCGGTGAAGGCGGCGTCCCGTTGGAGTCCGGCGTTGGCGACGAGGATGTCGATGGTCCCGAACTCCTCGACCATGCGTTCCGTCATGGCCACGACCTGGGCCTCGTCGGACACGTCCGCCTCGTACGCCACCGCACGCACCCCGAAGGAGGCGATCTCCTCGACGACCTTCTCGGCCTCCTCCCGCCCGGCCACGTAGTTCACGACCACGTCCGCCCCGGCCCGGCCCAGGCCGATCGCCGTGGCCTTGCCGATCCCGGAGTTCGCACCCGTCACCAGTGCCTTCTGGCCCCGGAGCAGGTGCGCGGGGATCACACCCCGGGGTACGCCCTCGGTGGAACTCACGGCGGACTGCCTCCTTCGCACCGCCACCCCGTGCCGTCGGGGTGACGGCACCCCGGCGGGTCCGGCGTCACCCAATCACCGTGTCCGGGGCGCGGCGGCCCCCTGCGGTCCGCGTTGCGCCACCCGGACCAGGATCTTCGCCCGGTCGGCGGTGTCCCGAGGCAGGGGTCAGCCCATGCGTTCCAGGAGGTGGTCGCCCACCCGCAGGGCGTTCGCGATGGCCGTCAGCGACGGGTTGACCGCGCCGATGCTCGGGAAGAAGCTCGTGTCGACCACGTACAGGTTGTCCAGGTCGTGCGCCTTGCAGTTGAGGTCCAGGGCCGACGACGCCGGGTCGGTGCCGAACCGTACGGTGCCGGCCTGGTGCGCGGTCGCCCCGATCGGCATGCCCTTGTGCAGGTAGAGGCTGTGGTCCAGCAGGTGGTGCTCGTGCATGCCGAGGTGGCCCAGCATCTTCTGGAGCTTGTGCCGCAGCCGCTTCAGCCCGGCCGTGTTGTGGGACTCGTCGAGCGCGAGGTGGATGCGGCCGTCACCGTCCAGGGTGACGCGGTTGTCGGGCAGCGGCAGGTCCTCCCCGCACAGCCAGAAGTCCACGGCGTGGTGGGCCATCACCTCGAAGGGCATGTCGGGGGTCACCGCGCCGGCCCAGCGCGGGGCCTCGCCGTGGATCTGCTCGGCGTCCGACTTGCCGAGCATCTGGATCCCGCCGAGCGGGTAGTCCCAGTCGTCGGCGCCCAGGTACCAGTCGTGCAGGGCCAGGGTCTTCTGGAACTGCGTGTCGTTCGGTTCCCTGGAGATGGCCATCAGGGCCAGGTTGTTGTGGCGCATGTAGTGCCGCCCGACCACGTCCGACGTGTTCGCCAGCCCCCGCGGGTGCCGGTCGTTCGCCGAAGCGAGCAACAGCGCCGCCGAGTTGACCGCGCCACAGGCCACGACCACCAGATCGGCGGAGAACCGGGCCTCCTCGCCGCCGTCGAGGCGGGCGACGACCGAGCTGACCGTGCGTCCCGTCGGGTCGGTCTCCAGCCGCACCACGTGGGCGTGGGTGACCATCTCGACGCCCGGATGCTCCAACGCGGGCTCCACACAGATCACCTGGGCGTCCGACTTGCCGCGGACCAGACACGGGAAGCCGTCCACGCGGTTGCAGCGGATGCAGACGCTGGACGGGGTGGCCCGGCCGGCCGCGTCCTGGACCAGGTCCACCCCGATGGGCAGGTGGAAGGGGTGCAGGCCCTGCTTCTCCAGGTCGTCGCTCAACTGCTGGATCCGCGGCTCGTGTTCCACCGGAGGGTGGGCGTACTGGGCGCTCGCCGGCCCCTCCGTGGGGTCCTCGCCATGCCGGCCGTGCACCCGGTAGAGGTGCTCCGCCTGGGTGTAGTACGGCTCCAGGTCCTCGTACCGGATCGGCCAGGCCGGGGAGATCCCGTCGTGGTGGCGCAGCTCACCGAAGTCCTCCGGGCGCAGCCGGAACAGTGCCGCGCCGTAGAACTTGGTGTTGCCGCCGACGTAGTAGTTGACCTCGGGCGGGAACTCGCGGCCGTGCCGGTCGAACCAGAACTCGGGAGCCCGGTACTTCCCCTTGACGAACACCGCCGTGGAGTCCCAGTTGTCGCGTTCGCGGGGGAGATAGCCGCCGCGTTCGAGGATCAGCACCCGCTTGCCGGACGGGGCGAGCCGGTGGGCGAGCGTGCCGCCACCCGCTCCCGTTCCGATGACGATGACGTCGTAGTGCGGAGCGTCGTTCAACCGGATCACCGTCCTCGACTCGCGGTGCCGCCGCCCGGGCGGGCCTGTCGCGGCAGTGTCCCCTTTCGAACGTAACCGGCCCCCGCCGGTGCGGCACCCGGGGGTGGGGGAGCCGGACACCGGCTGCGGGGGTCACAGGACGGCGATCGGGTTCACCGGGGAGCCCGTGGCCCCCGGCAGCCGCAGCGGTGCCACCGTGCACAGGAACCGCCACTGCCCGAGCCCCGCGCAGGCGTCGGACAGCTCGTCCAGGTCCAGGTAGTCCATCAGGTGCATGCCCAGGGCGTGCAGGGCCAGGACGTGCACGGGGAAGGAGACACCGGGCACCGGGCTCGGGGCCGTGTCGTTGTTGCCGTCCGAGCCGAGGACGGCGACCTGCCGCTCGGCCAGCAGCCGCATGCACGCCGGATGCAGGCCGGCCCGGGAGTGCGCCGCGTCCCACGCGCCCCTCTCCTGGCGCCGGCGCCGGTGCCCGACCCGTACGAGCAGCAGGTCACCCGGACCGATCCGCACGCCCTGGGCCTCCTCGGCCGCCAGGAGGTCGTCGACGTCCACGAAGTCACCGGGCTCCAGCCAGGGGACCCCGCGCAGCCGCGGGACGTCCAGCAGGATCCCGGGGCCGACGATCCCGTCCCGCACCAGGTCCAAGGTGATCCCCCGGGCCCCACCCGCCGCCAGCCGGCTCTCCGGGATGCCCTCGTGGAGCTCGCCGTCGAACACGACATGACACAGGGCGTCGAGATGGGTGTGGGCGTCCCCGTGCACGTTCATGGCGAACCGGTCCAGCGCGAAGTGCACCCCCGGGGTCCCGGTCTCGGGCGGGGTCGGGGCGGTCAGCCGGTAGACGGCGGGTTGCGGATCGTCCGGCCCCGGCTGGGTCTCGATCGGGGCCGCCAGCGACAGGGTGCGCCCGTGACGCACGCCGGCGGCGGCGGCGACCACCCGTTCGGCGGTCAGGTGGGCGAGGGCTCCGCGCCGGTGCTCCGCGTGGGTGGACGCCTGCCGGCGCAGCTCGGCGTGCAGGGACCGGAAGGCCGCCTCCGTCATGAAAGGCGACACCGTCCGGTCGGGCGTCGGGTCGTCATCCGTCACGCGGGTCTCCCGGTCTGCCGAGGGCCTCGCCTCCACTGTCCGCCGCCCCCGCGTCCCCTGCATCCCGAACGCCGCGCCTCAGCAGGCCCGCACCGGCGCGCGGCGTCCTCAGGGGCGGTGTCCGGAGACAGACCGGTATGCGACGGGGAAGTCGAAGTAGGTGTCGGGGAACAGTTCCGGCTTGTGCGTGAAGTGCCACCACTCCTCGGGCAGGTTGACGAACCCCTCCGCCGTCAGTGCCGACCTCAGCAGGTCCCGGTTCGCGCGCTGCGCTCCCTGGACCCGCGGGTCGTCGGTGTGCGACAGCGTGTCGAAGCAGTCGAAACCCGTGCCCATGTCCACCGAGTTGTCCGGATACCGCTCCGCCCGGGGCGCGTAGCAGGGCACCGACTCCTGCCCCGGCCGCGGCCGGGGCGCCGGAAACGCCGGCAGCCGTACCAGCGTCACGTCCATCGTGCTGCCCCGGCTGTGCCCCGACTTCTTCGCGATGTAGCCGTCCTCGAACAGCCGGGACTTCTCGACACGCGGATAGAACTCCGCCTTCCGCCGCTCGTCGCCGAGGTCCTGCGCCCACCGTACGAAGTGGTCGACCGCCCGCTGCGGCCGGTAGCAGTCGTACACCTTCAGCGAGTACCCCTGGCGCAGCAGATTGATCTGCGCCCGGTGCAGGGCCTGCGCGGCCGGGCGGGTCAGGAGGCAGACGGGCTGCCGGTAGCCGTCGACCGGCTCGCCCACGAAGTTGTGCGGACGCACGTACCGCATCTCCTGCATGATCGTCGGGTCGACCGCGCTCAGTGCCACGAACGCACTCGGAGCCTTCTCCTCCGGCGGCGGCGCGCTCGCCCCGGCGGTGGCGGCCCCGGCCGTCATGAGCGCGGTGACGGCGGCCGTCACGGCCACGGCGAGACGTGCCCTCATCGGCGGTAAGGACGTGGAACCGGTCATCGGACCCTCCATCGGCGGTGCTGCGGGGGACATGATCGGGCACCATGCTGCCCGACGCGGCACCCGTCCCGGCCGGGTCCGGCCGAACTCACCCGAACTGCGCCCGCCGCGACGCCGTCCTACGCTGATCAGGTGACCGGCCGCGCCGGCGGAGCGGTGCCGACCGCCGCCGGTGGACGCAGCCCGAGGGAAGTGATGCCCGATGTCCGCACCCAGGGCGGCAGCGGCCCGCCGCGTGACCGTCGGAGCCGCCTGCTTGCTGGTGCTCGCGAGCGGGGGCGTGGCCCGGGCCGACGACAACGGCATCGCCGACGACAGCCCCCAGGCCATCGCCCAGGCCTCGCGCGAGGCCATGGCCGGGGTCACCTCCATGCGCATGGTGGGCAAGGTGACCAACACGTCCGGCACCACCGCTCTCGACCTCCGGTTCGACGAGCAGGGCAACTGCGTCGGCACCGTCACGCCCCCCGGCGGTACCGGCTCGGCCGACATCGTCAAACGCGGCGACGACGTCTGGATGAAGCTCGACGACGCCCTGCTCAGAGCCCAGGCACCGGGTCCCGCGGGGGAGGACGCGGTCGCGCTCATCAACGGCCGCTACCTGCACGGCACCACGGACAGCGTGCAGCTGCGCGATTTCGCCCAGCTCTGCGACCTGGACTTCTTCAAGAAGGAGTTCTCCTCGAAGCCGCCGAGCGAACAGCTGGTCAAGGGCGCCCGGACCACCGTCGACGGCCGGCCCGCCATCACGGTCACCAGCCGGCGCGACGGCAGGACGGGCACGTACCAGGTCTCCACCGAGGACGAGCCGTACCTGTTGCGGGTCCAGGGCACCGACGCGTCCGGCGAGCGGGTGGCGGCCACCTTCTCCGCCTTCGACGAGCCCGTCAAGGCCACACCCCCGGCGCCCGCCGACTCGGTCGACCTGACCCAGCTCCGGTGACCGGACCGGTCGGCCGGCGGGTTTCGTGCGTCAACGCAGTTGCCGACGTACCAGCCCGTGGAAGAGACCCGTCGTGTCGGCCAGCAGCGCGGCGGGCGAGCCTTGCTGCACGATCCGGCCGTCCGACATCACGATCACCCGATCGGCGTCCATGACCGTCGAGAGCCGGTGGGCGATCACGAGGCGGGTGGCCCGCAAGGCGCGCGTGGACTCGATGACCACCCGCTGGGCCTCGTTGTCCAGCGCGCTGGTCGCCTCGTCGAGGAAGAGGACGCGCGGCTTTCGGATGAGGGCCTGGGCGATCATCAGCCGCTGGCGCTGGCCCCCCGAGACGGTCCCGCCCCCGTCGGACAGGATGGTGTGCATGCCCATCGGCATGGCCTTGATGTCCTCCGCGAGGCCCGCCATCGCGGCCGCCTCCCACGCCTCCTCCGGTGAGAACGTCCCGGCGCCGCGGATGCAGTCGAGGATCGAGCCGGTCAACGGCTGGGCGTTCTGCAGCACGACCCCGCACTGGCGGCGTACGGCCGCCCGGTCGAGCGCCGCCAGGTCCTGGCCGTCGTAGAGCACACTGCCCGAGACGGGCCGGTCGAAGCCGATGAGCAGGCGCAGCAGGGTCGACTTGCCGCAGCCGCTGGCCCCGACGATCGCGACGAACTCGCCCGGTCCGATCCGCAGGCTGACGTCGTCGAGTACGAGCGGGCCGTCGTCGGCGTAGCGGTAGGACAGGTTCTTGGCCTCGATGGCGCCGGTCAGCTCCCCGGGGCGCGTACTGCCGCTGTCGACCTCGGGGATCTCCCGCAGGAGCGGCCGGATCTGCTCGAACATCGGCAGCACCGCGGCGGCCGAGATGAGCGCCCCGGTCACCTGCGTGACCGACGACAGCAGCATCGTCAGCGCGGTGCTGAAGGTGAGGAACTCACTGGCGGACATGGCGCCGCGGGCGGGACCGGCCAGCAGTACGAACATCACCAGCGTGCACAGCGGCAGGTAGACGGCGCCCAGGACCGTGAGGACGTTCTGGGTCCGGCCGATCCGCTGGTGCAGCTCACGGGTACGGGCGAACTCCCGTGCCCAGGCCGCGTACGCGAAGCTCTCGGCGGCGGCGACGCGCAGCTTGGGCAGGCCCCGCAGGGTCTGGAAGGCCTGGTTGCCCAGCCGCAGGCCGAGCGTGTTCAGCCGGCGCTCGTACCGCAACTGCCACAGCCCCAGGCCCAGGAAGACCACCGCGATCACGACCAGCATGGCCAGCGCCGCCAGCGCCAGTGGCACGCTGTGGACGAGCAGCAGCGCGAGGCTCACCGCGCCGACCGCGCCCGCCTGTACGCAGACCGGTCCGATGCCGGACAGCACACGGCGCATCGCGCTGATGCCCATCGCCGCGCCGGCCAGCTCGCCGGTGGAGCGACCGGCGAAGAACGTCGCCGGCAGCCGCAGCAGCCGGTCCCACACGGCCGGTTGCAAGGTGGCCTCGATCCGGCCCTCCATGCGCAGCAGGGAGGTGTTCTGCAGCAGCATGAAGACGGCCGAGACCACGGCGGTCGCGCCCAGCGCCACCCCGGTCCGCACGATCAGGCCGGTCTCGCCCTGCGGAACGTACCGGCCGAGGACCTGACCGGTGGCGACCGGCACCAAGGCGCCCAGCACCACCGCGACCAGTCCGCCCAGCAGCAGGCTGCGCAGCTCGGGGAAGGTGCCGCGCACGCTGAAGCGGAGCAGCGCGGGCAGACCCACCCGCCCGTCGGGCAGGGGGCGGTACAGCATGACGGCGCGCGGTTCGAAGGTGGCCGCGTCGCCGCTGTCGACGCGCTCGCGCCGGCCGGTGGCGGGGTCGACCGCCTCGTAGCCGCCGCGTCGCCACAGCAGGGCCACGGGCGCGCCGTCCTTCACGCGCCGGCCCACCAACGGCCCGCTGTTCTCCCGCCACCAACGCCCGCCGAGACCGACCGCGCGGGTGCGGATCCGCGAGGCGAGCGCGATGCGTTCGACGGGATCCACCTGCTCGGAGGTGGTGCCCGACCCACCCGGTGCGGTCAGGGTGATGCCGGCCGCGCCGGCCACGAGGCGACACGCGGCGAGGGTCGCGTCGACGTCCCCGCCCCGATGGGAGTCCCGGCCGCCGGAGCGGACGATGGACGCGAGCAGGGTCCGGTTCGCCTGGGTGCGGGCGGCCCGGCCCGCCTCGATCCCGGCCGCGGTACGGTCCTCGTGCGCCCGCTCGAGCTGTTCGATCCAGTCGTCGAGGGCGTACAGCAGCCGGTACTGCTGGTCGACCATGCCCTGCCACATCGCGGCGTCGACGAGGAGGGTGCCGACCGCCTCCGCCTCGTACACGGCGCCGTACTGCACGCTGCCGGGGGTGATCCGCATCCACAGGATGTCTTCGTCGGCCCTGCCGTGCCCGGTGGTGGCGGTGCCGTCCAGCGGCGCCTCGTAGAGCACGCGCAGACCGCGGCCGATGCCGCGCGCGAAGGCGTCCTCCAGCGGGCTCGGCCGTCCCGCGGCGGCCGAGCCGTCGTGCCCGCCGTCGGTGTGCCACGGTCCGGCGTGGAACCCGGCCCCGTACTGCGGGTACTGCGGATACTCCGTGCGTCGCAGTTCCCGCAGTTCGACGCGGCGCAGTCGGCAGCCCTGCAGGGGGCGGCCGACCAGGGTGTGGTCCGGGCCCTCGGCCGGACCGAGCAACAGCGTGCCCGGCTCCAGCCGGCCCAGGAAGTGCCAGTGCCCCGACTGCGCGGCGTCCACGGCGAACAGGTCCAGCTCGCCCTCCACGACCAGCCACAGGACGAGCGGTCCTTCCAGGGGGAGGCTGCCCACCCCCGCGCAGTCGACGGGCGTACCCAGCGCCCCCAGAGCCGCGACGACGGGGTCCGGCGCCCCGCCCGACGGGCCGGAGGCGGCGGCTGTGGTGTGGTGCGCGTACGTCACCTCAGTGCTCCTTGACCAGTGCGGCGTACGGTCCCTGCGCGGCGACCAGACGATCGTGCCGTCCGCGCTCCACGACCGTGCCCCGGTCGAGGACGACGATCTCGTCGCTGTCGCGGACCGTGCTCAGCCGGTGGGCGATGACCACGCAGGCGCAGCCGCGGCGACGCAGATTGTCGATGATGATCTGTTCCGTCACCGCGTCCAGGGCGCTGGTCACCTCGTCGAGCACCATGACGCTGGGGCGGCGCACCAACGCCCGCGCGATCTCCAGGCGCTGGCGCTGGCCGCCGGAGAAGTTACGGCCGTCCTGCTCGACGCGGCTGTGGATACCACCGGGCCGGCGGGCCACCACCTCGTGCACGGCGGCGTCCTGGAGGGCGGCGACGACGGCCTCGTCCGTGAGGGAGGGGTCCCACAAGGTGACGTTGTCGCGGACGGTCCCCTCGAAGAGGAAGACGTCCTGGTCGACGAAGGACACGGATGCGGCCAGCGCCCCGCGCGGGATGTCCTCCAGCCGCATCCCGTCGATCCGGATGGCCCCGGCCCACGGGGCGTGGAGCCCGGAGACCAGCCGGGAGACGGTGGACTTGCCACTGCCGGAACCCCCGACGAGTGCGACCTGCTGCCCCGGTCCGACCGTGAGCGAGAAGTCCTGGAGCAGCGGGGCGTCCAACGGGTTGTAGCCGAAGGTGACGCGGTCCAGCTCCACATGGCCCTTGAGGCGACGGGTGGAGGCCGCGGGCTCGCGCCGTGAGTAGACCCGGTCGACCGGGAAGTTCTCGACGTCCTCCAGCCGGGCGATGTCGGCCGCGAAGTCCTGGATCCGGCCGGCGACGCCACCCAACCGGGAGATCGGGGCGGTGAAGCTGGTCACCAGGGCCTGGAAGGCGACGAGCAGGCCCACCGTGAGATGTCCCTCCACCGCCCGCAGGCCACCGATCGTCAGGATCAGCGCGCTGTTGAACGCCGCGAGCGTGGGCGCGACGATCGCCAGCCAGGCGCTGGGCACGCCGAGCCGCTGCTGCACGTCGAGGGTGACCGCGTGCTGTCCGGCCCAGCGCCGGAAGAAGCCGTTCTCGCCGCCCGTCGCCTTCATCGTCTCGATGAGCTGGAGACCGCTGTAGGCGGTGTTGGTCAGCCGGGCGCTCTCGGCACGCAGCTTCTGGGTACCGGTGGCCCGCAGCCGGATCGCGATCCGCAGCGCGACGACGTTGAGCAGCGCCACGGCCACACCGACCAGGGTGAGTTGCGGATCGTACGTCCACAGCAGCACCGCGTAGAGCACGACGACCACGGCGTCCACGCCGGCGGCGGACAGGTCCCGGGCGAGGGTCTCGGCGACCGCGTCGTTGGACTGCAGGCGCTGGACCAGATCGGCCGGATTGCGCTGGGAGTAGAAGGTGACCGGAAGCCTCAGCAGGTGCCGGAAGAAGCGGGCACTGCTCAGCGTCGAGGAGATGATCCGCCCGCGCAGCAGGTTGGCCTGCAACAGCGCGGTGAGGGTCGCGGTGAGGACGAGGGCGACGGCCATCGAGGCGAACAGCACCCCCAACAGGGACGTCTGCTCGCCGATGAGGAACATGTCGATGTACGTACGGCTCAGGGCCGGCACCGCCACGCCGACGGCGACCAGCAGGAGGCTGGCGACCACGGCGGCGGCCATGGTGCCCGAAGTGCCCCGCAGCCGCGACGGTACCGCCCCCATGACGCCGGGCCTGCGGCCACCGCGCCGGAACCCGTCGCCGGGCTCGAAGACGAGGACGACCCCGGTGAAGCTGGTGTCGAACTCCTCCATGGGGACGAACCGGCGGCCCTTGGCGGGGTCGTTGACGTACACGCCCCTGCGGCCGAGCCGCCGGGTCGTGCCCTCGTAGACGACGTAGTGGTTGAACTCCCAGAAGAGGATGGCCGGGGCGTTCACCTCGGCGAGCGCGGCCAGGTCCATCTGCATGCCCTTGGCCGTCAGCCCGTACCCACGCGCGGCCTTGAGGAGATTGCCGGCGCGGGAGCCGTCGCGGGAGACGCCGCACGCGATGCGCAGCTCTTCGAGAGGGACGAAACGGCCGTGGTGACCGAGCACCATGGCCAGGGCGGCGGCGCCGCACTCCACCGCCTCCATCTGCAGCACGGTGGGGGTGCGTACGGGGCGGGGGATCCGGCCCCTGGGCACGGGCACGGGCGCGGGCCTGCGGCGGGAGCCGCCCTTCGGCTCGGGGCGGTGGCGCCGGCGCCCGGCGGGAGTCCGGTGCGGGGCGGTCACGGCAGCAGCCAGTCGACGGGGCGCTGCGCGGCGAGGTGGACGGCGCCGGTGACGGGAGTCCTCGAATCGACGGCGTACGGGGGCCCGTCCGCGGAGGACCACCGGTAGCCGGAGGGGGTGGAGGCGGAGCGTTCGAGCCGGACGACCACGGCCACCGGGCCGCCGTGGCGGGAGAACTCTTCGGCGAGCCCGCCGTCCCCGAGGAACCCGCCGATCTGCGCCCGGGTCAGGGTGGCACGGCCGACCTCCGTGACACGCCCGCGCAGCGTGCCGAACCGCTGCTGCGGGACGGACCGGACGTTCAGGTCGACCGCGGCGCCCACGGCGATCGTCGAGCCGCTGCCGCCGGGCACGTACAGCACGGCCACCAGCGGGTCCGCGGGATCCTTCACACGCTCCACGGTGGCCACGTCACCGCCCATGGCGATGACCGAACCCACCTTGGCGACCAGCGTCGTCAGCCGGCCGCCGGTCACCACGCGCACGGGCCGTTCCCCCTGCTCCGTACGGACGTTGAGCACGGGCGCACCGGCGGTGAGCAGCTGGCCCTCCTCGGCGAGGACCGCGGTCACCTGTCCCGCGATCGGTGTCTGCAGTACGTAGCTGCCCTCGGCCCGGGTGAGGATGCCGGGCGCGCTCAGCTTGGACGACACGGTCCCGGTGCAGGCCCAGTAGGTCGCGGCGGCCATGACGGCGAGCGTGACGGCCAGAACCAGTCGACCTTGCGGGCGCGCGAAGCGAACGGGCAGGTCGAATTCCTCGGGCGATTGCAGCTTGGAAAGAGCCTTTTGGCGAAACTGCACGGACTGTTCCTTCAACTGCACACATATGGTGGGGCATGTATACGGACGGCCGAGAACCCCGGAGCCGTGGGGGACGCTCCGGGGTTCACGGGTATTTCCCGATCAGAGACCGGCGCGACCGGCGTTCACCGAAACACCGGTGATGCCCGTGACGAGGCCGGGGACGTGGGAGACGATGCCCGTCGCGGTACGGACGGTGTCGAGGGAGCCCACGAGGCCCACGACGTTGCTGACATCGCTGGTCACGGCGCCGGCCAGGCCACCGGACACGCTGATGATGCCGCCGGATACGGCGTCCAGCTCGGTGTCGTCGATCTCACGGGTCTCGATGTCGTTACGCATGGCGCGCACCTTTCATTGGGGGGAGGAATTCATCGCGGCGCGGTCGGCGGCACGAAACTCGGCCGCCGTTCCGGACTGCTGCGATGAGCAAGATGAAAGCACGCGAACGGGCCCCTCACCCAATCCCGTTGACTTCCCGTCACGGGTGGACGGGCGCCTCCGTCGACGGACGTGCAGCTTGATTCACCGAATGGTGGCGACTTCTTCACAGAATCGAGTAACAGATACGACCGACGCGCTGCTTACATGGAGCGAAGCGGGGTGAATAGGGACCAAAACGGCAGTTAATATCCGGCATATCGCTCCGCTGGGGAGGTCGCTTGTCGAGTTCGCGAACGCGATGTGCAGGTTTTCGCAGGACGCGCGGGGTGATGACCCCGTCACGTCCCGTGCGCACGGGGGAGGGGGGAAGGCGCTTCGACGGCGGGATCACCGCAGGTGCCCGACGGCATCGTGGGCATGTTCCGCACCGGAGTGCCATGGACCGGGCCGCCCGAGACCGCAGGTGCCGCGGAGAACGTAAATGCCTCGACAGCGTCCGGCGCCGCCCGGCAGAGTGGCCGTCCGTGACCAGCAGCGAACTGTGGACCCGTGAGACCGCCGACCGCTACGACGCCGAGGAGACCGAGACGTCCTCGGCCGCCGTTCTCGGACCGACTCTCGCCTTCCTCACCGAGCTCGCCGGGGACGGCCGGGCGCTGGAGTTCGCCATCGGAACCGGACGGGTGGGCGTCCCGCTCCGCGAACGCGGCGTGCCGGTGGTGGGCATCGAACTCTCGGAGCACATGGCGGCGGTACTGCGGCGCAAGGTCGACCGGAGCACACTCCCGGTCACCATCGGGGACATGGCCACGACCGTCGTCCCCGGCGCGTTCTCCCTCGTCTATCTCGTCTACAACACCATCACGAACCTGCTGACCCAGGACGAGCAGGTCGAGTGCTTCCGCAACGCCGCACGGCATCTGGAGCCCGGCGGCCGCTTCGTCATCGAGCTGGGTGTGCCGCCGTTGCGTTTCCTGCCGCCCGGCCAGGTCGCGGTGCCGTTCGACGTCTCCGAGCACCATCTCGGCTTCGACACCTTCGACCTGGTCGAACAGATCCTCGTCTCGCACCACTTCACCCGCGACGGCGACGACGGCCGCTACCGCCGCGAGAACTCCCGCCACCGGTACGCCTGGCCGGCAGAGCTCGACCTGATGGCACGGATCGCCGGGCTGGAGCTGGAACGCCGCGTCGCGGACTGGGACGGGGCCCCGTTCACCCAGGACTCGACGAAGCACATCTCCGTGTGGCGCAAGCCGACCTAGGCGCGCGTCGCGGCGCTGTCCGCACGCGACAGCGGGGCGGCTGCCGGCGGACCGGGACGACGCCCGAAAGCGACCCTCCGGACCGTGAGATGCACCTGAAGCACTCCGGTCCACACGAGAGCCGAGCCCAGCAGGTGGAGCATCACGACGAGCGAGGGCAAGGCCGTCAGCGACTGCACGACCCCGACCGCACCCTGACCCAGGAGCACGGCGAGGAAGATCGCTGCCTTGCGCCGCGCGGCACCGAGGCCGTCCCGGGGCAACAAACGGAACAGCCCTCCGGCCAGGACCAGGACCACCCCGGCCAGCACGCCGTGGACCACGGTCACGGCCGTCCAGTCGAAAGGCATGCGCGCCACGTCGGAAGAGTCACCCGCGTGCGGTCCGGAACCGGTGGCGAGCGTACCCACGACCACCAGCAGGGCCGTCACCGCGACCAAGGCTGCAGACAGCGACCGGATCCGGGCTGCGAGCCCCGGCGCGAGCGGTGCCGCCACAGCGTGCGGGGCACCCCAGCTGCCCTCCTGGGGGATGTCGGCGTCGGCGTCGGCGTACGCCGCGTGCCAGGTGTACACCGCGGCGGTGAGCAGCAGCGTGGCGGCGAGGAAGTGCGCGGCGACGATGTACGGGCTCAGCCGCATCCACACCGTCACTCCGCCGACGACCGCGTTGAGGACGACGATCCAGAACTGCGCCCAGCCTCCCCGCAGCACCGCGGGCATCGGCTTCTCCTGGAGGCGCGCGGTGACGATGACCCAGCCCACCACCGCGCACAGCGCCCCGGTCAGCAGCCGGTTGCCGAATTCGATGACGCCGTGCACGCCCATCTCCGCGGTGGGGGCCAGCGTCTCTCCCGTACACATGGGCCAATCGGTACAGCCGAGACCGGAGCCGGTGACGCGGACGATTCCACCGGTCACGATGATCGCGATACTCGCCACGACCGAGCCCAGGGCGGCCGGTCGGACGCTTCTCGCCCCGAGCGAGTACCTGCCGGCGAGCCATGAGAGCGGAGTTCGCACGATCAGCCTTCCCTGGGGGACCTTCGACGCGCACTGCGCGGAACCTCAGCCTACGTCGCGTGTCTTGTCCGGTCCGGCGGGGTGTCCCCAACCGACGGAAGGGCCCGGATCGATCAAGTCCCTTGCGCCCGAAGGCTCCTGAGCGCCGGACTCCACCCTTACCATCACGCGCATGTCGATCACTTCCCGCATACCCGTTCTCCACGCCGGCAAGGAAACCGTCGCGCTCGTGGAGAACGACGCGCTGCTCGTGCGCCGTCCGCACGAGCAGACGCACATCCCGTTGAAGGCCATCAGCCGTGTGCGCGCACAGGGGCAGTCCGTCACGATCGAGCTGACCGCCGCCCCGACCACGGATATGACGCACGTCCACCGGGTCTGGGACGTGGTGGATGCCGACGGCGTCGCCTTCGCCGCCGCCGTGAACGCGGCGCTGCCGGAGCGGACCGAGGAGACCGAGGCGATCGACGGCGCGGACCTCGTCTCGGGCGAGCGCCTGTACCAGCCGAGTTATCGGAACTGGCTTCGCGGCATGAAGCGCGGCGCACTCGTCGCGACCCTGGTGGCCATCGGCGCGTGCGTGCTCGTGGGTTCCACGGGAAGCCCCGCCGCCATGATCTTCATCATCCCGTTCAGCTTCTTCGCGATACCGGCCCTCGCCTTCGGCACGTTCCTCGCGTACGCCCCGGTCGAGGAGCGGTACCTACGCAAGCACGGCGTCAGGACGGCCGCCGTCCGACTTCAGGACCAGCCCGGCCTGTACGCGTACACGGATCCGGGCGGCGTGGTCCGCACCGTGCGGCACTCCATCCCGACCTGGAGCATCGAGGCGGCGTACGACCCGCGCGACCCCGGCCGCGTCCTTCCGCTGCGATCTCGGGGGCGGCGCATCCGGGACGCCGTTCTGGTCGCCTTCATCCTCGGTGTCGGGCTCCTCTTCGCCGGCGGGGCCGTCGCGGCGGTGGTCGGAGCCTTCCTCGGCCAGTTCGACAGCATGACCTGAGGTGCGCCCACGGGCAGCGCATCGGCGTCGGTCGCCCCCTTTCCGGGACGACCGGTGGTCAGAGCTTCGCTTCCCGGTGGGCGTGATGGGCGCTGCTCTCCACCTCGGCGAGCAGGTCCGTCCGGGTCGGCTCGGCCATGCCCCGTGTCTGCGCCCAGGTACGGGCCATGTCGAGGCCCTGGCTGCGCAGCCGTTCCGCGCGGGCGGGTTCGGGGGTGTTCTTCAACTCCTGGAGCCAGGTGGCGGTGAGCCGGCCGACCGGGGTCGACGGGTCCGCCCGGTGCGTCTCTTCGTCGAGCAGGCCTTCGTGTACCGCGGTGTCCCATGTCCGGGCCGGTCCGGCGTCCTTGCCCCTGGCCGTCTCGGCGATGCCGTCGAGGACACCGAGGGCCCGGGCGTTCTTCGTCGGCTGCAACGAGAGGTCTACGCCGGTCGCGTCCGCAGGGACGGCCGCGAGCTGCGCAGCTGCGGTGTGGGTCTCCGCCATTCGCAGCAGGGCGTATGCCTGGGGATCCACCGCCACCGCGCGCAGGGTTTTCGTGAGCACGTTGTTCCAGACCGACAGGTGGTACGTACCATCGGCTTCCCAGGGCGACTTGTTGTCGCCCGCGTTCACTATGTACTCGTTGTCAAGACCGGCGAGCATCTCATGTACGTCGGGGGCGTAGTCGGCCAGGGCAGTGGCAAGGGGCACCCTCAATGCGGGGTCGATCTCGATCTCCTGCGACTGCACCCAGCCGAGCGCAAAGACGACATCCTTCATCGCCTGCGCCTGCGCCTGGGTGTGACGCCCCGGTTGGCTGCCCGCAGTCGCCTTGACGATCGCCTCTCCGAGCGCCGCGCAGCTGATCCCGGGGTGGACAGCAGCCCCCACCGACTTTCGTACGCTCTCGTTTTCGGCCAGGCCGTTGCAGGGTGGGGACGTCTCGTGCCCGAGGAGGAACCAGGTTCCGAAGGCGCCGAGCAGGGCCAGGCATATTCCTGCCCCGGCCCACGCTTTCACTGGAACGGCTCGGCGTTCCGTGCTCCCCGTCATCGACGTCCCACTTCGCTCTCTCGCTGCCAGATCAGTTGGTCGTGTCGGTCAGGTACTTGTGTGCTGTTTCAGTACCGCGGTTACGCCCTTCAAGGACGTCGCGGCTGTAGTCCTGAATGAAGCTCTCTTGGATCTCCGGCCTGTCCTCGGCCCACTCACGGATCATGATCGGCAGTTGGTTGTTGACCTCAAGGTACTCATCCGCAATCCGGGGGTTGACCTTGGCGTCGACCTCTCCCTTCATGCGGTTGCCCCACTCCCAGGCCCAGGTGTCGACGCCGCGCTGGATCGCGTCGCCGAAGGCGAGCGAGACGCCGCCGGCCGTGGTGAAGTACATGGGGGTCACCGCGCCGCCGATGACGTGGTAGGCGAGCTTCGCCTTCCAGTCGGCCTCGCTGTACCCGGCCGTCCGGCCGTCGTTGATCACGTCCTCCCGGATGGAGCTCATGACGCCCAGAGCGGTGCCGGCCTTGTTGATCGGGTTGGTGACGTCCGGTCCCTGTGCTTCCTTGGGGATCTGTTCCAGGGAGAGGTCGATGTAGCGGGACTCCGCCTTGTGGAGCGTTCCGTAGGCTTCCGCAGCGGTCCTCGACCTTCTTCAACTCGGCGGCCATCGAGTCCCACTTACCGGCGGCCGCCGTGAGCAGGCCGAGGTCCGTGGTCATCACTTCGTAGTACGTCAGCACCTGCTACCCCTAAACCCCGTGGAGGCCCGACCGGCCGATCGGTCGGAACCGGTCACCCAGGCCGATGTCGTTGCGTACGACGAGACCGAACGTTCCGCGCAGCTGGACCTTCTCGGCTCCCAGGCGGCCCATCAGGGCCTTGACCTGGCCGTCCCAGGTCTCCGCGACCTTCTTGAGGCCCGGAGCGGTGTCCCAGCCCTCGAACCCCTTCACGGCCGTGTTCGTCGCCTCGTCCGCGTGCTCCGTGGCGGTCCTCGTCCTCGGCTCCAGCTCGTTCTGGATCGTGTCCGCCGTCGCCGACTTCTCCGCCGGTGTCGACGCGAAGGTGGCCGAGCCGCCGGGTGCCGTCGGCCCTGCGGGAGCCCCTGTTCCGTTCAGCCGCATGTCCACCCGCCGGTCGGCCGCGTCGTCGCGCAACTGACCCCACTCCTGGTCGAATCCCCCCGGCATCCACTTCTCCCCGTCGGCGCAACACGATCACCTGTATGGCGTAGGCCCAGGTCGGGCGCGGCTCGGGCCGCAGGAGATCTCCGACCTCGCGCGAGGCGGTACGTCGACACGCCTGCGCTCCCCGACGCCCGGCACCGGCGGCACCGTTGTGGCGACCCCCGACCGGAACCATGACCCCTGGTCAGCCTGCATTCCCGTTGATGATCTTGTCTATGGGTGCCGGCACCCATATCCCTCCCCGACACGGGGGCTGCCGTCACGGCAGCCCCTCACCGGGCCGGGTACACCCCGCTGCCGGTGCCGCCGGTGTTCAGCTCGTGCGGGTCAACGGCTGCCCCGCGAAGCTCACCCCGGCCAGGCCATGGGCCATGAGGTTGCGGATGTTGCCGTGATCGGTGTCGTTCGGCGTCTCCAGCACGCTGCGGTAGTGCTCGCCGAACGCCTGCAGGGCTTCCTGGTCGCTCAGCCCCTCCAGCAGGGCCAGCCCCAGCGTCTTGCAGGAACCCTCGTTCTCGCCCGCGGCGTTCTCCAGCTCGCCGTTACGGAACGCCTGCGGCTCGTACGCGTAGTGCGCGGCGACGAAGGCCAAGGTGTCGGCGAACACGTGTTCACCCGACGCAAGGCTTGCCCGCAGCTGGTTCAGTTCGGTCATCTCGGTTCCCTCGGGTTGGACGGACGATCCGAATGCCGTCCGTGACCGGGGGACGATAGCCCCTGGAGGCCGGCCGGTAGGAATCGGGCCACATGTCGGAACGGGCGGCATCCGCGCAGGTCACGAGGGGCGCCGGATGATCCGCCGCGACCCGGCTGCGGCCCGGGCGGTGCATTGTCGGTGCCGGGCAGGATGATGACTCCCATGACCGAAAACAGTGCCCTGCTCTCTCCCGCCGCCTACGTGGAGGCCGTGACCACCGCCGTGGCGGCCTCGGCCGCCTACTACGGCGACGGGACCACCCCGCTCGGCGACGACGAGTACGACGGGCTGCTGCGTGCCATCGCGGCCTACGAGGAGACCCACCCGGACGAGGTCCTCGCCGCGTCGCCGACCGGGAAGGTGGCGGGCGGGGCCGTGCAGGGTGACGTCCCGCACTCGGTGCCGATGCTCTCCCTCGACAACGTCTTCGACGCCGATGAGCTCGCCGAGTGGGCCGCGGGGCTGGAACGGCGTCTCGGGCACCCGGTGGCCGGATGGTGCGTGGAGCCGAAGCTCGACGGTCTCGCGGTGGCCGCCCGGTACCGGCGTGGTCGGCTCGTCCAGGTCCTCACCCGCGGCGACGGCTCGGCCGGCGAGGACATCACCCACGCCGCCGACGCCGTCCTCGGTCTGCCGCCGGTCCTGACCGAGCCGATCGACGTCGAGCTGCGCGGCGAGGTGCTGTTGACGACCGCGCAGTTCGAGGAGGCCAACCGGATCCGGCTCGCCCACGAGGCCACGCCCTTCGCACACCCGCGCAGCGGCGCCGCCGGCACCCTGCGGGCCAAGGACCGCCCCTACCGCATCGAGCTGACCTTCTTCGCCTACAGCGCGATCGGCCTGGACGACCTCGGCCACGTCGCCCTGCTGCTGCGGCTGGCCGCGCTCGGCGCGAACACGGCGGCGAGCACGGCCGTCGCCCCGATGCGATGCGAGACCGTGGAGCAGGTGCAGGAACGTATCGACATGATCGCCGGGCTGCGCGGAGACCTGCCGTTCGGCATCGACGGTGTCGTCGTCAAGGCCGACACGGCCGAGGACCAGCGGCAGGCGGGCAACGGCTCGCGCGCCCCGCGGTGGGCGGTGGCCCGGAAACTGGCGGCCGAACACAAGGTCACGCGCCTGCTGGCGGTGGAGTGGAACGTCGGCCGGACCGGGATCATCGCCCCGCGCGCCGTCCTGGAGCCGGTGGTCATCGACGGGGTGACGGTCACCTACGCCACGCTTCACAACCCGTCCGACATCACCCGCCGCGGGCTCATGATCGGCGACCAGGTGTTCGTGTACCGGGCGGGCGACGTGATCCCCAGGGTCGAGGCACCGCTGGTCGACCAGCGCACCGGCACCGAGAGCCCGATCGCCTTCCCCGAGGTGTGCCCCCGCTGCGGCGACGCGATCGACACCTCCGAGCAGCGGTGGCGGTGCGTGCGCGGCCGGAGCTGCCAGGCGGTGGCCTCCGTGATCTACGCGGCCGGCCGGGACCAGCTCGACATCGAAGGCCTCGGCGGCACGCGCGCGATCCAGCTGGTCGAGGCCGGTCTGGTCGATGACGTCGCCGACCTGTTCACGCTCACCCGCGAGCAGCTCCTGGGTCTGGAGCGGATGGGTGAGACCAGCGCCGCCAACCTCCTGGCCGCGATCGAGACCGCCCGCGGGGCCGCGTTGAGCCGGGTGTTCTGTGCCCTCGGCGTCCGCGGCACCGGACGTACGATGTCCCGCCGGATCGCCGCGTACTTCGGCTCGATGGATGCGATCAGAGCGGCCGACGCGGACACGCTGGCCGGCGTCGACGGCATCGGCACCGAGAAGGCCCGCGTCATCGCGGCCGAACTCGTCGAACTCGCCCCGCTCCTCGACAAACTCCAGGCCCAGGGGGTCGGTACGCAGATCACCGAACCGCAGAAGCCCGAGGCCGACGGAGACGACGGCGAGGACGCCACGGGCGGCCCGCTGGCCGGACAGGCCGTTGTGGTGACCGGAGCCATGACCGGGCCCCTCGCGGAGTTGTCCCGCAACGAGATGAACGAGCTGATCGAGCGGGCCGGCGGGAAGGCGTCGTCGTCGGTGTCCAAGCGCACCACCCTCGTGGTGGCGGGCGAGAAGGCCGGCTCCAAGCGCGCCAAGGCCGAAGAACTGGGCATCCGTATCCTCGACCCCGAGGAATTCGCCGCCCTCGTCGCCGACCTCCTCCCCACCCCGTAGCCGTCGCCGCCCCCGAGGGCCGGCGATACCGGCCCTCGGAACTCCTGACCGTCCAGGACCGCCCGGACCACGAAACGGTGACTGCAGGACTGGCACGATGCGGGACGCAGGCCGCGGCCGGCAGCGCGAAGCGGCATCGTCATCGACGGAATCCTCCGCCGGGTAGGCGATCCTGACGGCTCCCCACGGCCCGACGCCCCCCCCGCAGGCCACCCCGAATTCGGTGGCGGGTCCGGTCGTCGCCCGCCGGACGAGCGCTGCGTGACAGTACCCCTCGCGGCCCACAGCTGAACCAGTGCCGGTCCGTCACCGGACCAGCGTCAGTGAGACGGTGCGACGCGTGAAGTTGATGTCGGTGATCTCCACGACGACTTCGTCCCCGACGTGCGGCAGCGGGGCGGGGTGGTCGGTGTCGGGAGCGTCGAAGGCGGACTTGTGGAGCAAGCCTGCAATGCCTTCATGTACGTGGACGAAGACGCCGAAGGGGACGACCCTGGTCACGCGGCCGGTAAGCACGCGGCCGAGGTGCGTACGAGCGAAGTCCTTGAACGGGTCGCACTGCAAAGCCTTCAAGGAGAGGGACATCCGGACCCGGTCCGGATCGATGTTCAGGACGACCACCGTGACCTCCTGGCCCACCTCGACCACGTCCGCCAGACGGTCGTAGTGCAGCCAGGACATCTCCGCCACGTTCACCAGGCCATCGACACAGCCGCCGAGATCGACGAACGCGCCGAAATCGGCCAGGGAAGACACCACACCCTTGCGTACCTGGCCCTGCTGCACAGTCCGAAGGAAGGCTCGACCAGCCTCGCTTGTCGCATCGTCCATGCCGTTCAGCCTTCCGCGTTCATGATCAGCCGGCGCAGTTCGGAGGCGGAGGCGGGGGCGAGCCGGTAGATGCCCTGGAGGCTGACCGAGCGAGTCAGCCGGCCGTCCTCGATGTACTTCAGCGTCCGCTCGCCGCGGCGCGAGGTATAGGTCAATCGCTCCAGAAGATCCGGCGGCACGGTCGTGCCGAACGAGAGCGGGGAGCCCGGCGGGCCGGTCAGCACCTCGGTCACGCAGCCGGCTTTCAACGGCCGCCAGTCCAAGAGCTTCGCGTAGTCGTCGTCGTGGAGCACCGAGCCCGCGTCCTCGTACGGGATGATCCGGGACACCTCCATCGAACCCAACACGTGGAGCCGGGTGCGCAGGACCCGCACGGGGTAGATCAGATCACCGGACCGCACGCCCGCCCGCCGGAAACTCGGCAGCGACTGGTGCGGTCCGCCGAACAGCATCGTCAGCCTCTGGCCGGCGTAACCGGACCGCTCGAGCTCACGGCACAGATCATTGGTCCACAGAGTCGTGTACGCGTTCGACATACCGGAACCGTACCCAGGCCCACTGACAGGTCGAACGGCTCATTCATGCGAAGGATCGAGGTTCTCCGCGTCGGCGATGGAGGCCCACCGGCGTATGAGACGGCGGCATGCGTGGACGAGCTCGGGTGGGTGGAGCTCGCTGAGTTCGGTGTCGAAGGTGGCGAGGATGCCGGCGATGCCGGCCCAGGACCAGGCGCCGAGAGTGAGCCGGCAGTACTCGGAGTCGAGGTGTTCCACGACGGAGCCGCCCGGTGCCCAGCGGGCCACGATGTGAGCGGGCAGGTTGAGCCGGGCGGTGCCGGTGCACTCCCAGACGGCGGGGGTGTCGCCGCGGTCGTGGGTGCTCATCACGAAGTGGGCGAGGTCGGGGTGGGGAAGCGCGCGGGCGGCGAAGCACTGTGTGGTGGGGCGGGCATGCAGTCGATCGACGCGGCGCACGCGCCATTCGTCGTCGGTGAGGTCATAGGCGACCAGGTACCAGCGGGCGGCCCAGTAGACCAGATGGTGTGGCTCGATGCGGTGGGCGGGCAGGTGGTCGGGGTCACCGGGTTCGGGGCGTGTGCCGTCGGGACGCAGTGTCTCGGTGACGAGCAGGTGGCGGTGGCGTACCGCGGTTCCGACGGCGGTGAGGGCGGCCGGGTCGATGGGGGGCGCGGGGAACTCCCAATAGTTCTGCAGCCGAGTGAGGCGCAGGGATTCCATGGATGCGCGCAGCGCCGGGGGCATGACCTGATGCAGAGCCGCCAGTGCCCGCGCCGCGTCGTCCCTCAGGCCGAACATCGCGCTCGGCGCGGTCTGCAAGGCCACCGCGACCGCGAGGGCCTGGTCGTGGTCGAACAGCAGCGGCGGCAGGGTTCGCCCGGTCCCGAGCCGATAGCCGCCGTCGGGGCCGTGAACGGTAGCGATCGGGTAGTCGAGCGCGCGCAAGGTTTCGATGTCGCGGCGGGCGGTGCGCTCGCTGGTCCCGAGCCGGCCGGCGAGCTCGCGCAGCGACCACTGCCGTCCTGATCCGAGCAGAGACAGCAGCCGCAACGCCCGGTGTGAGGTGTTCGCCATCTGCCCACCCTGACACCGGTGGTGGCCACTCGGTGTCCACCACCGGTGTCAGGGTGGGTTCTGTTCGGCGAGCAGAGGAGCTGAAAGGACGGTGTCGGGTATGCGGGTGGTCGTGGTCGGTGGCGGGATCGGCGGGCTTGCGTTGGGGGCGGGGCTGCGCCGCCGGGGGTTCGAGGTGGCGGTGTTCGACCGAGACACCGATGTGGCGGCGACGGGCGGCTACCACATCACCCTGGACGAGCGGGCGCAGTCGGCGCTGAAAGACCTGGTGGAACCGGAGATCACGCAGCGGCTGCTGGCATCGGGGTCCGCGCTGCGACTGCGCGAGCGCGACGCGTTCTGGGACCGCCGCGGCCGGCTGCTGGGCCACGGCCCGGACCTCGGCGACAGTGCAAGTATCGACGTCGATCGGATCACCCTGCGGAAGCTGCTGGCCGAAGCCGTCGGAGACCGCCTGCACCTGGGATGCAACGTGTCCGGTGTCGGACACGACGACCACGGTGCGCCCCGAGTGCTGTTCACGGACGGGGCGCCGGTCTCGGCGGATCTGGTGGTGGGCGCGGACGGCACCCACTCGGTGGTCGCCCGACACCTGGCCGGAGGTCCGACCAACAGCCCGACGGGCATCATCGGGTTCTCCGGCCGCACCCTCCGGCGAGACCTCAGCCCCGGCGAGCATCGGCGACTCGGGCCACGATCGGGGTTGGCGATCGGCCCGCGCGCGGGAGCGCTCTACGTCGGCTTCCTCGACCCGGTCGGCAACACCGCGCTCGACGCACCCGAGTTACGCATGTCGGTCACCACCGAACCCACCTACATCTGGGGCGCCATGTTCCCCGAATCCACCGGCACCGATTCCCTGCGCGACCTGCGTGGCGGCGCGCTGCGGGCCGCGTTGCTCGGCCTGTTCCGTGAGCGGGGCTGGGCCGAGCACACACTCGAGGTCATCGCCCGAGCAGACCCGCACAGCGTGGCCGGGTTCCGCTTCAACGCCGCCTCCACCCGCGCAGCGGATCTCGCGCCGTGGCCGGCGGGCCGGATCACCGCGCTGGGCGACGCCGTCCACGCCACACCGCCCACCGCCGGAATGGGAGCGGGCGCGGCCATCCGCGACGCCGCCGGCCTGCTCACGCACCTCAGCGCCGCCGCCGACGGCACCACCACCCTCACCGACGCCGTTGCGGATTTCGAGGCAGGCATGCGTCGGCGCGGAAGCGAGGTCCTCACCCTGGCCATGAAGACCGTCCGGTGGATCCTGGCCACCGACACCACACTCGGCGCCGCAGCCACCGTCGTGAGCACCCCGATTCTTGCCGCGGCCGCCCGGCTACGTCACTGACGCGGCGTGGTGCGCGGAGCGACTTCGGACGACGCGGAGCACGGTCAGGCGCGGGGGCGCCCGGAGTCTGCCGGCTACCAGGTACCCCGGTGCGGCACAATCACGATCAACGGGCGGGTAACGGTGGGGGTGGGAACGTGGGACTCTTCGGTTCGCGAGGCCGACGCAAGGGCATACCGAACGAGCCGGCGCTGCTGGCCGCGGCTGCCGAGAATCCCGGAGGCAGTGTCGCCGAGATCGACACGACGTACATCGACGACCCCGACGGCTACGTACCCCCTGAGGCGGTCCGCGGCGCGTGGTTGGTGGACAGCAGCGGGAAACTGACAGGGGAGTACGAGAAGAATCCCCGCCACGGGGTACCGCAGGACGACTTCAGCAAGCTCACCGATCCCGACCACTGGCTCGGCTGGCTCGGCGATGATCCGGCGGCCGCCGTCCGGGAGGGGATCGAAGAGTCCCTGCGCGCCCAGGTGGCTGATGCCGTGGTCGAGTGGGTCAAGATCCTCGAAACGCCGCGGTTCCTCACGGGCGGACGTCCGAACTCCGAAAACGAGCAGGTCATCCTGGTCACCCGTGCGGCGCTCGCCGCACCCTTCGCCCTGTCCGTGAGCAGTGCGCAGCACGGGCGCTCCCTCCTGCTGGGAGTGTTCTCCTGGGCGGCCGTGAACCTCGCCCCGCCCGGAGTCCGCAGGGATCGGCACTGGTTCGACCTGGGAGTCGGGCTGGATTGGGCCGGTGAACGGCTTCAGCAGCGGATCTACGAGGTCGACGGGGAGGGCGGGGAGAACGGGAGCGCCGAGCGGTAGCGCGGTCTCGTAGCCCTCGTCGGGCGACAGCGTCACCTTGGTCGAGACCTCCCTGGACGACGTCGACACCCGCCACCCCGACCTCGCCCGGTTGATCGGCGACGGGTCCCTGGCGGTCTACGGCGTGAACCGAGCCCTGGTCGCCCAGCGCAACAGCGGAGGCCACGTCAAGGTGTACGCCCGGTTCCGTGCGCCGCTGGACCGGCACACGAACCTCGACCTGGCCCCCCGTCACGGCACGGCTTTCACCCACCGCCCCCTCTACGTCCTGCCCGCCTCCCACACCTGGACCCACGTCCCCGGGGTGATGCTGCTGGGCGACGCCGCCCACCTGATGCCCCCGCTGGGGGCCGGCGCGAACCTCGCGATGCCGGAAGGCGCCGAACTCGCCGAGTTCGTCGCCGCCACCGGCCCTGGAGATCTGGACGAGGCCGTCCGCGCCTTCGAGGAACAGATGTGGGCACGGGCCGCCCGGTGGGCGAAGATCACGATGGCCGGGCTGGAACGCCTCGTGAGCCCGGACACCACCGCGGCCCTCGCCCTCTTCGACGAGCTCCAACCGTCCTGACGGCCGAGCGCGACGAGGACGCCCTCCGCTCAGCGGCGCGGGGCGCGATGGCGGCGGTGGTAGGAGAGGGTGACGGCGCCGAGGAGCGGGCCCCAGAGGAACAGCGGGAGGTAGAGGATGCCGACCACGAAGCTCCCGGTCGGCGTCATGTCGTCGTGCGGAAACCGCCACCACCAGGGTGTGAAGGCCCAGAGCACGGTCAGGGCCGCCGCGCCGAGGGCGGCAGGGACCACGGCGGCCATGGGGCGGACTCTTCGCCCTCCGATCAGCGGAATCCAGTGGGGCACGACCGCACCCCACGGCCGTACCAGACCGATCGTGAGGAACGCCGCGAGCTCGCAGACCACGCTGAGTGTCAGCATCCACACCTGCGCGCCGATCGTCCGGAAGGTCTCGAAGCCGACGTCCGTGTATCCGGCCGGGTATCCGAGCACCAGGGCGATGCGCCACAGCCCGCTCGGCAGGACCACCCAGGTCGTCAGATGCGCGGCCCGGACAGCCCAGCGGGGCGGCGCCGCTGCGGAGTTGACCGTCGAGTCGCTCGTTCGCATGCCCATGCCACACATCGTCACGTGCCGTCCGACAGAACTCATCACCCTGCGCGACGGGCTCGGCCGGTCCTGTGGAGCGACAGCGGGACGGTGGCCTCCCCCACGTGGGGGAGGCCACCCTCATCCTCCGAGGCCATGGCCTCCGCGAAGCCTGCCGCGGCCTAGGCCGTCCACGAGTTCGGTCAGCGCCGCCGCCAGCGTGGCGAGGCCCGGTCCGGCGGGGCCGCCCGGTTCGGACATGTAGGTGTCCCTGCGGATCTCGACCATCAGCGCACCGACCCGCGGGTCCTTGCCGTAGTGCCGCAGCGGTACGTACGTACCCGCGAAGGGGCTGTCGAGCCCCGTGCCGCCGAAGCCCGCGAAGGCCTTCTCGGCCGCGGCGAGGAGGGCGGCCGGGGTGTGGAAGGGGTCCGTGCCCAGGCAGATCGGAGGCCTCGGGCCGGCGCCGTGCAGCTCGTAGGGGAGGGGCTCCGTCGGGTACGAGTGCACGTCGATGATCACGGCCCGGCCGACGGCCTCCAGTCGGTCCTCCACCGCCCGCGTCATCGCGTCCGCGTACGGGTGGAAGTAGCGGTCGATCAAGGGTCCGCCGTCGAAACCGTCCGCCCGCAGGCGCTCCCGATGGGTGGTGCGCGTGTACACCGCTCCCATGCCCACCGCCAGCATCTCCTCTCGCTCGTCGGGGAAGCGCTCGGGGTCGATGACGAGGCGGGACAGCCCGTTGACGAACCGCCACGGTGTGAGGGCGCATCCGGCGGCGGCCGCCGCGGCGATGTCCGCCGTGTGCGAGTCGGTGATGTGGTCCAGTTCCCGCTCGAGCGCCGTGTCGTCCAGCACGATCCCGGCGCGTACGGAGTCCGGTACGGCGCGCGAGGAGTGCGGTATGTGCAGGATCACCGGTGACGCCGCGGCGCCGGGAAGGAGCCGGAAGGACTCCGGCCGGAAGGGCTCCGGCCGGACGGACTCGACGGCGTGGTTCATGTGGATTCCTCGGTAGAGGGCCGTGCGCGGGGCGGAGCGCCCGCGAAAGCCTGACGGCCCCCACCGTTACCCCATGTCGGACGCAGGTTCCATCGCTTTCTTGAGGTTGCGCAGGGTGGTGGCGATGTTCCTGCGCTGGAATTCGGCGAAGGTGTGTCCCCGGGTGGCCACCCGGTCGAAGGCGTCGGCCACGAAGTCCGGCCACGAGCGCCGGTCGTCCGTCCACGTCTCGGTCACCCGGGTGCCCTCCGGGACCGGCTCGAAGCGGTACTCCCAGGTCGCGATGGCACCGGGCACCCGCGGGCGCCGGACCCCGATGGCGTGCACCCGGAAGCGGAACAGTCGGTCCTCTTCGAGCGCCGTCACCGTGCACCTGGTGGTCCACCGGAAGGCCCCGCGCTTGTTGCGCCCGTCGAACACCGTCCCGACGCGTGTCGACCCGGCTCCTCCGTGCACGGTGGCGCCGAGGTTCTCCGGGCTCCAGTCGCCCATCCGGGCAGGATCGGAGACGTGCCGGTAGACGTCGGCGGGACTGACGTGGACGACGATGCTGTCGGACACGGTGAACGTACGAGGCATGTTTCTCCCCTCCAGGCGGCCGACGCTACCGTGCGGCCGCACCCGTGGCTACCCATCGGTAACTCCCGGGTGCGGGGGACCGCTACCGCCAGTCGTCGTCGAAGGGCGGCGGAGGCATCTCGTCCAGGTCGAACGGCGGCTCCTCCTCGGCATCCCGCGCCGCCCGGTGGTGCTCCGGCCGGGCCGACGACGGCGCCGGAGCAGCCGCAGCGGCCGGAGCAACGGGCGCCACAGGCGCGACCGGCGCGCCCGAGGCCGTCGCCCCGCACTCCGCCAGTGTGGCGAGCACCCCCTCGGCGTACTTGGCGAGCTTGGCCTCGCCGACGCCGCCGATGCCACCCAGCTCCTCCGTCGTGGCCGGCACCCGCGTCGCGATCTCCCGCAGCGTCGCGTCGTGGAAGACGACGTACGCCGGGACGCCCTGCTCCCGCGCCGTCTCGGCCCGCCAGGCACGCAGGGCCAGGAAGACCGGTTCCGCCGCGGCCGGCAGGTCGACGGGCACACGGGCGCCCTTGCCGGAACGCGAGCCGCCTTCCTTGCGGGCGGGACCGGCGGGCGCCTTCTCCTTCCGCATCGAGACGCTGCGGCGTCCGCCCAGCACCTCGCCGCTCTCCTCCGTCAGCACCAGCGTTCCGTAGTCGCCCTCCACCGCCAGCAGCCGCTGCGCCAGAAGCTGGCGTACGACTCCCCGCCACTCCGCGGTGCCCAGGTCCGCCCCGACACCGAACACCGAGAGCCCGTCGTGGTCGAACTGGATGACCTTGGCCGTCTTCTTGCCCTGGAGGATGTCGATGATCTGGCCGGCGCCGAACTTCTGCCGCCGTTCCTTCGCGAGCCGCCACACCGTCGACAGCAGCTTCTGCGAGGCGACCGTCGCGTCCCAGGACTCGGCCGGCGTCAGACACGTGTCGCAGTTCCCGCAGGCAGTGCCCGGCTGCCCGAAGTACGCCAGCAGCCGCACCCGACGGCAGTCGACCGTCTCGCACAGCGCGAGCATGGCGTCCAGGTGCATGCCCAGCGAGCGGCGGTGCGTCTCGTCGCCGTCGGACCCCTCGATGAGCTTGCGCTGCTGCACCACGTCCTGCAGCCCGTACGCCAGCCACGCCGTGGCGGGTTCCCCGTCGCGGCCGGCCCTACCGGTCTCCTGGTAGTAGCCCTCGACCGACTTCGGAAGGTCGAGATGCGCCACGAAGCGCACATCGGGCTTGTCGATGCCCATGCCGAAGGCGATCGTGGCCACCACCACGACACCGTCCTCCCGCAGGAACCGCGCCTGGTTCGCCGCGCGGGCCCGGGCGTCCATGCCGGCGTGGTACGCCACCGCGTCGATGCCCTGCTCCACCAGGAAGGCCGCGGTCTTCTCCACGGAGGCCCGCGAGAGGCAGTAGACGACTCCGGCGTCACCGGCGTGCTCGCCGCGGATCAGCTCCAGCACCTGCTTGAGCGGATTGTTCTTCGGGGCGATCCGGTACTGGATGTTCGGCCGGTCGAAGCTGGCGACGAAGTGCCGGGCCTCCTCCAGGCCGAGCCTCGCCACGATCTCGGCATGGGTGGCCTCGGTCGCCGTCGCGGTCAGCGCGATCCGCGGCACCTTCGGCCAGCGCTCGTGCAGCATGGACAACGCGAGGTAGTCGGGCCGGAAGTCGTGACCCCACTGCGCGACACAGTGCGCCTCGTCGATCGCGAAGACGGACACCTTGCCCCGGTCCAGCAGCCGCTGGGCGCTCTCGGTGCGCAGCCGCTCGGGTGCCAGGTACAGCAGGTCCAGCTCGCCGGCGAGGAACGACTGCTCGACGGCCTGCCGCTCGTACGTGTCCTGCGTCGAGTTCAGGAACCCGGCCCGCACCCCGAGGGCGGTCAACGCGTTCACCTGGTCCTGCATCAGCGCGATGAGCGGCGAGATCACCACGCCCGTGCCTTCTCTGACCAGCGCCGGGATCTGGTAGCAGAGCGACTTGCCGCCACCGGTCGGCATCAGCACGAGGGCGTCACCACCGCCGACGACCTGCTCGATGATCTCCTCCTGCTCGCCGCGGAAGGAGCTGTACCCGAACACGCGGTGCAGTACCTGCAGAGCGTCGGAGGTCTCGGTGGAAGCGTCGGGAAGTGCCATCCACGAAGCCTATCGACACCCACCGACACCCGATGCCGCCGAGTAGCATCCCGGGATGGCGAAGACGATCAAGAAGCTGACCCCGGAGCCCGGCCGGACCGACGCCGAGGCCCTGCGTGCGTACGACGCGGACGCCCTCGCGCGGTGCGTGGCCGACGCGAAGCAGCCGTGGTGGCGCCGCGTGGCCTGCGTGGAGGCGCTGGCCGGACGCGTGCCGGAGCGGCGCGTGGGCCGGCTGATCGCGTGCGTCCAGGACACCGATGACGTGAGTCACGTGCGAGTCGCGCTGCTGGGCCTGCTCTCGGACCGCCCCGAGCTGCTGCCCTGGCTGCGGCACGAGGACCGGCAGCAGGACGGCAAGTACGGCATGGCCGAGGCGGTGCTGGGGGCCCGCGGCGCGCTCGGCGACCTCACGGCGGCGGGTGCCTTGGCGACGCTCGCCTTCGACCTGTGGCGCGGCCGGCGGGAGACCGGCGAGGCCGGGATCGACGGACTGGTCGCACGGCACGGGGTCGAAGCGGTGCTGGCCCAGCTCGGCGCGGCCCGCCCCGAGGACCGCTCCCTCGCCGTCCGCCTGCGGGACCGCGCCGGCGAGGACGTCACCGACGCGCTCGCGGACCCCGACCCACAGGTCGCCTTCCGCGCCCAGGCGCTCCTGACCGACCCGCAGCGGCTGCGCGGCTACCTCGCCGAGGCGCCGACCGAGGAGGCGAAGCTGTGGGCCGCGTACGCCCTGCACCGTCTGACCGAGGACATCGATGAGACCCGCAGGCTGTACGAGGAGCTGGGGCGCCCCCGCGTGGAGGTCACCGGCCTGGACGAGGAACTGCGCGCGGCGATCGTCCACGAGTACGGGCGGTGGTGCGAGGAGCGGAGCGATCCACGGTGGCGGATGGAGGCCCTGTGCACGGAGCCGCCGCCGGCCGGCGACACGGGCGAGCGGCTGCGGCGGGCCTCGGCCGCACTCACGGCCGCCGGTCTCGCGCCGAAGCCGCCGATCTCCTGCGGCGAGGACAACGGGGTGGGGGACGGTACCTACGACGTGATCAGGTACGGCGAGAGCGGCGACGACGCGGTGTTCCTCAGCACCCTCGGCCGGTTCGCCGCCGGTGAGGACGACCATCCGCAGGTGCGCCGCGCCCTCGAATCGGCCGGCTTCCGCTGGCTCGACGCGGCCGTCCGCGCCATCCAGGTCACCGACCTCGGGGTGTACTACTTCGGCAGCCGCGGCCCGTTGGGCATCGACACGTTGGTCTTCTACTGGCAGGACTGACCGGAGCGGCCAGGACCGAGCGAAGGGGCGGCCCCGTAGGCGCCCTGCCGCCATCGTCGCGTTCCGCCCTATGATCGTCACTCCGCGTACGAGGGGGGCTGGTATGGGGGCAGGCGGGGCGGCATCGCAGCGGACGCAGGAGGCACGGCGGCAGGAGCGGTTACTTCGCGAGCAGTGGCACGCCGCCCGCCGGCAGGCCCTGCGGTGGGACACGGCCGGCGAGGGGGAGCAGCGGGTCCTCGCCCAGCTGCTGGTACTGACCGCGCGCGGCTGGCGGTTGCTCGTCGACCGCCGATGGTCCCGGACCCCGGCCGCCGACGCGGACATGCTGCTGGTGGGGCCCGGCGGGGTCTTCGTCGTCGACGTCACGGCCGGCCGCGAGCCGGCCGAGGGACACGCGCCCGGGCTGCTCGCCGCCACGAAGGCGGCCGAGAGCGCGGTGGCCTCCCTCGGCATGTCACCGGTGGCGGTCCAGCCGGTGCTGGTGTTCGCCGGGCAGCGCCTCGACGCGAGCCTCGGCCGGATCCGGCTCCTGGGCGAACACGAGATCGGCCCCGTGCTGCTGTCGCAGCGGCACAGGCTGCGCGCCGAGTCGGTCCGGGCGATCGCCGACCACCTGGAGCGGGTGTTCCCGGGCTACGCGGGGTCGGCGATCGACCAGCGGCCGGCGCCGGCGCCCGAACCCCACCGACCGGGCTCCCCGGACGGACTGTTCGACGTGCAGGGGCTGCGCGACGCGGCCCTGGAGGGGGCGAGGCGCGCGCCGATCGAGCAGTGGATGACCTTCCTCCACCCCGACCAGGTGGCACTGGTGCGCCGCGACTGGTCGGGTCCCGCCCGCATCAGCGGACCGGCGGGCACCGGCAAGACGGTCGTCGCCCTGCACCGTGCGGCCCACCTGGCCCGGCGGACCACCGGCCGCATCCTGTACGTCACCTTCGCCAACAACCTGCCCCGCGTACAGAGCACCTTCCTCAAGGCCATGGCCCCGGCCGTCGCCGACCGGGTGGACTTCCGCAGCCTCCACTCCTGGGCCCAGGAATTCCTGCAGGAGCGGGGCATACCCGTCCGGTTGCACGGCGACAAGGCCGAGACCGCCTTCAGCCTCGCCTGGAAGAACGTCGGCCGCGCGAGCCGACTGGCCGCGCTCGACCCGGCCCCCACCTACTGGCACGAAGAGATCGACCACGTCATCAAGGGACGCGGCCTCACCCGCTTCGAGGAGTACGCGGCCGTCCCCAGGCGACGGCGGAGGGCGAGCCTGCACCGTACGCACCGCCAGGCCGTGTGGGAGCTCTACGAGGCGTACGAAGCCCTGCGCGGGGTGCGCGGCGTCCACGACTTCAACGACGTCCTCTCCCTCGCCCTGGCCGAAGCGTCCCGCCGCCGCGAAGGACCTCCGTACGCGGCCGTCATCGTGGACGAGGTCCAGGACCTCACCCTCGTCGGCGTACGCCTCCTGCACGCGCTCGTCGGTGACGTGCCCAACGGTCTGCTGCTCGTCGGCGACGGCCAGCAGACCGTCTACCCGGGCGGGTTCCGCCTCACCGACGCGGGCATCGACATCCGGGGCGACCGCGGACAGGTCCTGCGCACCAACTACCGCAACAGCAAACAGATCCTGGACGCGGCGCTCACCGTCGTCGCCGACGACGCCTTCGAGGATCTCGACGGCGTGCGCACCTCGGGCCGCCGCGACGTCGACCTCACCTACCACGACGGGGACGTCGTACGCGTCACCCGGCCCACCGTGGAAGCCCACGACCGGGAGCTCCTGGACGCCCTGCGCTCCCTGCCCGAGGGCGCCCTCGCCGACACCGCCCTGCTGTGCCCGTCCATGCGCGCCGTAGGCGACTACCAGCGGCTGCTCACCCAGGCCGGCATCCCGGTGTGCCAGTTGGAGCACTACGACGGCCGTGCCGTCGACGCGGTGAAGCTGGGCACCTACCGCCGGGCCAAGGGCCTGGAGTTCAAGAACGTCTTCCTGCCCCGGCACGACACGGTCCCCGGACACGGGACTCCGGCCGGTACGCCGGCCGGTACGGAGACGTCCGAGACGGCCCGGGAGCGTGCGGAACTGCTGCGCAGCCGGCTCTTCGTGGCGATGACCCGCGCCCGTGACCTGCTGTGGCTCGGCAGCGTCACCACCGGGTAGGAGACCACCGTCCAGGCCGCGTTGCCAGGGTGTGACGCGTCCTGGTCGGCCGGTGGCGGCGTGCCCAGACTCGGTCGGGCGGAGTCATCCGCTTCCGACGAGGAGTAGGGCAGGTATGAGGAACGAAGCCAAGGTCGTGGCCATCACGGGAGCGAGCAGCGGGATCGGGGAGGCGACGGCCCGGCGGCTCGCCGCCGACGGACACCGGTTGTTCCTGGGCGCGCGGCGCACCGATCGGCTCGACGCGCTCGGCCGGGAGATCGACGAGGCGGGCGGTACCGCGGCGTTCCGGCGACTGGACGTCACCGACGCCGCCGATGTACGGGCCTTCGTGGCCGCCGCCCGCGACCGGTACGGCCGGGTGGACGTGCTGGTCAACAACGCCGGGGTGATGCCGCTCTCGCCGCTCGACGCGCTGAAGGTCGACGAGTGGGACCGGATGATCGACGTGAACGTGCGAGGAGTGCTGCACGGGATCGCCGCCGCGCTGCCCCTGATGCGGGCCCAGGGCGGCGGGCACTTCGTGAACGTCGCCTCCGTCGGCGCGTACGAGGTGTCGCCCACCGCGGCCGTCTACTGCGCCACCAAGTACGCCGTCCGCGCGATATCCGAGGGGCTGCGCCAGGAGTCGGACGGCACCGTCCGCGTCACCCTGGTCTCGCCGGGCGTGACCGAATCCGAGCTGGCCGAAGGCATCTCCGATCCCGCCGCGCGGGAGGCCATGAAGGCCTATCGCGCCGTGGCGCTGCCGGCGTCCGCCATCGCCGGAGCCATCGCCTACGCGGTCGCCCAGCCGGCCGAGGTCGACGTCAACGAGATCGTCGTACGCCCCGCCGCGAGCGCGCAGTGACCGCCGGACCGTACGAGGACCTGCTGCGCCGACTGCGGGTCCTGGAGGACAAGGAAGCACTGCGGCGGCTCATGATCCGCGGCTGGCGGGCGCTGGACCGCAAGGACTGGCGGGCCTGGATCGAGTGCTGGGCCGAGGACGCGTCGCTGGAGTTCGAGCCATGGGGGGAGATCCACGGGAGGGAGGCGGTCCGGGCGAAGGTGGAGCAGGCGGAGGCGCACTTCCCGCACATGCAACACCACATCCTGAACATGGACTTCCACGTGGAGGGGGACCGGGCCACGGGCGTCGGGTACATGTGGTTCGTCGCCGTGACGGGCGGCGACGGAAGCACGTCGCCCACCTCCATGGGCGGCCCCTACGACTGGGAATTCCGCCGGACTCCCGGGGGCGGCTGGCTCCTGACCCGCCAACGGCTGGGCGTCTGGTGGACCGACGGGGAGGAGACACCACCGAGCCTCGGCCGGTGAGCCGCCCGGGCGCGGCCGGTCGGGGACACTCCCGGGGGTCACGCGGTGTGTCGGCAACGCCGGCGCGGGGGGAGTCGCCTTCAATGGCGCCGCATGACCTTCTCCGCACTGCACCAGCCGTCGGCGCGCGCCGCGGCGCCGTACTCCCGCCGTTCGCTCCTCACGGGAGCCTTCGCCCTGGCCACCGCCGCGGCACTGCCGCTCGCCGCGGCGGGGCGGGCGTACGCCGCCGCCACCCCGGACATCATCGGCTGCGCCACCTGGGGTGCGCGCGCGGCGTCCGAACCCGTCGTCGTCCTGGCCAACCGCCCGGAGCGGATCATCGTCCACCACACCGCGACGGCGAACGTGACGGACTACTCGAAGCAGCGCGCCTACGCCCTCGCCCGCGCGATCCAGACCTACCACATGGACGCGCAGGGCTGGATCGACACGGGCCAGCACTTCACCGTCAGCCGCGGGGCCTTCGTGCTGGAAGGGCGCCACCAGAGCCTGGCGGAGCTCCGCACCGGCTCCCGCCAGGTGCGGGCGGCGCACTGCGTCGGCCAGAACACGGTGTCCATCGGCATCGAGAACGAGGGCACGTACATGTCGGAGGCCCCGCCGGCGGCGCAGTACGCGGCGCTGGCCGACCTGTGCGCCCACATCTGCGACCAGTACGGCCTGCCCGCGTCGGAGATCTACGGTCACCGCGACTTCAACGCCACCTCCTGCCCCGGCGACCGCCTCTACGCCCAGCTCCCGACCCTCCGCAAGGACGTCGCCGCCCGCCTCGGCGCGCCCGCGCCGCAGGAGGCCGTCGATCCCCTGGAGGACCTGGTCCGCCAGGTCACCGGCCGGCCGTCCTCGTCGTACGAGGAGTACCTCCCGGCGGGGCTGCTGCCCTGACGGTCCGCCGCCGGCTCCCGCGGGCCTCGCGAGGGGGTCACAGGCGCCAGTACGTACCGGCGTGGGAATCGACGTGCACCACGTGGCGGCCGACGCGCACCACGTGGTGGTCCGGGCCGGACCAGGAGCCGCAGGCGCCGTCGGCGCCCGGCAGCGGGGTCCAGATCTCCAGGAAGGTGCTGCCGTCCGGGTTGGTGCCCCGCTCGACGAGGTTCGTACCGTCCCACCGGAAGGTGCCGGTGTCTTCGCCGGGCTCACCGGTGAGGTGGTGGAAGCGCGTCCGGGAGCCGTCGAAGGACGTCGTACCGGCGAAGCCCCGGCTGTCGGCGTAGAACGACCCGGCCTGCAGCCACACCACTTCGCGGTCCTCGATCAGAGGTCCGCCGTCGCGGCTGATGCCGCGCCGCAGCCAGGCGCCGCGCTCGGGCACGGGGACGCCCGTCCCGCCCGGGACGTGCCCGGCCGGCCCGGTGCGGCGGGGCTCAGGCGCGGTCATCGGCGGCGGGTTCGTCCACGGCCAGCAGCGTCAGCGGTACGTTCCCACGTACGGCCTGCGAGTACGGGCAGACCGCGTCCGCCCGGTGCAGCAGCGGCTGGAGGTCCGCCGCTCGCCACCCGGGCAGGCCGACGGTGAGCGTCACCGCGAGGCCGTAGCCCGCGGGCGTGTCCGTGGTGCCGAGCTGGACCTCGCAGGCCACGCGGGCGGCGGAGGCGTCCGCCCCGAACTCGGCGGCGACCTCCGCGAGCGCGGAGGTGAAGCACGCGGCGAACCCGGCCGCGAACAGCTGCTCGGGATTGGTGGTACCGGGAACCTTCTTGCGCGGCGGGGCGAGGCGGACGTCCAGACGTCCGTCGTCCGTACGGACGGATCCGGTACGTCCCCCCGCGGCGTGCGCGGTCGTCCGGTACAGGCTGCGGGTGAGTGGCACGGTCATGCTGTTCGGCCCATCTTGCTCGACGAGGACGCTGCCCGGGTGCGGACAGCGGACGGCACTGCTCGTGTCAGTACCTCGCGCGTCGTCGTGCGTAACCGGGTACGGCGCATCTCGTCCGGGGCCGTGGACCGGCCGCCGGACAATCTAGCAACGCCGACCCTGGTCCGGGGCGTCCCCCACGGTGAAGTACCTCACCCGCCGGTGGCCGGCCTGCCGGCCGCGTCCGTCCCGGCGCCGCCCGGGCAGGACGTGCCGTACGCGCCCGTGGATGCGCCCGCGCGCCTCCGCACGCCCCCGCAGGAGGGGATGACCGAGGGCCGCCGCCCCACGACCATGACCGTCACCACCACAGTCCGGAACAACTCACTCGCCTCGGGGGAACGATGGGACGACGCTGGCTGGTCACGGGATGCTCCTCCGGCCTCGGGCAGGCGCTGGCCACGGCCGCCGCCCGGGCCGGGGACTCACTGGCGGTCACCGCCCGCAAGACCGCGGACCTGGAGGACCTCGCCGCCGCCTGGCCCGGCCGCATCGTCCCGATCCCGCTCGAACTGCGGGACGCCGCCTCCTGCGAGGAGGCCGTGCGCAGCGCCGTGGACCGTCTCGGCGGTGTCGACGTCCTCGTCAACAACGCGGGCATCGGACTGTTCGGTGCCGTCGAGGAGGTGTCGGACGCCGAGCTGCGCGACCAGTTGGAGACCCTGGTCGTCGGCCCCTGGCGGCTCACCCGGCTCGTCCTGCCGCTGATGCGGTCCCAGGGCCACGGCCACATCGTCAACATCTCCTCCATCGTCGGCCGGATCGCCTTTCCGGGCCTGGCGGCCTACGTCGCCGGGAAACACGCGCTGGAGGGCATGAGCCAGGCGCTGGCCGTCGAGGCCGCCCCGCACAACATCCGCGTCACGGTGGTGGAGCCGGGGATGTTCGCCACGCGCTACGGCACGTCCATGACCGAGGCCCACCACCGGATTCCGGCCTACGACGCGACCAACCGCGAGATGCTCGAAGGCGCCCGCGGTCTCGCGGAGAACCCGGAGACCGGGCGCCCCGAGGACTTCGCCGCGCGGGTCCTCGCCATCGTCGCGACCCAGGACCCCACACCACTGCGGATCCCGGTCGGCGACGACGCGTACGGCTACCTGGAGCTGGCCGAGCAGGCGTCCCGCGAGGAGTTCGCCGCGGCCCGGATCCTCACGCAGGGCCCGCCCCCGCCGCCGGCCTGACGGCGGGGTCTGCGGCCGTGGTCGCTCCCGGGGTCAGGGCGCGTGGTGCTGGATGCCCCGCTGGCCGGGTACCCGGGTCGACCGGGGCGCGTCGGAGCGCCGGTGGTCGGCCCGCTGTCGGCGGCCCGGGAAGGGGTTGCGCCGCACGGTGGCGCTGGGAGCCGCGATCAGAAGACCGACAAGTGCGAGGACCGCGACGAGGATGAGCACGGTGACGAGGTTCATGGTCCTGCCTTTCGTCGAGGATTGACTGCCTGTCACTACATCTTGTTACCGAATTCCGCGCCGCTAAACACAGAGGGTGACGGAATGTGCCGTCAAGGACCGGGCCCGCGCTGCCGATCCGGCAACATCAGGCGTGCCCAAGGGCGTTGACGAGGGGCGCAACGCAGGGGTGGACCGGCGCCGTTGCCGGCGATGTCCGTGCCGGGTTCAGGTGGTCGGCGTGACGCGTACGGTCTCCACCCAGGGCGGGGGCGCCGGCGGGGCGTCGCCGACCAGAGCGGCGATCAGCCGGCAGGACGGTGTCTCCTGCGGCCACGGCGTGTGTCCGTCGGTCAGCACGACCACCACGTTCGGGCGGTCGGGCAGGGCCAGGGCCGCGTCGATACCGACCCGCATGTCCGTGCCACCGCCACCGGCCAGGGTCACCTCGCCGGCGCTGCGTACCCGCGTCACCGCGTGCACGTCGGCATCGCACGCGAGGACGGCGATCCGGTTGCCGCCGACGCCCACCTCCCGCAGGACGCCGGTGACTTCGGCGAGGGCGGCCGCGAGGTCGTCGGGGCCCATCGATCCCGAGGTGTCGATGACGACGGCCACCCGCGGCAGCGGCCTGCGCAGACTGGGCAGCACCACCCGGCCGCCGAGCGCGGGCGTGCGGCGCGAGGGACGGCGGTAGGTGTAGTCCACGGCGCCGGCCGCCCAGGCGGCCGCCTCGCGGACCGCACCCGCCAGCGCCTGGCGCCAGTCGACGGTGGGCTCCAGGAGTTCCTCGGCCCACAGGGCCCAACCCGCGGGGATCCGGCCCCGGGTGCGCTGGTGGGCCCGTACGGCCTCGGCGGTCTGCCGGCGCAGCGCCTCCGCCTCCACCGGGCCGACCCGGGCGGGGCCGCCGTCCTCGCCCAGCTCCCAGGGCGTGGGGATGCCGTGCGCGCCGGAACCGCAGTCGGGGCCGCGGGGCGTCGGCGGGATCGCCGGCAGGTAGGCCTCGAACAGGCCGCCCGTGGGCAGGCCGTAGAGCCGGGGCTCCATCCGGCCCTCGGGCAGGACCAGCCCGTCGGCCAGCAGGTCGTCGTTGATCTCGCAGTCCTGGGCGATGTTGACCCGGACCGCGTCGCGCTGGTCCGCGGCGGGCAGCCGCTCGGCCCGGCCGTGGTGGTCGCGCAGCAGGTGCGCCACCTCGTGGATCCACACCCCGGCCAACTCGACGACCGGGGTCGCCTCGACGAAGGCGGGCGAGACGTAGCAGCGCCAGAACCGGTCGACGCCCATGGTGCGCACCTCGGCCGAGGGGACCACCGTCAGGGCGTACAGCGCGGAAGCGAGGTACGGACGGGTCTCGGCGGCCTTGTAGCGGGCCGCCAGCAGCTTCGCGCGGTCCAGCTCCGGGCGCACGGCTGACCGGGCTCAGCCGCCGCCCGGCAGCGAGCCGGACAACTGGAGCAGTTCCACGAAGGCGTCGATGCCGGCGGGCACCGGCCAGTCGAGGTCGCGCATGGCGGCGAGGTCGGCGGCGGCGCGGGCGGCGACGTCGGGCACGCCCGCGTCCACGGCCTTGGAGAGGACCGCCCAGGCCGCTTCCCAACGGGGTCGGGTGAGATCGCTCTGCACGGCCGCGACCACGGCGATGAGGAAGGCCAGCTGCCGGTCACCGCGCTCGGGCAGGGCGAAGGCGTCCGGGTCGGCCAGGACCCTGTCCGGGTCGGGCAGGTCGAGGTGTTCGAGGTACGAGAGCAGCTCGATCCCGGCGGCCTCGCCCACGGCCCCGGTGAGGGCGGCGGCCAGCGCCTCCCGGCCCGACGAGGCCGCGTACCCCGTGGCCAGCAGCCGCAGGGCCATCTCCCAGGTGCGCGGGGACGGCCAGCCGCGGCCCCGCCCGGCGGCCTCGGACGGCATGTGGTGGACCAGACCCGGCCGCGCGGTCAGGAAGCCGGAGACGGCACCGCGGGCGCGGGCGACCGCACCGGACGCCTTGGCGGGGTCGACGTCCGGGATCGCCACCTCGGGCCAGGTGCCGGCCATGCCGCGGGCCACGGTGCGCGGGTTGTGCGTCCAGTCGAGGTGGACGAAGCGGTTCGCGAGCGGTGGGCTGAGGTGCCAGCCGTCCGCGGCGCTGGCGGGCGGATTGGCCGCGGCGACGATCCGTACCGCGGCCGGCAGCTCCAGGCTGCCGACCCGGCGTTCCAGGACCACGCGCAGCAGGGCTGCCTGCACGGCCGGCGGGGCGGAGGACAACTCGTCGAAGAACAGCAGGCCGTGGCCGGTGCGAGCGAGGCGTACCGCCCAGTCCGGCGGCGCCATCGGGACACCCGTGGTGGCCGGGTCCTCGCCGACGATGGGCAGTCCGGCGAAGTCGGAGGGCTCGTGGACGCTGGCGATGACGGTCTCCAGCGGCACGCCGAGCGCGGTGGCGAGCCGCTGCATGCCGGCGGACTTTCCGATGCCCGGCTCACCCCACAGGAGGACGGGCTGATTGGCCGTCACGGCCAGTGCGAGTGCCTCCAGTTGGGGGTTGGTGGCGGGCTCGGTGCGGGTGGCGTCCAGCCGGGCACCCAGGGCGTCGGCGGCGGCCAGTGCCCGGGTGGGCCGCGATCGGGTGGCACTCACGCGTCGTCCCCCTCTCCGCCTTCGCCCTTTTCCTCTTCGTCGTCTCCGTCCTCGTCCTCGTCCTCGTTCTCCCAGTACTCCATGTGCTCGTCGAACCAGTCGGCGCCGATCTCGGGGAACTCCTGGTCGACACGGTCCCGGAGGAAGGTGAGGTCGGTTCGCTTGTAGCGTCGGATCTCCTGGGACACGGAGAGGTCCATCTCGTCCATGACGTCGATGCGGGAGCCGGCCGCCAGCAGAGCCCTGACCAGGTCCGCCGAACCACCCCAGTGCACCGCGGACAGGAGCGGGGTGCGATACGCCTTGTCCCGCGCCTCCAGGTCGAGACCGGCCGCCAGCAGCCGCGGCAGCAGTACCTCGTGGTCGAGCAGGTGGAGCGCGTGCAGCAGCCCGCGATGGCGGCCGTCCCGGATCCGGGGGTCCACACCCGCGTCCAACAGCGCCACCACGGCGGGGGTGTCGCCGTGCTGGACGCGCAGGAAGAACGCCTGCCGCTCCGCCCGGAGGCCGCGCGGCAGCCGCCCCTCGCCCGTGGTCCAGGACTGCTGTACGGCGAAGCACCCCGAGACCGCACCGCCGAACGCCCGCATCGCGCGCTCCCGTTGCTGCTCCTCCGGGGTGTGCGGCAGGTCGAGTACGCCGCCTCGCGAGCGCACCTCGTGCCACCCGCCGCGACAGCGCACCCGTACCGGCCGGCCGTCCGTGCGGGGGCCGGGCGGTCCCGCCGCCGGGCCGGCGTCCGGGAACAGCGCGTCGGTCACCAGCGGGTGCAGCTCGCCGGGGGAGATCCGGCCGGTCCGTACCAGTTCGAGATCGGGCAGCCGTTGCCAGGCGTACCGGGGCAGGGCCGGGAGGGAGGCCGCTTCGGCCTGCGTAACGATACGGGCCCGGAGCGCGTCCGGGCCGGTGTGCTCCAGCACGGCCGAGTAGGGCCAGTCGACCGTGAGCCGGTACCGGTCGCCGGAACCGGCCGCCGCGAGCCGCGTCACCTCCGGCGCGATCCGGGTGAGGTCGGCGGGCAGCCGCGCGAAGAGTGCCTCCGGGTCCGCCGGGCGTTGGTACCGCTGCACCGGGGGGACCGTCAGGTCGCACAGGATGCCCGCGGCCTCGTACGCGCCGACCGTGTCCCCGGCGGCTCGCAGCTGTGCGATCCGCTCGGCGAGGCCGTCGGGGTCGGCGAAGCGCGCGCCGAGCTCAGGGGCGTGGCGGGCGTCCCAGAACGGCCGCATGGAGGTCCAGTGTTCCGGGGCGAAGCCGCGTCCCGTGTACTTGTTCCGCTCGGTGACGACGGGCGCGCAGTGCAGGCGCAGCCGCTGCGAGCCCTCGGTCATGACGGGCGTGGTGACCGACAGGGCCGGCCCTCCCGGGCCGCCGTAGGAGGCGAGCACGATCCGTAGGTCGGGGGCGATGGTGGTGCGGCCGCCCAGGAGCCGGGGCAGGTGCCAGCGCAGCAGGTCGGGGGCGAGGTGCGGCAGGTCCTCCGCCACGGCCTCGGCGACGCCCGCGCCGTATCGGGCCTCGACCTCGGACAGCTCGAAGTCGACGTCCACGGCGGCGACCGCGCAGGCCGCCCGCCAGTCGCCGGCCAGCCGGTGCGCGGTGGCCTGCTCGATCATCCAGCCGGGCACCGCGTAGCGGCGGATCCGCTGCCACGCCGGGCCGTCCTCCTGCCGGAAATCGCCGGACAGTTCGGCGTCGGCCGGGCTCACCGGTACACGCTGCCGATGGCGCGTACGTCCGGGTGCGCCGCGCGGGCGGGACGCAGTCGCTCGGTGAAGGAGCGCTTCACCCGGCGGGGCAGGCCGGGGCCCAGGCCGACGTACTCCAGGGCGCTGTCCGCGGGCACCGCCGCGAGCAGGCTCTTCGCGCCGCGCCCGGTGAGGCCGGTGTGGCGCAGCTCCAGTCGGCGCAGGGGGCTGCCGGGGAGAGCCGCGGCCAAGGCGTACGCCCCTTCGTCGCCGGGGTGGTTGCCGGGGGCCCCGAGGCTGCGCTCGGACAGGGTCCGGCCGAGGTCGAGCACCTCGATGCCGCCGAGGGAGGCGGCCAGCGCACGCGCTCCGGCGGCGCCGATGCCGTTGCCGCCGAGCCCGAGGCGGACCGGGTGGGCGGAGTCGGCGGCGGCCGCCGCGAGGGTCGTGACGCCCTCGTCGCCGAGGTGGTTGGCGGGGACGTACAGCTCGCGCACCCCGGCCTCCCGGATCAGGGCGGCCAGCAGCGGGGCGGCGTCGGGACCGAGGCCGTTGCCGCCGAGGAAGAGCCGTTCCAGGGGCTGTTCGCGCTCCAGCAGGGCGTCGAGCAGCAGGTGGACGCCTTCGGCGCCGATCCCGGTGTTGACCAGGTCGAGGGTGCGCAGGACGGTGTTGCGGCGCAGCAGCGCGGCCAGGGTGCGGGCGCCGTCCGCGAAGAGCGGGTTGCGCTTGAGCCACAGGGCGCGGACGGTCGTGTCCTCGCCGAGGGCGCCGGCGAGGGAGCCCACCCCGTCGGGGCCGATCCGGTTGCAGCCGAGGTAGAGGGTGTGCAGCCCGTGGCCGGCCGCGAGCGCCTCGGCCAAGGTGCCGGCGCCCGCGTCGCCGATGGCGTTGGTGCCGAGCAGCAGGTGCCTGGCGTGGGCGGAGGCGGTGGCGGCCGGCAGCAGACGGGCAGCGCCCGCCGGGCCGAGCCCTTGCTTGCACAGGTCGAGGCGGCCGTCGGCGCGCAGGGTGCCGAGCGGGAAGGTCTCGTCGGTCTCGACGGGCCGGTCCGCCGCGAGCCGGGCCAGCAGCGGGTCGAGGCGCGCCGGGTCGGCCGGTGGCAGGTCGGGGTGCTCGATCGCGGGGCACCGTACGGGTGTCGGCTGTGTCATCACCACTCCACCGGTTTCCTGCGCCGGTGCCCGGCGTCCATCACGACGTTGACGAGAGAACTGCAGAAGAAGACGCAAGACCGGTCGGATTCGAACCGACGTCCTCCAGCTCGATGCGTGGGCGCGACGACCTCTGCGCTACGGCCTTGCTGCCGGCGATCATACCCACCCGGCGGCCGGAAATCGATCACCAGTTTGGCCGGTCCGACGGGGGCCCCAGGCCCGAGCCGATCGCGGTCCATCAGGTGGACCGAGTGGTTCCGGACAGGTTTTCGAGCGCGCGAGTGCCGCGAAGAGAGGCGGAAGGGCGGATTCTGCTCGGTGTCGCGGCGGCGGCGAGCAGTGGCCGGTGGCCGATATTCGACCGTATGTTCCGCATTTGCGAAGCCCTGTCACACCGTCGACATCTCCGTACGCTACGGTAACTTGACTGTCCGTTATTCCCCGGACACCCCTTGAATCCCTCTGTCAACCACCGCCCTGGCACTCCCATGCCCGCGGCGGACCGCCACGGAGAGCGACACACATGAGCACCGCCACCGCACACAGCCGAATAGAAGCCTTAGGCCTCTGCCTTCCGGCAACAGTCCAGACCACGCCTCAACTCGCCGCCCTGGTCCCGGGGCTGGGGGACGTGGACATCGAGAAGATCACCGGGATCACCGAGCGACGCGTGTACGACCCCGAACCGGACGCCGGCGAGGACTCGTTCGGGATGGCCCTGGCCGCCGCCCGGGACGCGCTGCGGTCCTCCCGCTACGAAGCCGCCGACCTGGACATCGTCATCTCCGCGTCGATCACCCGCTTCAAGGACGGCAGCCGCTTCACCTTCGAGCCGTCCTTCGCCGCGATGCTGGCCGGGGAGCTGGGCGCCCGCTCCGCCATCCACTTCGACGTCTCCAACGCCTGCGCCGGAATGATGACCGGCGTGTGGCTGCTCGACCGGATGATCCGCTCCGGTGCCGTGCGGCGCGGGCTCGTCGTCAGCGGCGAGCAGGCGACCCGCGTCGCGCAGACCGCCGCACGCGAGATGACCGACTCCTACGACCCGCAGTTCGCCTCGCTGTCCGTCGGCGACTCGGCGGCCGCGGTCGTCCTGGACGTCTCCGTCGACGCCGCCGACCGCATCCACTACATCGAGCTCATGACCTGCTCCGAGTACTCCCACCTGTGCATGGGCATGCCCAGCGACCGCACCCCGGGCATCTCCCTCTACACGGACAACAAGAAGATGCACAACCGCGACCGGCTCAAGCTGTGGCCCCGCTTCCACGAGGACTTCCTGGCCAAGCGCGGGCGGACGTTCGCCGCCGAGGAGTTCGACCACATCATCCAGCACCAGGTCGGCACCCGGTTCATCGACTACGCCAACCAGACGGCCGAGGCGGAGTTCGGCACGCCCATGCCCGACTCGCTCTCCGTCGTGGAGCGGTACGGAAACACCGCCACGACCTCGCACTTCCTGACGCTGTGCGAACACCTCAGGGCGGGCGACGCCCGCCCCGGAGCCACGTACCTGCTGGTGCCGGCCGCCTCCGGCGTGGTCACCGGTGCCCTGTCCGCGACGCTCACGAACGTGGGGGTGTGAGCCATGGGCATGATCATCACCGCGGCCGCGACCGCACTTCCCGACAGGTCCGCCCCGGCCTCCGTCGTGGACCTCGCCGGCCGTGCCGCCCGCGGCGCCCTGGCGCGGGCCCAGGTGCCGGCTTCCTCGATCGGCACCCTCATCAACGTCGGCGTCTACCGCGAACACAACACCTTCGAACCGGCCATGGCGGCCCTGGTCCAGAAGGAGGTCGGCATCAACCTCGACTACATCGCCGACCCCGAGCCGGCCGCGGGCTTCTCCTTCGACCTGATGAACGGAGCGTGCGGCGTGCTCAACGCCGTCCAGGTGGGCCAGGCCCTGCTGGACACGGGAAGCACCGAACGGCTGCTGATCACGGCCGCCGACGTGCATCCCGGCGGCGACGCGCGGGACGACGTCGACTACCCGTACGCGGACCTGGCCGGCGCCCTCCTGCTGGAGCGCAGCGCCGACCCCGACGCCGGATTCGGACCGGTCCGGCACTACACCGCCGACCGGCCCACCGACGTCGAGGGCTACCTCGACACCGCCACCATGGGCCGGCAGGGCCGGACCGCGATCACCGTCCGACGTGAGTCGGACCACGCGGAGCGGCTGGCCGAGTTCGCGGCGCGGGCCGCCGCCGACTACGCGCGGGAGTTCGACATCGACCTCGACCGGACGTTGGTGATCGGCCCGGCCACGACCGCCGACGGCGTCGGGGCCCAAGGAGAGCCGCACACCGCGGCGCCGGTCCTCGGCTACCTCACGGCGACGGACGGCGTCCGTCACGACGACCACGACCACGACCACGACCAGTTCCTGTTCGTGTCGGTCGGCGCCGGCCCGAGCGCGGCGTGCGCCCTCTACCGGCCCGAGGGGCGGTGAGCCCCGTGCCGCAGACGAGGTTCGTCGAAGACCCGGCCGTGGAAGGATCCGCCACCCTGTTGGACGGCCTGGCCGGATGGCTCGAGCGCAACGCCCGCGCCTTTCCCGAGAAGCCGGCCGTCGTCCACCCCGACGGCCGCGGCTCCGGCGGCTACAGCACCCTCACCTACGGCGAGTTGCAGGACACGGTCGAGGAACTGTCCCGTGGATTCCTGCACGCCGGGATCACCCGCGGCACGCGCACGGTGCTGATGGCCCCACCCGGGCCGGAGCTGTTCGCCCTCTGCTTCGCGCTGTTCCGGGTCGGGGCGGTGCCCGTCGTCGTCGATCCCGGCATGGGCATCCGGCGCATGCTGCACTGCTACCGGGCCGTGGGCGCCGAGGCCTTCATCGGGCCGCCCCTCGCCCACCTCGTACGCGTCCTGGGCCGCCGTACCTTCGCCGGCGTACGGGTGCCCGTCACCCTGGGGCGGCGCCGGCTCGGCCGCGGCCACACCCTGGCCGCGCTGCGCACCGCCCCCGCGACCGACAGGCCCGCGGACACGGCGGCGCCGACCGGCGGGGACGACCTGCTGATGATCGGCTTCACCACCGGAAGCACGGGCCCCGCCAAGGGCGTCGAATACACCCACCGCATGGCGCTGTCCATCGCCCGTCGGATAGAAGCCGTCCACGGCCGCACCCGCGACGACGTCTCGCTGGTCACCCTGCCCTTCTACGGGGTGCTCGACCTGGTCTACGGATCCACCCTGGTCCTCGCGCCGCTGGCGCCCGCCCGGGTGGCCCAGGCGGATCCCGCCCTGCTCGTCGCCGCACTGGAACAATTCCGCGTCACCACCATGTTCGCCTCGCCCGCCCTGCTGCGGAACCTGGCCGGACACCTCACCGGCGCCGCCCGCGGCCGCCACCCGCTGCCCGAACTGCGCTGCGTCGTCTCCGGCGGGGCCCCGGTGCCCGACGCGGTCGTGGCCGCCCTGCGCTCCGTCCTCGACGAGAAGGCGCGCATCCATGTGACGTACGGGGCCACCGAGGTACTGCCGATCTCCTCGATCGAGGCGGCCGAGATCCTCGGCGACGACGACCTCGACACCGCCCACCCGGACGGCGGCACCGCGACCGGTGACGCGGCCGCAACGGGGGCCGGGACCGCTGCCGGAGCCGCAGCGGGCGAAGGGACCTGTGTCGGCCGGCCCGTCCCCGGTACCCGGGTGGCCATCGCCCCCGTCACCGACGGCCCGCTCACCCGGTTCGACCCCGCGGCCGGCCTGCCCGCCGGACGCGTCGGCGAGATCCTGGTCCAGGGCGACTCCGTCAGCCCGCGCTACCACCGCGCACCCGCGTCGGACGCCGCGCACAAGGCGATCGAGGAACGCCCCGGTGGTGCGGAGCCCCTCGTCTGGCACCGGACCGGAGACCTGGGCCACCTCGACGCCGAAGGACGCCTGTGGTTCTGCGGGCGCGCGGCGCAGCGGGTCCGCACCGGCCACCGGGACCTGCACACCGTGCGCTGCGAGGGAGTCTTCAACGCCCATCCGCTGGTCCGGCGCTCCGCCCTGGTCGGCATCGGGCCGGCCGGCGCCCAACGGCCCGTCGTCTGCGTGGAGACCGAGACCGGACCGGACGGGGCCGAGCTCGACGAAGCCGCCTGGACGCGGCTGGTAGCCGAGTTGGGCACCATGGCCGAGGCACAGGCCGCGACCACCGGCCTGCGGGAGTTCCTGCGCCACCCCGGATTCCCGGTGGACATCCGGCACAACGCCAAGATCGGCCGTGAGGAGCTCGCCCGCTGGGCCGAGCGACAGCAGGCCCGGCCCTCGTCGTCCACCGGGCGGCGCGCGGCCCGGATCGTGCCGATCGCCGGATGGGCGTACCTCGTGGGCGGGGCGGCGTGGGCCGCGGCCGCGGGAGTACCCGACGTTCCCGTGCTGCGGTGGCTGTGGTGGGCCGACGCCTTCCTCAGCATCGGCGTGCACGCCGCGCAGATCCCCCTCGCGCTGCCGCGCGGTCGGGAGGCCGGCCACGGGACCGGCTCGGTGGTCCGCAACACCATGCTCTACGGCGCGACCTGGTGGCGGACGCTGTGAAGATCCTGGTCACCGGAGCATCCGGATTCCTGGGCGGGCACCTCGTCGACGGTGCCCTGAGCCAGGGCCATCAGGTCCGCGCCCTGGTCCGCCCCGGCCGTGCCGCCGTACGCCTGGGCTCCCTGCCCGGCGTCGAGGTCGTCACCGGCGACCTCACCGACGAGGGTTCGCTCGGGCGGGCGGCCGAGGGCTGCGAAGCCGTCCTGCACAGCGCGGCACGGGTCGTCGACCACGGCAGCCGCGCCCAGTTCGAGGCCGCCAACGTCACCGGCACGCAGCGGCTGCTGGCGGCGGCACGGTCGGCGGGCGCGCGGCGGTTCGTGTTCGTCTCCAGCCCGAGCGCGTTGATGCGGATACGGGAGGGCGACCGTCTCGGCATCGACGAGAGCACCCCGTACCCGAGGCGGTGGTTCAACCTCTACTGCGAGACGAAGGCGATCGCCGAACAGCACGTACGGGCGGCCGACGGGCCGGGGTTCACCACCTGTGCCCTGCGCCCGCGCGGCATCTGGGGGCCGCGCGACCACGCCGGATTCCTGCCGCGCATGGTCGACGCCCTGCGCGTGGGCCGACTGCCCGACCTGTCCGGCGGCAAACAGGTGCTGGTCTCGCTCTGCCACGTCGACAACGCGGTGGACGCCTGCCTGCGGGCCGTGCACGCGCCCGCCGGGCGGATCGGCGGCAAGGCCTACTTCGTCGCGGACCGCGAGGAGACGGACCTGTGGCCCTTCCTGGCGCGGGTCGGAGCCCTCTTCGACTGCCCGCCGCCCGCCCCGCGCATCCCGCTCCTCCTCGGCCGCGGGCTGGCCGCGGCCGTCGAGACGAGCTGGAACCTGCGCCACCGGTCCGCCGGCAGGGGTCCCGACGCGGGCCCGGACGCGAGCCCGCCCATGAGCCGCTACATGATGGCGCTGCTGACCCGCTCGGCGACGTACGACACCTCCGCCGCCCGCCGGGACCTCGGCTACGCCGCTCCGCGCACCCAGGCCGACGGGCTGCGCGCACTGGGGGAGTGGGTGACGGAGGTGGGCGGCGTGGCCGCCTGGACCGCCGGCCCGGCCGCCCCCACCGAGGCCGCCGTATCGGCCCGCCCCGGCCCCGGCCACACCGAACAAGGGAACACCACGTCATGACATCCCATCAGGTCGGTGCCGGTACCGACACCGATGCGCGTACCGGTGCGAACGCCCGCTACCGGCGTCCGGTGTCGCCCACCGAACGCCTCTACCTCGCCGCCGGGGACGCCCGCGGGGCCATGGCCCTGCGCATCGTCGTCGAGGGCGAGGGCATACCCGACGCCCAGGCGCTCCGGGAGGCCGTGGCACGGGCCGCCGAATCCTGCCCGGGATCACGGCTCGTACGGGCCGGCGCGATGTGGACCGTCGGGGGGCCGCCGCCGCAGGTGCGGTACGACGTACCGCGCGCCGGGGCGTACACCGACTCGGCACCCGGGACGGTCGAGTTGCCCGCCGGGCCGTCGCGTCGAACGGAGCCGCCGGGCTGCGAGGTACTGATCGTGCCCGGCGCGCACGGCGCGGCCGGCGGGGACGGCGCGCACGGCGGGGACCCGAAGGGGACCACCACCCTCGTCTTCAGCGCCTCGCACGCCCTGATGGACGGCCACGGCGCCCTGACCTGGGTGCGGGAGGTCTTCCGGGCCCTGCGCGGCGAGCCCGCCCGACCCGCCCTCGACCCGGACACCGACGCCGGACTGCTGCGCCGGCTCGGCAGCACCCGCACGCGGCCCACGCCGGCGCCTCCCCGGCGCTCCCCGCTCGGCTCGGCCGACGGCGGCGGCCACCCGCTCCGGACGCTGTGGCTGCGCCGCACCCTGCCCGGCCGTCGTGCCGCGCTCACCGCCCGCCTCGCCCAGGCCCTGGCCGACGCCACCCGGCTCGACACCCGTGTCATGGTCCCCGTCGACCTGCGCCGCCACCGCCCCGGGATCGCGGCCACCGGCAACCTCAGCCTGCCGCTCTTCCTGGACCTCCGCCCCGGGGCGGACTGGACGGCCGCGCACACCCTCCTGCTGACCGCCCTGGCCGGGAACGGCGAACTCGCCGCCGGATTCGAAACGGCCCTCGCGCCGCTGCCCCGGCCCGTGACCGCCGCCCTGCTGCGCACCGCCCAGGCCGTGGCGTCACGTACCGACCGGCACCTCGCCTCGGCCGTCGTCTCCCACCTCGGCCGCCTGGACCTGGCGGACTTCTCCGGCGGCGGCTTCACGGCGTCCACGGCCTACGCACTGCCGGTGCACGCCCCCATGGTTCCGCTCTCCCTGGTGGCTGCCGAGACCGGCACGGCGACCGAGATCACCCTCGGCGTCCGTGGCTCGGGCCCGGACCTCGACGCCCGCGCCGGGCGGCTGCTGGACACGATCCTGGCCGGCCTCGCCTCCGAGGACGCCGTGGCCACGGGCCCCGCACCACGGACCGCGCACCCCGCTGCGGCCGTGCCCGATCCGGCCGATGGTCCGGACCCGGAGGTCCCCGAACTCACCGTCGTGGACGCCTTCCGCGCCCAGGCCGCCCGCACCCCCGACGCGCCCGCGATCGACGGACCCGAGGGCGTGGTCACGTACGCCGCACTCGATCGACGCTCCGACGCCGTCGCGGCCGGGCTCCGCAGCCGCGGCGTGGGACGCGAGGACCTGGTGGGACTGGTCGTCGACCGCACACCCGCCGGAGTGGCCGCCCTCTGGGGCATCCTCAAGGCGGGCGCCGCCTACGTGCCGCTCGACCCCGGCCACCCAGGCGCACGGATCAGGGAGATCCTCCAGGGATCCGCCGCCGGCATCTGCCTGACCCGACGACACCTGGCCGAGGATCTCGCCCCGTTCGTGCCCGGGACCCTGCTCGCCGTCGAGGACCTGCTCGACGGCCCGGCCGCCGAGGCGGACATCGCGACGGACGTGCGGCCCGGGGAGCTCGCGTACGTCATCCACACCTCCGGTTCCACCGGCCGCCCCAAGGGGGTGCAGATCGAGCACGGCAGCCTCATGGGATTCGTCCGCTGGATGACCGAGGTCTGCCACGTCACCGATCGCACGCGCTTCGGGTTCGCCTCCTCCTACGCCTTCGACATCTCGTGCTTCCCCCTCTTCCTGCCGCTGACGGCCGGCGGCACGGTCGTCCTCGCCCCCGGCCCGCCCTCACCCGCCACCCTGCGCGACCTCGTCGCCGGGCAGCGCGCGGACACCCTCGCGCTCACGCCCTCCCACCTCGCCCTGCTCGGCGCCGCGGGCGGCGGCCCCACGCCACGCCTGCGCACCCTGCTGCTGGGCGGCGAAGCCCTCACCCCCACCGCCGTACGGTCCGCGCACGCCGCGTTCGGAGCCGACTGCCGTGTGATCAACGCCTACGGGCCCACCGAGGCGACCGTCGCCGTCCTCGCCCACACCGTGGACGGGGCGGAGAGCGGCGCCACCGTCCCGATCGGCCGGCCCGGCCCGTACGCCCGGGTCGACCTCGTCACCGAGGACGGCGAGACCATCGGCAACGGACCGGGCGACACCGGCCGCACCGGCGAGATCGTCGTCCGAGGTACCCAGGTGGCCCGTGGCTACCTCGGCCCGCCCGACGGCCGCCCCTCGCCCTTCACGAGTGGCGCCGACGGCCTCCGCGCCTACCGCACCGGTGATCTCGGACGCCGACTGGCCGACGGATCGGTCGAGTTCGCCGGGCGCATCGACGAGCAGGTGAAGATCGCCGGGCATCGCGTCGATCCCGCCGAGGTCGTCGCAGCCCTCGAAGCCCACCCGACCGTCCACCGCGCCGTCGTCGTGCCCCGCCGCCGCCCGCACTCCACGACGGCCGTGCTCTGCGCGTACGTACTGCCGGCCCACCCCGGTGATCCCGAGGCGGGCGGGGACCTGGGCAGCGCACTGCGGGCCGAACTGGCCCGGACGCTCCCCGCGTACCTCGTCCCCGTCCATGTCGTCGTGATCGACGCACTGCCCAGCACGGTCAGCGGCAAGACCGATCTGGCCGCCTTCCCCGATCCCTTCGCCACGTCCGCGCCGGCCGCGGCGGACTCCGCGACCGTCGTCGGGCCCGTCACCTTGGACGCGCGGGTCAGGCACCACTGGGCGGAGGTCCTCGGAGTCGACGGCGAACTGCTCTCGCCGGACTCGGACTTCCACGCCCTCGGCGGGGATTCCCTGGCCCTCGTCGAGATGCTCACCGCCGTCTCCTCGGACCTGCTCACCCCCGATCAGGCCCGACAGTTCACCGGCCGGCTCGACTGCCTCGTACGGGACCTGACGCTCGGGCAGGTCTGCGAGCAGCTGACCGCCGCCCGCGAGGAGGCATCGGCATGATCTTCGTCGGAGAAGGAGCCCTGCTCCGCCGCGCCGTCACCCACGCGGCCACCCACGGCCACCCGGTGGACCTGGTCTGCTCCGCCGACCCGTCGGACGCGGCGGCCGCCGACGCGCCCCACCTCGCGGCGGCCGACGTCAACGCCCACGCCGACACGCTCTCCCGGGCCGGCACCGACGGCATCGTGTGGTCCCTCAACAACCGGCAGATCTTTCGCGAACCCCTGCTCCGGGCCGAGGGCCTGCGCATCGTCAACATCCACAACGGGCTGCTGCCACGGCATCGCGGACTACCGTCCGTGGCCGTCCTGTTCGCCCTGCTGAACGGCGACACGGAGTACGGCGCCACCGCCCACGAGGTCGACGCCGGCATCGACACCGGTCCCGTCCTGGCCGAGCACCGGTTCCCCATCGGGCCGGAGGACCGCTACCACCAGGTCATGCTCCGTGGCATCCGCGCCTGCCACGCCCTGTTCGAGCGGATCCTCCCGGCGGTCGCGGCGGGAACCGCCCACCCCGTACGCGCCACGGCGGCGGAACCGTCCGCGTACTACGGCCTGCGCGCGCTGGACCGGCTCGCCACCTACCGGGACCATCCCGCCTACCCGCGCGCCACCGACCTCGGCCCCTTCGCCACCCATGCGCCCGAGGTCACCCGGGCCCTGCTCGGGCCACCCGCACCCGCTTCGGCCTCCTGAGGCCACCCGGGACCCGCGGGCGGGGGAGGCTCAGCCGCGCAGGTGCAGTCCGAAGCCTGTGCGGCCCGCGGGCTCCAATCCCTCCCTCAGGTGCAGGGAGGGGATCTCGTAGTCACCGAAGTTCTGCCGCCGGAAACCGATCGGCTCGGTCGACCCGAGGGTGAGCAGGCGCTGTTCCCAGGCCTCGGCGGCGACCGCGTACTCCTCGGCGGTCATCCGGTCGGTGCCGTGGAGCACGAAGGGCGGCAGCGGCTCGATGCCCGGGTAGTAGAGGATGCCGTGGTGGATCGGGAACAGCAGGTCGTCGATGGGGCCGTTGATCCCGCGAGCCGAGTAGTGCGACCGCGGGCCGCCGACGGTCACCGACAGCAGGGCCCTGCGGCCCGCGAGGGTGCCTTCGCCGAAGCGCTCGCCGTACTTGGTGTCACTGTGCTCGCCGACACCGTAGGCGAAGCGGTAGGTGAACACCCGGTCCACCCACCCCTTGAGGATCGCGGGCATCGTGTACCACCACAGTGGGAACTGGAAGATGATCGTGTCGGCCCACAGCAGTTTCTCCTGCTCGGCGAGGACGTCCGGGGTGAGTGCGCCGGCCTCGAAGGCCCGGCCCGAGTCCGAGGCGACCCGCAACGGATTCGACGCGTGGGGGCCGTAGTCCGCGCCGTCCACGACCGCCTTCCAGTTCATCGCGTACAGATCGCTCACCCGCACCTCGTGCCCGGCGCTCTCCAAGGTGGACACCGCGAGGTCCTTCAGCGAGCTGTTGAGCGACTTCGGCTCCGGGTGGGCGTGGACGATCAGCGTCTTCATGGGAACTCCTTCGGATCGGATGCCCCGATCCTGGGCGCCACGGCGTGCGGTGTTCAGGGGCGCCGCTTCCGTCGGACCGGACTTCCTGGTACCGACAGGACCACCCTCGCGGGCATCGCCGAAGCCATACTGGAAGGCATGGACGATCTTGCGGGCTTCCTGCGGACCCGGCGTTCCCGGGTCGACCCGGCGTCCGCCGGTATCCCCACCGACAGCCGCCGCCGGGTGACAGGGCTGCGCCGCGAGGAGGTCGCGCACCTGTCGGGCGTCAGCGTCGACTACTACGTACGGCTGGAGCAGGGCCGCGCCACGCAGCCGTCCGAGCAGGTCCTCGACGCGCTCGCCGGTGTCCTCGGCCTCGACGCGACCGAACGCGAGCACCTCTGCCGGCTCGCGCGGCAGCGTCGCCGCCGCGCGAAGGCGCCGGGCAAGGGGGTGCCCCCGACCGGAGGCCGGGGGAGGGTTCGGCCGGAGGTGCTGCGCGTCCTCGACCTGGTCGCCGGCGCACCCGCGCTGGTCATGGACCATCGCCTCGACGTGCTCGCCGGGAACCGTCTGGCGGGGCTCCTCCACGGTCGGCCGGTGCCGGGCCTGAACACCGCCCGGCACATCTTCCTGGAGGAGGCGGAGCGCGGCCTGTACGCGGACTGGGAGAAGTGCACCCTCGACGTGGTCGGGCATCTACGTCTGGCCGCCGGCCAGTACCCCGAGGATCCCCGACTGGCCTCGCTCATCGGCGAACTGGCGATGGGCAGCGAGCGTTTCCGCCGCCTCTGGGCCCGCGCGGACGTGCGCGCCCGCACCCACGGACGCAAGGCGTACCGGCACCCGTTGGTGGGACTGCTGGAACTGCACCAGGAGAACTTCGCCCTGCCGGGCGAATCGGGCATGGAACTGCTGGTGTTGTCCGCGGCCCCGGGCAGCCCCGCCGAGGACGGTCTGCGTCTGCTCGAAGGCCTGGGTGCGGACAACGGTGGTGAGCGGGCGGTACCGCGCCGCCCCGACACCCCGCCCGTGCCGTCCTCGGCCGCCACCGGCACCTCCATGTGAGGGCCGGCGCCCGGGCGGACCGGGCGGCCTGCGAGGTCGGCGGTGGAGGTCAGACGCCCGCGCCCACCTCCGCCGGTGCGGGGACCGGGCCACCCGCGATCGCGCGGGCCATCCATGCGGAGGAGCTCACGGTCCGTGCGACGAAGGTGCGGCGGTCCACCCCGAGGGTCCGCAGGGCCGGACCGTGGTCCACCGCGACCAAGGTGGCGGCGCCGGCCAGGAGTCCGCGCCACCCGGCCGTCACCGCCCGGCGGGCGGGTCGGGGCAGCCCGGCGAGCCCCTCGCGCAGGCGCAGGCAGTGGAAGGGGACGTGCCGCTCCTCGTCAGCCAGGATCCGGCCCGCGACCTCGGTGGTCAGCGGGTCGGTCGCGCCGTCGCGCAGGGCTCGGTAGTACCCCAGGGCCACCACCTCGGCGATCATCAGCACCAGCAGTTCCACCCGTAGTCCGAGCAGCCGCCGGACCCGTACGAAGGCCGCGTCGCTCCAATGCCCGTCGAGGGTCTCGGCCCCGCCGGCCGCCAGCAGCAGCTTCAACATGCGCGCGTGGTTCTGTTCCTCGGCGATGAAGAGCCGGACCGCCCGGGAGTAGACCGGATCGCCCGCGAGGTCGGCCTTGGCGGTGAGTGCGGAGCCGTCGCCGTCCTCGCCGACCTGGAACTTCTGAATGCTGCGGACGATGTCCGCCGGCAGCTGCGCGCCCTTCCCCCAGTCGGGATCGCCCAGAGCCGATCGGCGCTCCCGCTCGGCCTCGAACTCGCCCACCCATGCCCCGTACTCGGTTTTGATCATGTTCAACAATCTAGCGATTGTTGATCGTGTTCAAAAGTGTTGGAGTGTCATGGCCGCGTAACAGAACCGGTCGACGGTGGGCGGTGCTCCGGGTGCCGGACAGGCTCCTCCGGGACTGCTCCCACGTGGTATTCGGCCGTCGCGAGCAGCTCTTCGGTCAGCCTGACCCCCGTGAGGCGCTCGGTCAGCGCCAGGACCGCCGCCTTCGTGTCGACATCGGGATCCTCGTCCCCGGACGGGTCGAGGCCGACCTGCAGCATCAAGGGGTTGAGCGCGTCGGGGGTGCTGCCCGTCCTGTCCGCCGGCCACTCGAAGGTGGTCCGCAACTCGCCGTCCTCGTACCAGTGGAAGAAGTCCATCGGCTTCCCCCCGTTGCTGGAGTGGGAGACGGCGCGCGTCGTGGCGGAGAGCGCTTCCATGATGTCCGGGCGAATGCCCAGATCGCCTCCGAAATCCAGGGCGAGCGCCCAGTCCCCTCCTTCGCCCGGCACGGTGAACGCGCCGGCGAGGAAGGCATCGGGCCACTTCTCGAATCCGTCCAGGAAATCATTGTGTTCCCCGATGAACGCGTGGAGGTCCTCGCACACACCGCGCGGCTCGGCCCCCGCGATGTGGAGCAACTGCGCGGGTGAGACTCCCCGCACCAACGTCAGCGTGTATCCGATCTCCAGTGCGTAGGCGAAGAACGAGCGGGGGGAACGTATCCAGCCGTAATCGGCCGCGGTGGCGGAACTCATGGAGCGCATCCTGCCGGCGCCCACCGACACCGGCCCCGCTCCGGCCCCGCGCGCGCCCGGCCGCCGGTCGCCGCACCGGAGCTCAGGCCGGCTCCGGAGGCGGCGAGTTGATCGCGCCGAAGGGGATGTGGACGCTCGGAGTGCCCTGGGCGGTGCCGTTGAGATTGGCGACCTGGTCGTCGAAGAAGATGTGCGGGTCGAGGGCTTTCATGACGGCGGCCTTGTCGATACCGCCGAGGAAGAAGGCGTCGTTGACCCGCAGCCCCCACTCCTTGAGGCTCACCAAGGCGCGTTCGTGCGAGGGGGCGTCCCGAGCGGTGACCAGCGAGACGCGAAGGCGGGGCCGATAGCCGCGGTCCTCGCGGCGCCGCGCTTCCTCCAGGCGCTGGATGCGGTTGATGCCGGCCAGGAAGTCGCGTAGCGGACCCGGATCGTGCGGGGTTGCGGCATTGCGGACCTCGAAGGCACGGAATTCGTCGACCCCACCGCGCTGGTAGACCCGCTCGGCCGTGTCGCTCGCCACCACGCCGTCGAAGTCGAAGGCGATACGGAGTTCAGGGTCGCTCTCGTCGTCGACCCGCCCCGTTCTGAGCACGTGTCCCGCGGGCAGCCCGGCCGCGACCGCGTCCCGGATGTCGGGGCCGTCGGCCGACAGGAACAGCGACATGTTGAGCGCGGGCATGAACTGGTGCGAGGGGCGACCCTGCCGAAAGACCGCCCGACTGATCGGCAGGTCATGCGCTTCGATCGAACGCATGACACGCATCCCGGTGACCGGATCGTTGCGCGAGAGGATGATGACCTCGACCAGCGGGTCGGCCTGCTCCGCGAGGTCGTTCAAGGACAGCAGACGTCTGACGAAGGGGAACGCCACTCCTTTGGCCAGAAGTTCATCGACATGCGTCTCCTGGTAGGTCCGGTAGGCGTCCTCACCCTGCTCCCGGAACACCGCGTCACCGTCGGTCAGGTCGAAGAGGGCGCTGGAAGCGATCCCCACCACCAGGCGATCGGACAGGTCGTACCTCATGGCGCCCCCTGCTGACACATGCGCGACGGCGGGATGCTCATCACCCCTCGGTATATGCCCGCGAACGCCTCCCGATCCACCGTTCGAGCCGAGCCCCGCTCCCACGGCGTGATGGAGCACGGCGCCCGCCCGCCTGCCTCTGATCCGGGGAATTCACGACGGCATTCAGGTGCCGACGGCGGCGTCGGCCGTCGACGCCCGTTCGGCGGCCCTACTGTGCTGGTCGGCAGCGAGACGCGCCGTTGAGCCGACGGGGTGAGGAGGCGTATGCCGGACCATCCGCACGGCCCACCGGGCGACACGCCGGAGGGCGATGACAACGACGCCGAGAGTCGGTCGACACTCACCGGGCGGCGCCCGAGGTGTCCGACCGGGCCCCGTCCGCTCGTCCCGGCACGCGCTCTCGCCCTGGCGCTCGCTCTCGTCGCCGGGTGCACGACCGGCCACGAGGTCCCGGCGGCATCGCCCATGGCCAGGGCCCCCACGGCCACCACACGTCCCGGGACGCCGAGCCCCTCGGCCCCGGACCTGTCGCTGGCCCGTCAGTTCGACATGGGGCTGCCCGGCGCCGATCCCGTCCGCTGCGGCGACGAACTGGCCCTGCTCACCCGAGGCCGCCCCGCCGACCGGCCCATGGCCTGGGTGTCGTCGGGCCGCGACGAGCGGCAGTCGGGCGATGCGGTGACGTTCGCCCTCGGAGACCGATCGGCGCTGTGCCTGTACGGGTTCGCGCAGGGCAAGCCGATCACGGTCACGGTCACGGCAGGAGGCCGGACCTACACCACGCCCGTGACGAGCGTGGCCGCCCTGAGCTCCGGGAACCCGTCGAAGGAAGAACTCTTCAACGGACGCGCCCTGGAGGTCGAGGACCTCGGCGGCGGCTTCCTGCGGAGCGGACACTGGACGTTCCTCCCGCCCGACCCGGCCCGAGAAGCGGTCGCCGCGGCCGGTCGGCTCACCCTGACGGCGAGCGCCGGCGGCACACGCGCCACCGGCGGGATTCCGCTGCGCCGGACCCGGGGAGCGGAGACGGTGGAAGGCTGGGAGCGCGGCCACCGGCTGGCGGTCTTCGGATTTCCGGCCGGCACGCGGGTCCCGATCGGGATCTACCGCCTGACGCGCACCGAAGCGAGCGCACGCGCGGTGCTGGTGCGGAAGGTCGCCCAAGTGGTCATGCCGCGCACCGGGCTGGCCGTCCTCACCATCCCCCAGGACGTGTTCCGCCTGGTCGCCGAAGCACCGCCGGAGGAGGAGGCCTCGTACTGCCTGAGCATCCCCGGAATCGACCGATGCGTCACGTGACCCGCCCCCGTCCGTGGATCGCACGGAGATCCGACACCCGTTTCCGGTACGTCGACTTCTACCGGCCGGCGGCGGAGCCGACCGGTGAGGCGGCCTCGATGGAACTCGCCCTGGCCACCGGCCGTGGCCCTCGACCGCTCACCGACCCGGAAGGCCGCGGGCCCCTGCTCCGCGACGAGGACGTCGTCGCGTTCGGCTTCCGCGACACGGCCGAGTCCACCGAACACGGTGTGCGGGCGGTCGGCGCCACCGCGGCGGCACGCCGAGCGAGCGACCGTCTCGGCAACGAGGAGAGCGCCGGATACTGGGTTCATCTCGACGTCGATGTCCTCTACGACGCGCTCATGCCGGCCGCCGGGCCGTCGTGGCGGTCAGCCGTGCTTGGGCGGCGGCTCGCACGTCAGAGGTCTCCATGGGGTCGTCGCGCAGCGCCGTGATCCGCTCCAGGGCTTCCGGCCCGTCCGGTGCGTGGGCGATGCCGAGGAGACGGGCCCGCTCCTCGCAGTCCCAGAGGGACTCGGTGTGGGCGTAGTCCAGCCCACCCGGGTCGATGGCGGCCAAAGCCTCCAGGTAGCCCGCCCGCTCGCAGGAGTGCGGGGTGCGCAGCCAGAACCGGCGCAGGTCCGCCACCGCTCCGGCGGCCGCCGGACCGAAGCGGGCCAACCGCCGCGCCGTCACACCGGGGCCGCACCAGGCCGGGGCCCGCCATTGCTCCGCGAGTTCGGCCACGAGCACCGGTATCACCTCGGGGCCGAGGTGATCGGCAAGGACGTCCGAGCCGAGCCGCGCGAGCCACTCCCGTTCGTCGGTCGCCCAGCGGCGCGCGGCCGGAACGGCGAGGGGGCCGAGGCGGTCGACGGCCTGTCTCAGCCAGGACAGAGGGTAACGACCGTCCGGAGCGACGAGCGAGGGCACGAGCGGGATCAGCCCCTCCACCGGATCGCGGTGGGACAGCTCGGACAGGGCGGCGACTCTGTCGCCGCTCCCCGCCCGATCCCCGGCCAGGAGATCGAGCAACTCGCCGTCCGTGAGGTCGGACAGATCATCAGGGTCCGGGCCCATGTCGGGCCGCTGGACCTCGATCCCGAAGCGGGTCCACGGCTCGATGAACCACGGCGGCACCGGCTCACCACCGATCCGTCGCCGCGCCACCTCGCCCAGGTCCTCCCACCACTCCGCAGGCCAGAGCCCGGCGACCGACTCCAGTACGCGTACCCAGTGCGCCCCCTCCCGGACGTGGGAGCGCAGTGCCTCCCGGGCCTCGTCACCACCCTCCAGGGCGAGCAGCTCCAGCACGTCGACGGCCCGTCCGCACTGCCGTTCGTCCCCGGACAGGAGTTCCACGACCGGCGCCGGCGACAGCCGCAGGTCCCGGACCAGACCGGCGAGGTAGCGGGAACGCTCGTCGAAGCCGTCCCACCGCCAGTCGCGCCGGATCGCGTCGTGGACGAAGGGCGCGGCCACGTGAGGGTCCTGCACAGCCCGTACGGCGCCCAGGCCCCGCCCCCGTTGCAGCAGGCCCTCGACCGAGTCGAAGCGTGCATAGCGCATCTCGTCCCCCTCACCCATGCCCCGGACCCTGCCCGACCTGGGCCGCCGCCACCAGGCAATATCCGCCCGACCCCGCCGACCGACCGAGTACATCGGGCACCCGGCGCTTCGACAGATCAGCACCCACGACCGGCCGGACGCCGCACGAACATCAGGTCACGTGTACGGCCGACCTGGCGGCCCGCTCGATCTTCGCGCGGTGGGCGGCGCGGGCATCCTCGTCGATCCGCTTCTCGTGTTCGGGGCGCAACCCGGTCCGGCCGTCGAGGCCCTCGCGCAGGATGTCGGCGTGCCCGGCGTGCCGGACGGACTCGCCGAGGACATGGACCATGACGGCGAACAGGTTCGTGTCGGCATGCGGTTCCGGCCACCACGGCACGTGGCCGGGGGCGTCGACGGAAAGCGCGTCGATCGTCGCGTCCGAGTGTTCCCACGTGCGCCGGTAGAACCCGATGATCTGATCACGGGTCTCGTCCTCGGTCGCCCACAGGTCGCTGCCGTCGGAGTCCTGCCACCGGGGCAGCGGTTCCGGGGAAGGACGGTCGAAGACCTCGCCGAAGTACCTGGCCTCGACGGTGGCCACGTGTTTGACCAGGCCGAGGAGGTTGGTCCCGGTCGCCGTCAAAGGCCGGCGGGCGTCGTATTCGGACAGGCCGTCGAGCTTCCAGAGCAGCGCCTCGCGGTCCCGCCGCAGTCTCCCGTGCAGGGTGTCCTTCGCGAATTCATCGATCATGCGGCATGAGCCTGCCATGTGCTCCTCGTGGTCTTCCAGCCCGGGCCCGGAGCCCGCCCTTCCGCATGGCCGGCGGCGCGGCGCGAGGCGTACGTGAACGACATGGCGGCGGACTCGAACGCCCGCCGATAGGGTCGACGGCGAACGCGAGGGCGGGGGAGTACGAGGTGGGCATGAGGATGCGTCGTCCGGGGCGGCCGGAGGACCTGCCGGATGCGGGAGTGTTGTGGGCGCGCTGGGCCGCCCTCGCCGTGGCGACCTGGGACGCCGAGGAGGAGCAGGAGCGCTTCCGGCACGGGTATTGGCTCGGGGACGGCGACCACGACCTGCGCTACGACGACGGAGCCTGCAGCCGGTGGGTGTTGACCCGGGCCGCGGGTGACCGGGCCGTGCTCTTCGGGCAGGACGACGCCGGCGAGGTGGGGCGGTACAGGCCGCCCATCGATGTCCTGGCCGGGGCGCCCGAGTGGGTACGGAGCGAAGGCCTGCACGATCTGTTGGCGCGCGGAAGGGTCGAGTGCGTCTACTGGTTCGAGGACGGCACCTGGCACCGCGCGCCGTACCCCGACGACCTTCGTGACGACGGGCTGGACTGCGGGATCGGTCATCTGGCCTCGCGTGACCGCGCCGTCGAAGCGATCCGCGCCCTGTTCGAGTTCGACGACGACTGCGAAGGCACGGTGGAGGCCTGCGAGCGGTTCTTCGCGCACGCGGAGCGGGGCACGGTCACGGGCGAGGTCGTACGGGCCTTCGCCGATGAGGTCTTCCGGATCCGGACGGCGTACGAACTGCTCTGGCCGAAGGTGCCGATCGCCCGTTCGGAGACGGACCTCGCCGCGATGACCGCGCTCGTGCGCTGGAGATGAGGCCGGGGTCGACCACACACGCGAGCCCCGCCCCTCGGGTGAGGGGCGGGGCTGACGGAGCCGATGTCAGGCCGTGGCCGGGGTCGCGGTCTCGGGGGTTTCGGCGGTTTCGGCGGGGGCCGCGGCGTCGGACTCGGCCTCGGGGTGCGGGATGCGGTGCAGCCCCTTGCGGTCGTAGAGGCGGGTGACGGCGAAGCCGAAGATCAGCGCGGCGACGAGGGCGACACCCATCGAGGTCCAGGCCCGGGTCAGCCCCGCGTCGGCCTGGGCTCCGTAGTAGAGCAGGGAGCGCAGGCCCTCGGTGATCTGGCGCAGCGGCTCGAACTCGGAGAGGGCGCGGAAGAACCCGGGCAGCGCCTGGACGGGCACGGTGGCGCCCGAGGAGGGTACGGCCATCGCGACGAAGACGATGGTGGCCAGCAGCATGCCGGGCGTACCGAAGGCGGCGAACAGGGCCAGGCTGCCGATGCCCACCACGGCGATGGTGGCGACCGAGTAGAGCCACAGCAGGCCCAGGTGGGAGGCGTCCATGTCGAGGATGCCGACCGTGGCGACCTCGACCAGGGTGCCCATCACCAGGGACAGGCCGAGCATGAGCGCGATGCCGATGGTCAGGGTGCGGACGCGGCTGGTGTGCTGCACGGGTTCGCGCTTGCGGACGGGGCCGAAGTCGGTGTGCAGGTAGCCCAGCGCGGTGTCGACCTGGGAGTTGACCACATTGGCGCCGAGCATGCCGCAGACGACCAGGACCAGTGCGTAGTAGAAGGCGCTCAGCCCCATGGCGCTGCGGGCGCCGACGGGGTGTCCGTCGGCCACGGTCACGGTCACCGGGTCGGCCAGCTTCAGCTGCGCGGCCGTCGGGAGCGGGGTCTTCTGGGCGCCGGCCTGCTTGAGGAGCTCCTGGCCGAGCTGGGCGGAGGCGGCGTGGGCAGCCTTCTGGGCGGCCTGGGAGGACATGGAGGAGCCGATGCTGCCGGCCGCCTGGTTGGTCAGCACGGTCAGGGTCGGCGGGGCGGCCTGGCCCTGCGGCGCGGGCTGCGGGGCGGTGAGGGCCGCCACCGTCGCGGAGTAGTCGGCGGGTATGACGAGGGCGCCGAAGACCTTGCCCCGGCCCAGCCGCTTGTCGGCCTCCGCCCGGCTGACGACCTGCCAGTCGATGCTCTTGTCACCCTTGGCGGCCTTCTGGATGCCGGCGACGATCTGCTCGCCCATGTTGACGTGGCGGCCGCCCACGTCCGCTCCGCTGTCGGTGTTGACCAGGGCCACGGGCAGGTCGCGCAGGTTGCCCTTCGGGTTGACGTTGCCACCCACGTAGAGCAGGGCGAACAGCATCGAGACCACTGCGGCGATGAGTCCCGTCCCGATCCACAGCTGGGGTCGGCGGAGCACGGAGGGGGGCGTGGAGTGAGGCATCGATTCTCCGGTGCGGCTGCGTTCCTGAGGTTGGATACTTATGGTATCCAGTTACTGGATAGTGGCAGTATCTTGCTGTGGTGTCCAATCGCCGATGCCGGATACCGGACCGCATGACCAGCAGGGAAGCCGTATGAAGATCTCGGAGCTCAGCCGGCGGACCGGCGTGCCGGTCGCCAGCATCAAGTACTTCCTGCGGCAGGGACTGCTGCCCGCCGGGCGGGCGACGGCCGCGACCCTGGCCGAGTACGGGGAGGAGCACGCCCAGCGGCTGCGGCTGATCAAGGCGCTGACCACCCTCGGCGGCCTGTCCATCGCCGCGACCCGTGAGGTGCTCGGGGCCGTCGACCAGGCGCACAGTTCCGAGAGCGCCCTCGGAGCGGTCAGCTACGCCCTCCCGGTGCCGGTGGCGGCCCAGGGTGCCGCGGGCCAGGAGGCGGCGCCGGAGTCGCAGGCGCAGGCCGCGGCCGAGGAGACCGCCGGTGCCGAGGTGGCCCAGCTCCTCGCGGACCTGGACTGGCAGGCGCCCAGCACCTCCCCGCACGTGCAGGGGCTGACGGTGGCGCTGGAGGAGTTGCGCCGCCTGGACGCCCAGTACGCCCCGGGCGAGCTCGCCGCCTACGCCGAGCTCGCGCAATCCGTGGCCCGGCTGGACCTGGAACGCGCGGCCGGCCTGGACGACCCGGTGGCTCTGGCCGAGCGGGCCGTCATCGTCTTCGCGATCTGCGCCCCGGTGTTCGAGCTGCTGCGGCGGCTCGCGCAGGAGGATCAGGTCAGGCGCCGGGTCTCCGGCGCCGGCCGCGGCGGGCGGGACGACACGCTTCCGTAGCGTCCGCACCGCACCGGCTCACGGCGGGGGCGCTACGGGCTATCGGCTACCGAGTACCGGCCATCGGCTATCGGATCCCGTCACGTCGGGCTTCGGGGAACACGGTGACCTGGGGGATCCCGGTGCCCGGATGCGGGGACACCTCCGCCTCGACCCGGTAGATCTCGGCCAGCAGGTCCCGGGTGAGGACCTCCTGCGGTGTCCCGGTGGCGACCGTGCGGCCGCCGTCCAGCACGCAGATCCGGTCGCAGAAGGACGCGGCCAGGTTGAGGTCGTGCAGGGCGATCACGGCGGTGACCCCGACCCTACGGACGAGCCGGAGCGCGTCCAGCTGATGGCGGAGGTCCAAGTGGTTCGTCGGCTCGTCCAGGACCATGGTCCCGGTGCGCTGGGCCAGGGCGCGGGCGATCAGGACCCGCTGCTTCTCCCCGCCCGAGAGGCGGTCGAACGGGGCCTGCGCCAGGGCGGCGACGTCGAGCTCCTCCAGCGCGTCCATGATGATCGCGCGGTCCTCGGCGTCGTCGCCCGCGAAGGCCCGCTTGTGCGGGGTGCGTCCCATGGCCACCACGTCGTGGACGGTGAGCTCGAAGTCGCCCGTGGACTCCTGCAGTACGGCCGCGAGGCGTCGCGCGAGGCGTTTGCCGGGCATCCGCCACACGTCCTCGCCGTCGAGCAGGACCCGTCCGGAGGTGGGGCGCAGCGCACGGTAGACGGTGCGCAGCAGGGTGGACTTGCCGGCGCCGTTGGGGCCGACGAGGCCCAGGACCTCGCCGGGTGCCACGTGCAGGGAGACGCGGTCGACGAGGGTCCGGCCGTTCACCACGACGGTGACCTCCTCGGCGTCGAGGGCGCCGGCCTTCGGTGTCGGACGGTCGGTCATCACGCCACCTTCCGTCGCATCAACCAGAGGAAGAACGGGCCGCCGACCAGGGCGGTGAGGATGCCGACGGGTATCTCCTCCGGGCTCATCAGCGTGCGCGCGCCCAGGTCGGCGGCGATGAGGAAGGTGGCGCCGAGGAGGGCCGCGGCGGGGAGCGCGCGGCGGTGGTCGGCGCCGACCAGCAGGCGCACCACGTGCGGCATGATCAGCCCGACGAAGCCGATCTGGCCACTGACCGCGACGATGGTGCCGATCATCAGGGCGACCAGGACGAACAGGGCGCCGCGGAAACGGTGGACGTCCAGGCCGAGCGCCGCGGCGGCCTCCTCCCCGGCCAACAGCAGGTTGAGGGAACGGCACACCCCCAGCAGGACGGCCGTGCCGAGGAGCGCGGCGCCGACGGGGATCCATACCGTCGTCCAGGTGGTGCCGGCCAGCCCGCCGAGCATCCAGCGCAGGGCTGACTGGGTCTTCTGCGGGTCGTTGGAGGTGACGATCAGGAAACTGGCCACCGCCGAGAGGATTTCGGCCATGGCCACGCCCGCCAGCACCAGCCGTACGGTGGTCATCCGCCCGCCGGAGCGTGCCAGGAAGTACACCGCGACCAGCGCGGCCAGGGCTCCGCAGAACGCCGCCAGGGGCAAGGAGAACATCCCGAACACGCTCACGTGGAACACGAGGACAAGCACCGCCCCGACCGACGCGCCCGAGGAGACCCCCAGCATCATCGGGTCGGCCAGCGGGTTGCGGACCAGGGCCTGCAGCGCCATGCCGGACACCGACAGGCCCGCGCCCACCACGCCGGCCAGCAGCACGCGGGGGAGCCGGACGTCGACGACGATCGTCTCGCGGACCGGCGTCCAGGTCGGGTCGGCGAGGACCGGGTGGATCCGGTGGAGCAGGATGCCCCAGACCTGCTCGGCCGGCACGCTGATCGATCCGACCGCGATGCCGGCCGTCGCCGTCGCCGCCAGCAGGACTCCCAGTGCCGTGAGCAGCAGGGCGTAGGGAACGGCCCGGCGGCGGGTCGCGGCGGACGCCGGGCTTCCCGCCGGGGCTTTCACCGGGTTGCGCACCGGGGAGACTCCCGTTCCGGTCGACTCCGTCACCGGAAGCGGTCCGGGTGGATCTGGCGGGCCAGCGACTCCACGGCCGCCGGGACGCGGACACCGAGCACGGTCGACGACAGCGGCAGTACCGCGAAGCGCTCGTTCCTGATCGCGGGAACGTCCTTGAGGGCGGGGTTGGCGAGGAGGAACTTCTTCTTGTCCTCGACGGGCCGGTCGCCGTAGTCGTAGATCACGATGACCTCGGGGGCCCGCTCGGCCACCTGCTCGAACGACACGTCACCGAAGGCCTTGTCCACGTCGGCGAAGAGATTGACCCCACCGGCCTTCCTGATCAGCTCGTTGCCGATGCCCTTGCCGCCGGCGGTGAAGGCGGTCTTGTCCCCGCTGTCGTACACGAAGAGCTTGGTCGGGGTGACGCCGGCCAGTGCGCCGTCCACCCGGTCGAGGGTGCCGTGCAACGTGTTCACCTGCTGCTCGCCCCGCTCCGGCACGCCGAAGATCTTGGCGACCGTGCGGATCTCCTCGTCGACGGTGGCCATGGTCACCGGTCCGGCCGGACAACCCTCGATGTTGAGGTGGGTGTTGATGCCGGCCTTGGTGAAGGTCGGGCGGCCGCGGCCGTCCTTCTCGTCGAAGGTGGAGGTGAACCCGCCGTAGACGAAGTCCGGTTCGGAGGCCAGCAGCGTTTCGAAGGACGGGTACTCCTTGGAGAGGACCTTCACCGAGTCGAAGGCGGCCTGGTACTCCGGCAGGATCCTGTCGTCGAGATAGCCGGTGCCCACCATCGACTTCTCCAGCCCGAGCGCCAGCATGACCTCCGTGGCGTGCTGGTTCAGGGACACGGCGCGCTGCGGCGGCCGCTGGTAGGTGGTCTCCACCCCACAGTTGGACACGGTGACGGGGAAACCCTGCGCCCCCGGCCCGGAGGTGTCGGTGCGGTTCTGGGTCGTGCTGCCGCAGGCCGGTACGAGCAGTACGGCGGCCACGGCCAGGAACGAGGACAGTGGGCGTATGCCCCTCATGCGGTGGGTCCTTAGGGTGTCGGTGGGGTTCACGCGGAGACGGTGACCGGCGGGGCGGGGAGCGGGGTCAAGGAGGCGTACTCCAGGGGTGCGGACGGGTCGACGGACACGTTCAGCGGGGCCGGCTCGGCTCCGGAGCGGACCAGCAGGTCGCCGACGGCCGCGATCATGGCGCCGTTGTCCGTGCACAAGGTCAGGGGCGGAACGCGCAGTTCGATGCCCGCGGACGCGCAGCGCCGTTCCGCGAGCGCTCTGACCCGCGAGTTCGCGGCGACGCCGCCGACCACGATCAGCGTCCTGACGTCGTGGTCGCGGCAGGCGGCGAGGGCCTTGCGGGTCAGTACGTCCGCCACGGCTTCTTGAAGGGCGGCCGCTCCGTCGGCGACCGGCGGCTCCTGACCGAGTTGGCGGTGCTTCTCGGCCCAGCGGGCCGCGGCCGTCTTCAGGCCCGAGAAGGAGAAGGCGTACGGGTCGTCCCCGGGCCGGGTGAGCGGGCGCGGGAAGGTCACGGCCTTGGGGTCGCCGTCGCGGGCGGCCCGGTCGATGGCCGGCCCGCCCGGATAGGGCAGGCCCAGGATCCGGGCGACCTTGTCGAAACACTCGCCCGCCGCGTCGTCGAGGGTGTCCCCGAGGTGCAGGATCGGCTCGCGCACCAGATCGCGTACGAGCAGCAGCGAGGTGTGGCCGCCGGAGACGATCAGCACCACGCACGGCCGGGGCAGCGGACCGTGTTCCAACGTGTCGGCGGCCACGTGACCGGCCAGGTGATGCACGCCGTACAGCGGCACACCGGCCGCGTACGCCAGCGTCTTCGCCCCGGCCAGGCCCACCTGCAGCGCACCCGACAGACCGGGCCCGGTGGTGACGGCGACCGCGTCGATCTGGCTCAGCCTCAGCCCGGCCTGGTCGAGGGCCTGCCGGACGACCGGGTTGAAGGAGTGCAGGTGCGCACGGGCCGCGATCTCCGGGACCACGCCGCCGAAGCGGGCGTGCTCCTCCATGCTCGACGCCACCACGTGCGCGAGCAGCTCGCCGTCCCGCACGATTCCCGCGCCGGTCTCGTCGCAGGACGACTCGATCCCCAGCACCACTGGTCCGCTCACTGCTCTCCACCCTCTGATGTGCATCTGCCGCAACTGCAATCTATATGCAATAAGGGCAGGGTGTGGACCCGCCAGGAACGTGCGCCGAGCCGGAGGCGGACCGCCGTCAGCCGTGGGCGAGCCGGACGGCCTCCGCCGGCTCCACCGGGGCGCCCGCCCCGACCCCGTGCAGGACGTGCGCCAGCACCTCCGCACCGCGTACGACGCGGGGGCCCGGGCGGTTGAAGTAGGCGGGCCCGTCCAGCACCCACACCTCACCCGCGCGCACCGCGGGCAGCTCCTCCCAGCCCGGCAGCGCGCTCAGCAGGTCCCTCTCGCGCAGGGTGCGCTCCGGGGCGAACCCGCAGGGCATGACCAGGAGTACGTCCGGGCGCGCGGCCCGGACCGCCTCCCACTCCATCGGCCGGGTGTGTTCGCCCGGGGCGGCGATCAGCGCCTCACCGCCCGCGCACGCGATCTGCTCGGGCACCCAGTGCCCCGCCGGCCAGAGCGGATCCAGCCATTCGATCGCCACCACCCTGGGCCGCGGCCGTCCGGCCGTCCGCGCCCGTACGGTCTCCAGCCGCGCGGCGAGGGCCGCCCGGCGCTCCCGCGCCCGTTCCGCGACACCGAGCAGCTCGCCCACCGTGACCAGGCAGTCCAGTACGTCGTCCAGCGTGCGCGGCTCCAGACTCAGCACGCGGGGCCCGCCGTCGAGGACGCGCACCGCCCGACCGACCCCCTCGTACGAGACGGCGCAGACGTCGCACAGGTCCTGGGTCAGGACCACATCCGGGGCCGGCGCGCCGAGCGCGTCGGTGTCGAGGGTGTAGAGCGAGGAGCCGCGGTGCGCGGCGCCGCCGACCGCGTCGGAGATCTCCCGGCTGGTCAGGGTGTCCGGCGAGAGCGCGGCGGAGGTCACCACGGGCACGCCGGCCACCGCCTGCGGCGGCCAGTCGCACTCGTGCGTACGGCCCACCAGATCGGCGGCCAGACCGAGTTCCGCCACGATGTCGGTGGCCGCGGGCAGCAGGGAGACGATGCGCATCCTCCGAGCCTAGGGCGCCGGGCGCCGGGCGTCAGCCGTCAGCGGTCCGCGATCACCGGGTACGGGACGTGGGTGCGCAGGTCGGGGTCCACGGCGAGGATTCCGCCGGCCGGCGGCCGGGCCCGCTGGGCGCAGTCCTGCCGTTCGCAGATCCGACAGCCCAGCCCGATGGGGGTGGTGGCGCGCGGGTCGTGCAGGGCGATGCCCTCCGCGTAGACCAGGCGCGGGGCGTGGCGCAGCTCGCAGCCCAGGGCGACGGCGAACTCGGCCCGGGGCGCGTGGTGGCCGAAGCCGCCGCGGGTGACCGTGCGGGCGATCCAGAAGTACTTCTTGCCGTCGGGCATCTCGGCCACCTGGGTGAGGACGCGACCGGGGGAGGAGAAGGCCTCGTAGACGGTCCAGAGCGGGCAGGTGCCGCCGAGTCGGGAGAAGTGGAAGTCGGTGGCGGACTGACGCTTGGAGATGTTGCCCGCGCGGTCGGCCCGCAGGAAGGAGAAGGGGACTCCGCGGTTCCCGGTGCGCTGGAGGGTGGACAGGCGGTGGCAGACGGTCTCGAAGCCGACACCGAAGCGGGCCTGCAACAGCTCGATGTCGTAGCGGAGTCGCTCGGCCGACGCGTGGAAGAGGGTGTACGGCATGAGGAGCGCGCCCGCGAAGTAGTTGGCGAGTCCGATCCGGGCGAGGCCGCGCGCCTGCGGCGAGGACAGGTCGGCCGCGTCGACCGCTCCGGCCAGCAGCGGGCCGTGCTCCAGCAGCGCGAGCTGCGTGGCCAGTTGGAAGGCGCGCTGTCCTTCGCCGAGCCAGGGGGAGAGCAGGAGCACTCCGCTGTCGGCGTCGAAGCGCCGCGCGTCGGCGGAGCGTTCCGGGCCCGCCTGGAGCACCTTGATGCCGTGCCGGGTCCAGAGGTGGCCCGTCAGCGTCTGGGCGGCGCGGCCGACCCGACCGAGGTCGAGTGCTTCGGCGGTCCGCTCGGCCTGTGCTTCCAGGGCGGCGAAGTGGTTGTGGTGGGCGTAGAAGAAGTCCCGTACCTCGTCATGGGGTTCGGCGGGCAGCAGGCCGGCGGTGTCCTCGGGGGAGGCCAGGGCGACGACCCGCTCCGAGACGTCCCGGTAGCGCTGATGGAGGGCGACGAGAGCCCGGGCCACCTCCGGGTGGTCGCGGGCCACGTCGGCGAGCTCCTCCTGCGGGACCGGGCCCGGGATCGCGCACGCCTCGTCCAGGAGCGCCGCCCGCAGATCGGTGGCAAGACGTTCCTCGCCGGCCTCGGAGAAGAACTCCGGATCGACGCCGAAGACCTCGGCGATCCGCAGCAGCACCGGAGCGGTCAGCGGCCGCCGACTGTGTTCGATCTGGTTGAGGTAGCTGGTGGACAGGCCCAGGGCGCGGGCCAGTTCGACCTGGTTCATGCCCCGCTCACGGCGCAGCCTGCGTAGTTTCGCGTGTGCGTAGATCTTCCGTCCGGCAGGCCGTCCCATGGGATCCCGAGCTCCTCTCCGCATCTCCTCGGCTGTGAAATTAGCATCCGCAGCTTTCGCAGAATTCGCAGATTCGCAGCCTCGGCAGGGACGGATTACGCAGCGTGGAGTCCTCGCACCGGCCCTCCGGGAGGGGAAGACTCGTCCCCGGAACACACATCCGCCGCACGCCGCGAGGAGTCCCGTGATCGACCATCAGGTACGTGTCCGTCCCAGCGCCGACCGCCTGCCCCGCGAGGAGCAGCTCGCCTGGAAGCTGGCGGCCGTGGCCACCGGCACCCAGGAAGCACCGGACCTCGACCCCGGGGCCGCGGTGACGGCGGTCGACCGGATCATCGACAACGCCGCCGTCGCCGTCGCCGCCCTGCGCCGCCGCCCGGTCGCCGTCGCCCGCACCCAGGCGCTCGGCCACCCGGCCCCGTCCGGCGCGTCCGTCTTCGGTGTCGCCGCAGGGACCCGCGTGTCCCCGGAATGGGCGGCCTGGGCCAACGGCACGGCCGTGCGCGAGCTGGACTTCCACGACACCTACCTCGCCGCCGACTACTCCCACCCCGGGGACAACATCCCGCCCCTGCTGGCCGTGGCCCAGCACACCGGGCGCGGCGGCGCCGACCTGCTGCGGGGCATCATCGCCGCCTACGAGATCCACGTCGCCCTGGTGAAGGGCATCTGCCTGCACGCGCACCGCATCGACCACGTCGCACACCTCGGCGCCGCGACCGCGTGCGGCATCGGAGCGATGCTGCGGCTGGACACCGACGTGGTGTACCAGGCGGTGCAGCAGGCGGTGCACACCACCACCTCGACCCGGCAGTCACGCAAGGGCGAGATCTCCAGCTGGAAGGCGTTCGCGCCGGCCTTCGCCGGCAAGGCCGCCGTGGAAGCGGTGGACCGGGCCATGCGCGGCGAGGCATCCCCCTCGCCGATCTACGAGGGGGAGGACGGCTTCCTCGCCTGGATGCTGGACGGCCCGGACGCTTCGTACACCGTGTCGCTCCCCGGGCCCGGCGAACCGCGCCGCGCGATCCGCGACACCTACACCAAGGAGCACTCCGCCGAGTACCAGGCGCAGGCGATCATCGATCTCGCCCGCACGCTGCGCGAGAAGGCCGGCCCCCTGGCGAAGGTCCGCTCGATCGTCCTGCACACCAGCCACCACACCCACCACGTCATCGGCTCGGGCTCCGGCGACCCGCAGAAATACGATCCGGCCGCCGGCCGCGAGACCCTCGACCACTCGGTGCCCTACGTCTTCGCCGTCGCCCTGGAGGACGGCGGCTGGCACCACGAGCGCTCGTACGCCCCCGAGCGCGCCCGCCGGCCCGCCACGGTCGAGCTGTGGCGGAAGATCTCCACCGTCGAGGACCCCGAGTGGACCCGGCGCTACCACGACCCGGACCCGTCCCGCCGGGCCTTCGGCGGCCGCGCCGTGATCACCTTCGAGGACGGCACCGTCGTCGAGGACCAGCTCGCCGTCGCCGACGCGCACCCCGCCGGAGCCCGCCCGTTCGACCGGTCCGGCTACACCGCCAAGTTCCGCACACTGACCGAGGGGATCGTCACCCGCACGGCCCAGGACCACTTCCTGCGGGCCGCGGACCGGCTGGCGGTGCTGGACACCGCCGACCTGGCCGACCTCTTCCCGGCCGTCGACACGGACGCCGTCGCCAGCGCCGACGCCCGCCTCCCGAAGGGCCTGTTCTGATGCTCCACACCCGCACCACCCCCGCGTCCCGGCGCCGATCGCTGCGCGAACAGCTCGCGTCCGGGCGGCTGCTCAGGATGCCGGGCGCGATCAACCCGTACTCGGCCCGGCTCGTCCAGGAAGCCGGATTCGACGCCGTCTACCTCTCGGGGGCCGTGCTCGCCGCCGACCTGGGCCTGCCCGACATCGGCCTGACCACCTCCACCGAGATCGCCGCCCGCGCCCAGCAGTTCACCCGCGTCACCGACCTGCCCGCCCTCGTCGACGCCGACACCGGCTTCGGCGAACCGCTGAACGCCGCCCGTACCGTCCAGCTCATGGAGGACGCGGGCCTCGCCGGCCTCCATCTGGAGGACCAGGTCGCCCCGAAGCGGTGCGGCCACCTCGACGGCAAGAGCGTCGTACCGCGCGCGGAGATGCTCCGGCGGCTCCGCGCCGCCGTCGACGCCCGCCGCGACCCCGACTTCCTCCTCATGGCCCGCACGGACGCCCGCGCCGTCGAAGGCCTCGCCGCCGCGATCGACCGCGCCAAGGCGTACGTGGACGCGGGCGCCGACGCGGTCTTCCCCGAAGCCCTCGCGGACGAAGCCGAGTTCGAGGCGTTCCGCGAGGCGGTCGACGTCCCCCTCCTCGCCAACATGACGGAATTCGGCAAGAGCCGCCTGCTGGATGTGCGCACCCTGGAAAACCTCGGCTACAACATCGCCCTCTACCCCGTCACCCTCTTCCGCCTCGCCATGGGCGCCGTCGAGGACGGCCTGCGCACCCTCGCCGCCGAGGGAACCCAGGAGTCACTGCTGCCCCGCATGCACACCCGCTCCCGGCTCTACGAGGTGCTCGGCTACGCGGACTACGCCGCCTTCGACAGGGCCGTCGCCGACTTCACCCTCCCGCCCGGCAACTGACCGACCCGCACCGGAGGCCACCCATGACCGCCACCACGCCCGAGATCCACCGCGGTCTCACCGGCGTCGTCGTCGACACCACCGCCATCTCCACCGTCATCGAGGAGACCAACTCCCTCACCTACCGCGGCTACCCGGTCCAAGACCTGGCCGCCCGCCGCTCCTTCGAGGAGGTCGCCCACCTCCTCTGGTACGGCGAACTCCCGGACGCGGACCAACTGCGCGCGTTCCAGGCCCGCGAACGCGCCCTGCGCCCCCTGGACCGGACCACCGCCGAACTGCTCGCCCGACTGCCGCAGACCTGCCACCCGATGGACGTCCTGCGCACCGCCGTCAGTGTCTTCGGCTCGCAGGACCCCACCGAGGACGACGGCAGCACCGACGCCAACCGCACCAAATCCCTCGCACTGCTCGCGAAGCTGCCGGTCGTGGTCGCGGCGGACCACCGCCGACGGCGCGGGCTGCCCCCCGTCCAGCCCGACCCGTCGCTCGGATACGCCGAGAACTTCTTCCGGATGTGCTTCGGCGACGTGCCGGCCCCCGAGGTCGTCCGGTGCTTCGAGATCTCGCTCATCCTGTACGCGGAGCACAGCTTCAACGCCTCGACCTTCACCGCGAGGGTCGTCACCTCCACCCTCTCCGACCTCTACAGCGCGGTCACCGCGGCCATCGGCGCCCTCAAAGGCCCGCTCCACGGCGGCGCCAACGAGGCCGTCATGCACATGCTCGGCGAGATCGGCGACCCGGAGCGGGTGGGGGAGTGGCTGGACGAGGCGCTGGCCGCCCGCAGGAAGATCATGGGCTTCGGGCACCGCGTCTACCGCGACGGCGACTCCCGCGTACCGATTATGCAAGAGGCCACCGACCGCCTCGTCGCCCGAGCCGCCGACCCCGACACGACCCGGCTCGCCACCCTGCACGCCGCGCTCCGGCACGCCATGATCAGCCGCAAGGGCATCCACCCGAACCTCGACTACCCCGCCGGGCTGGCGTACCATCTGATGGGGTTCGACATCCCGGCCTTCACCCCGCTCTTCGTGATGAGCCGGATCACCGGCTGGACGGCCCACATCACCGAACAACTGGAGCACAACGCGCTGATCCGCCCCCTCGGCTCCTACACCGGCCCCGCCACCCGCCCCCTCCCGGGCTGACCGGCCCGGGGTGTCCGCGGCGGCGCCTCAGGCGTCGCGGCGCCAGGGGATCTCGGCCCACACCTGCTTGCCGCCACTGAGCGGCACCGAGCCCCAGGCCGCCGTCACTGCGTCGACGATGAGGAGCCCGCGGCCGCCGGTCGACTCCCAACTCACCCAGAGCGGCTTGACGGGGCTGCGCGGCGACGCGTCGTTCACCGCGATCCGCAGCCGGTCCTCCGACAGGGTCAGATCCATCCCCACCTCGCCCTGCGTGTGCGCGATGGCATTGGTGACCAGCTCGGACACGACCAGCAGGGCTTCGTCGAGCTGGTCCACCACTCCCCAGGACCGCAGGGTGCGCGCCGTGAACCGGCGCGCGTGCAGGACCGCGTCGGGCAGCCGCCACACCGTCCAGTGGCTCCGTCTCGGCCGGTCGCCCTGGCCGTCGTAGCGCAGCAGCAGCAACGCCACGTCGTCGTCGCGCCGCCCCACACCGGTGACCAACTCGTCGGCGACCGCTCCGACATCGACCGGGTCGGCCCCCGCGAGCGCGTCGCACACCCGTCGCATGCCCTCGTCCAGCGGGAGCCTCGCGGACTCGACCATGCCGTCCGTCAGCAGCACGAGCAGGGTGCCGGGGAGCAGCCCCGCCTCGGTCATGGGGAATTCGGCCTCGGCGAGCACCCCCAGGGGAGGCCCGCCCTCGACCGCCATCTCCTCGGCGACGCCGTCGGGGTGACGCAGGATCGGTGGCAGATGGCCGGCCCGGACGACCCGCGCGATGCCCTCCTCCATGTCCAGGTCCACGTACCCACAGGTGGCGAAGAGGTCGGTCTCCATCCCGACGAGCAGCCGGTTGGCCCGCGCGACCACCACATCGGGCGGGTGGCCCTCCACCGCGTAGGCCCTGACCGCCGTACGCATCTGGCCCATGATGGTGGCGGCTCCCGCGCTGTGCCCCTGGACGTCCCCGATGACGAAGGCCACATGGCCGTCGCGGAGCGGAATGACGTCGTACCAGTCCCCGCCCACCTCGAGTCCGGCGGTCGCGGGCAGGTAGCGGGCGACCGCGATCCCGCCGGGCAGCTCCGGGAGCTTACGGGGCAGCAGACTGCGCTGGAGCATGGTGGCGAGTTCGTGGCGCGCGTCCAGCGCGTGGGCACGTACCAGCGCCTGCCCGACCAGCCCCGCGGTCGCGGTCAGCAGCGAGCGTTCCTCCGGTCCGAACCGGTGCTCCGTGTCCCACCCGACCAGACACACCCCGACCATCCGACCGTCGGCGGGCAGCGGCAGCACCGCGAGACCACCGGGCCCGACGCCCAGCAGTCCGGGTTCCAGATCCGCCCCCGGCGGCCACAGGCTCAGATGCCCCCCGCGCAGGGCGCTCTGCAGGGTGGGCAGGTCGCTCAGCGCGACGTCGGGCCACTCCGACCGCCACTCCGAGCGCCAGGCCTCGGGCCAGGCGTCGGGCTCCGGCGGATCGAGGGCGGTGACGATGAGCCGATCCGGCTCCAGTTCGCCGACGGCGACCCGGGAGGTGCCCAGCGGCTCGCGCAGGGCGGCGACCACCAGCCGGCTGACCTCCCGGATGGTCGCCGCTCCCGCCAGGGTCGCCGACAGCCGCTGCACCAGGGAGACCTCGTCGGCGCTGGGGCGCAGATACGTGGCGTCGGCCACCACGCCCAGCACGCGCCGCGGGGTGCCTTCGGAGTCCACCTCCACGCGGCAACGCAGCCCCAGCCAGCGCAGCTCGCCGTTCGGCCGGCGGATCCGGAACGCCAGCTGCTGTCCGGACGCGGCCAGCCGGTTCGGCTCCACGATCGCCATGAGCGCGGGCATGTCGTCGGGAACGGCACAGGCGAGCACGGTCTCCACCTGCCCGTCGAACTGATCGGGAGGCAGCCCGAGCAGCTCCAGCACATGGGCGTGGGCCTCCATCCGGCCGGTGCTCAGTTCCAGGATGAAGGCGCCGCCCTGGTCGGGCACCAGCGACTGGCCCAGATGGGACTGCGGTGCCTTGCGGCCGGCGAAGCGGGCGGCGACCGATTCGAGTCCCGTGGCCACCTGGTCGGCGTACAGCTCCAGCAGGCTGCGGTCGTCGGCGCTGAAGCCGCCGTCCCCGGCCTGCCCGGCGACGACCAGGCACCCGAGCTCCATGTCGTCGTATCCCAGGGGCAGCGCGCCCAGCGAGACCCGGGTCGGCGAGTTGGGGGCACTGTTGCGCACCCGGGTGGGGAAGTGGTGGGGGTCCTCCTCGATGAACGTGGCGAGCTCCTTGGGCGTCAGCCACAGCGGGCGGCCGGAGCGGAAGGCGTTGGCGGCGGGCGAATGGCCGGCCACGGCGAGGATCGCCGGCAGCCCGTAGAGGACGCCCCGATTGCCGGTCAGCTCGGCCAGATGGAGTTCCCTGCCCTGGTCGGCGATCACGTAGACGGCGGCGAGCTCGGCCCCGCAGAAGGAGAAACGATGGCTGGTCACTGTGCGTATCACCTCCTGTCGAGGGCATCTCGCCGATCGGCCTCTCTCCATGCTGTCGCGTCCTGGACCGTCCGGGCGACTTCACGGGTCCTACGTCGGCCCTCCGGCCGGCCGTGGCTCCTCCTCTTCCTCCTGGTACCGGTCGACGAGGACGACCGCCACGTCGTCGGCCAGCCGGTTGTGGGTGTGGCGCAGCAATGCCTGGTGCAGGCCCGTCAAGAACGCCTCCCGGGTGTGATCGCGCAGGGTCACCATGGCCTCGGTCAGGTCGAAGAAGGCCTTGTCCTGGTCACGGGCCTCGATGACGCCGTCGGTGTACAACAGCAGCCGATCCCCGGGCACGAACGGATGGCGCTCCGCCCGCCGGGAAGGGCCGTCCAGGAATTCCTCGAGCCCGAGCGGCGGCAGGGGAGCGGTGGGCATCAGGGACCGGACGGCTCCGTCGTGCAGCAGCAGCGCGGGCGGATGGCCCCGGTTGATCATCTCGATGTGCCGGTCGTCGGCGATCTGGGCCACGAGCGCGGTCACGAACCCCTCCACGAGGGCCTCCGCCCCGCCGGCCGCGCCGGATACGGCGGCGTCCCGGTGCAGGGCCGCTCCGCACCGGTCGACGACCTTCACCAGGTCGGCCTCGTAGTGCACGGCCTCCCGGAAGGCGCCCAGCACGATCGCGGCGGCCCGGACCGCGGGCAGGCCCTTGCCCCGTACGTCCCCGACGATCATCCGGACCCCGTACCGGGTCTGGACCACGTCGTACAGGTCGCCACCGATCTGCGCGCCGGTCTCGGCCGCCAGGTACATGCTGGCCGCCCGTACGGAGTCCAGCCGGTCCGGCACCGGCCGCAGGATGACCTCCTGGGCGGCCGTGGCGATCCGGCGGACCTGGTTGAGCTCGTTCTCCGTGCGGGTGCGCGCGGAGCGGCTCGTCAGGAAACTCGCCACCGAGACCAGGAACAGGGCGAGGAAGTTCGTGTAGACCTGCTGGGTTCCCCAGGCGCCGTTGTAGCTGGCGGTGGTCACGCTGACACCGACGGCCACCCCCGCCGCCGCGAGGGTGCCCTTGGGGCCCATCGTCACGGCCGCCAGCGCGGGGGTCGCGACCAACAGGGGGCCGGTGTACAGGACGTGCAGGGGCGTGAACTCGACGAGGAGCACCAGCAGGGCGATCGCGAAGGGAACGCACTTCGCCAAGACGAAAAGGACCTGGTGGTGGCCGTCGGCTCGCGGTCCAGGAGGCGAGCGCAAGGGCGCTCTCATGACTACAGACTGCCCCGCCCGGACCCGAGGCCGCCACCGGGGTTCCCCGCTCGACGGGCCTGTGGCCCCGGCCACCGGGCCCGCTCGCGCAGTGCGACGGATCTCGCCCGGGGCTCAACCACGGACCGGTGTGAGGACCACGAAGTCGGCGTTCGCCGGGTCGAGGCAGACGGCGAGCCGGCCGACGCCTTCCGCGTCCTGCGGGCCCATCTGCACGCTCCCGCCGTGCTCGGTGACCGCGGCGACCGCGGCATCGCAGTCGGTGACGGCGAAGACCGGATGCCAGTACGGCCGCCCGTGCGCGAGGGCCAGGTGCTCCGCCGGGAGCTCCATGAGGCCACCGTGCATCCGCTCCTCGGGAAGTCCGGCGGGAGTGATGAGGGCGTACGTGCCCCCGCCGCCGGGCAGCGCCATGTCGCTGAACCGCCAGCCGAAGACGCCGCCGTAGAACTCCTTCGCGGCGGCGGCGTCCGTCGTGTACAGCTCGGTCCAGCACAGTGAGCCCGGCGCGTCCACCAGCTCGACGCCCTTGCTCCTTCCCGGCTGCCAGACGGCGAACTGTCCCCCCAGGGGGTCGCTGTACTGCGCCATCCGGCCCCACTCGTCGAGGTCCCGCGGGGCCACCCGAACGGTGCCGCCCGCGCGTTCCACCGCCTGGGTGGTGGCGTCCGCGTCGGTGACGCTGTGATAGATCATCCAGGCCGGGCGGGCGCCCTCCTCGGTGAGCTTGCCGAGCCCGGCGACGAACTTTCCGTCCTTCCGGAACATCCCGCCTTCCATGTCCTCGCCCTCGCCCATGGACTCGTAGTCCCAGCCGAGCACGGCGCCGTAGAAGGCCGCGGCCGCGCGGACGTCCGGGACACCGAGGTCCAGCCAGCAGGGGGAGCCGGGGACGAAGTCAGTGGTGATCATGGGATTGCCTTTCGCGGGTCCGGTACGGCCTCAGCCTGGCACCGGACCCTGCCCCTCGCGCGTCGACCGTGCGCGCGGCCACCAAGCTCGGCCGACGACCGGGACGCGCGCCGTCACGACCCGGTGCGACGCCTGCGCAGGACGGCCGTCCCGGCCAGGGCCGCCACCGCCGCGAGGAACGCGGCCGACAGGCCGTACAGCATCGGGGCACCCCCATGGAGCCGGTCCGGCGTGACGGCGCCGGCGGCGACGACGGGGGCGGCGGGCGGTGCCGCGGGCGGCGTCGCCGGGGGAGGAGCCAGCGATCCGACCGGGTCCACATGTCCGGCTGCGGCGAATCCCCAGTCCAGCAGGGACCGCGCCTCCTCGTACACGGCGTTCGCGCCGCCCCACTGCGGGTTCATCACCGTCGCCAGCAGGGTACGGCCGTCCCTACGGGCGGCCGCGATCAGCGTGAAACCCGCCTGGGAGGTGTAGCCGTTCTTGACACCGATGATCCCCGGATAGCGACCCAGCCCGTCCTGACCGGTCACCAGCCGGTTGGTGTTCTCGATCCCGTACGTCCAGGTGGGACTGCCGTCGGCGAGGGTGCCGCCGGGGAACTGGGCGTCGGCGGTCGCCGCGTACTCGGCGAAGGCGGGGTCGGCGAGGCCCGTACGGCCGAAGACGGCGAGGTCGAAGGCCGAGGAGGCCTGGCCCTCCGCGTCGAAACCGTCCGGGGAGACCACGGTGGTGTCCCGCGCACCCAGGGCGCGCGCCTTGGCCTGCATCTGCGCCGACGTGACGTTCCAGCCGCCGTTCATCGCGGCCAGCACGTGCACGGCGTCGTTGCCCGAGCTGAGGAAGACACCCCGCCACAGGTCGGCCACCCGGTAGGTGTGATCGGCGGAGAGACCGACCGTGCTGCTCCCGTCCGGTACCTCGTCCAGCTCGGCCTCGGTGACCGTGTGCCGGCCCGAGCCGGGCAGGTGGGGCAGTGCGGTGAGGGCGAAGAGTGTCTTGAGGGTGCTGGCCGGGGGCAGCCGGCGGTGCGCGTCGTGAGCCGCGAGCACCGCACCCGTACCCACGTCCGCCACCAGCCACGACAGTGCGGACACGTCGTCCGGTAGCGCGGGCGCCCCCTGCCGTGCCCGGACATGGGTCCCGGACCGGTGCAACAGTGACGCGTCGACGGACGAGGCGGGTCGGGGCGGCAGCGGCTCGGCGTGCGAGGTGCCCGCGGCCGTCGGCACGAGGAGGACCGACGCGCCGATGGCCAGAGCTGCCGCGCCCGCGCCGGTTCTGCGCCCGGAGGATCTGATGCTCATTCATCCAGCGTAGAAATGCATCGGGTCGCGCGCAGCGAGGCGTACGCCGACCGGCGGTAGCCCGGATGCGTGCGCAGGAGCGGGTCAGCCCCGGAAGGCCTTCCGGAGGAACTCACCGAACTCGGCGGGGTGCGTCGTCAGGCCGGTGTGTCCGCCCGGGAAGTGCCGCAGGTCCGCGCCGAGGCGCTCGGCCAGGAAAGCCGCCGGACGGTACGGCAGTTCGCCGCGGGAGTCCTGGCCGCAGGCGAGCACGAGCCGCTCCGACAAGGCCTCCAGCCGGTCGACGTCCGGGGCGTAGGACATGAAGGCGGGGACGATACGGCCGACGAAGTACGGCAGGTCGGCCATGGTCCGCTCGGCCCGCGCCGCCGCCCGGGGCGGGAGGGCGACCTGGGCCGGCGGCCCGGGGGTGTCCCCGGCCTTCCGCAGGCCGGCGGCGAACACGGTCATCGCCGGCATGAGCCCCTGGGTGCGGAGCGTCTCGCCCACACGGGCGAGGAGCGCCCGGTGCTCGAGGACGTCCGGCAGAACCTCCACCACCGGCGGCTCGTGCGCCACGACACGTTCGAGGCGTTCGGGACGGACGGTGAGCAGGTGCAGGGCGGCGATCGCGCCCGAGCTGGTGCCGAACACCCGGGCGGGCTCGCCGGGCGACAGCAGGTCCACGATCCGCAGCGCGTCGTCGGCGTGCTCGGCCACGGTCTGCTCGGCCTCCGGGTCGTCCAGCGGGCTCCGGGACAGGCCGCGCGGGTCGTAGGTCGCGACGGTGTACTCGGTGGCCAGGACGTCGGCGATGCCGTCGAAGGAGGCCGCGCCGCCCGACCCTCCGGGGATCAGCAGCAGGAGCGGGCCGTGGCCGCGTACCTCGTAGCGCAGGGTCGCGCCGTTCACGTGCAGGTGGCCGATGGTCGGCTCGGTCATGAGGAGTCTCCTTCTCGGGGCGGGGGCCAGTGCTCCAGGAGGGTGTGCAGGGCGTCGAGGGCGCGGAGCCAGGAGCGCTGCGGTGAACGCTCGTGCGCGAACCCGCCGGCCGCCTCCAGGGCGACGAACCCGTGGAAGGTGCTGCGCAACAGCCGGACCGCGTCGGTCAGATCGGGCTCGGTCAGCGCGTAGCCGCGCAGCATGCCGTAGGTCAGCTCGACCGCGCGGCGTGGCCCGGGTGCCTGTGCGGCGAGCTCGGGGTCGATCCGGATCCGGGTCTGGGTCGCCGTGTAGCGGCCCGGATGCGCGTGGGCGTACTCCCGCCAGGCGTCGGCGAACGCGACCAGCGCGTCCTTGCCCGATCGGCCGGCCGTCGCCTCCGCGATGCGCAGGGTCTTCTCGTCCGCCGCCAGCAGTGCGATCCGTCCGCGCAGATCCTCCAGATTGCGCACGTGGGCGTAGAGGCTCGCATCCTTCACGCCGAGCCGCCGGGCCACCTGCGACATGGTCACCCGATCGAGCCCGACCTCGTCCGCCAGCTCGGCGCCCGCGAGCGTCACCCGCTCCGCCGTCAGTCCCGCGCGTGCCATACGCCCTCCGTTCCTAGGGGTCCTAGTTTTAACCTAGGACCCCTAGGAAAGCAAAGGGTGGCTGGTCCCCGAACCCGCAGGTGCAGCCGGTGATCGCCGCGTGCGCTGCGCCGCAGACGCTGAAGCCGACGGTGGCGGGTGGCGGGTGCCTTCTCCTGACATCGTGCAGACTTCCCGACCTGGGGAGATGAGCAGGGCCCCTGTTATCGTGCGCCGATGTCAACGATCAAGCAGTTCCAAGTGACCTTCGACTGCGCGGAGCCTGCACGCCTCGCCGCCTTCTGGTGTGAGGTGCTGGGGTACGTCGTGCCGGCGGTCCCGGAGGGCTTTGCCTCGTGGGAGGAGTTCCACCGCTCGCTGCCGCCCGAGGACGAGATCTACTTCGCGTGCACCGATCCCTCGGGTGTGGGCTCGCGCTTGCTCTTTCAGCGAGTTCCCGAAGGCAAGGTCGTCAAGAACCGGGTTCATCTCGATGTGCGGGCCGGCGCCGGGCTCGTTGGCGAGGAGCGCCTGGCCACACTTGAGGCCGAATGCGCACGGCTGATGGCGCTCGGCGGGAAGCACGTGTTGACGCAGCGCGCCGATGGCGTCAACGAGTCGTGCATCACGATGCAGGACATCGAGGGCAACGAGTTCTGCCTCACCTGATTCCCGCATGTGGCGGGAGCCATCCCGTGCGAGCGAGGTCGTGCAGGCGGGCGACGCCGCGCATCGCGTGGCGCGCACCGTCGCCTCTCAAGCGGCAGTCGCGCAGGATCTCCCAGGTCTTGATAGGGGCGAAGGCAGGCTCGACGCGGGCGCGAACCCGTTTGTGACTCTTGTTGTGGGCAGGGACAGGCCGGGAGCGGTCCGGCGAGGGCAGGATCGCGTTGGTCTCCGGCGCGCCAGCGTGACGTCACGTCATGGTCCGCGTCCGCCGACGGCGTTGTCAGTGGCTCCCGGTAGCGTCGTTCAGCAGTGCAGGAGTCCCTTTCCGATCGGAGTGGATCATGAGTGTGGAGCGTGGGCCGGCGCCGCTGCGGGTGGTGCTGACCGACACCGACGCGGAAGTGGTCCAGGCGTGGCGGGCGGCGTTCGTGGACACGCCCGGGATCGAGATCCGGCACGGTTCGATCCTCGACGAGGCGGTCGACGCCTGGGTCACCCCGACCAACTCCCGGGCGCGGATGGACGGCGGGGTCGACGCGGCCATCAAGCGGCATCTGGGAGCGGGCATCCAGCTGCGCGTGCAGCGGGCCGTCCGGGCGCAGTTCGGGGGCTGCCTCCCGGTGGGAAGCGCGGTGTGCGTCGCGTCGGGGGCGGTTGTGCCGAGGTTCCTGATATCGACGCCGACGATGGAGCAGTCCTCGCAGAACGTGCGGGACACCGTGAACGTCGCCCTGGCGTGCGCGGCCGCGTTCCAGGCCATCCACCGGCAGAACGCGGAAGTGCCGGGCAGCATCCGGTCGGTGGCGCTGGTCGGCATGGGCGCCCGGACCGGCCGGGTGCCGGCCCGGGTCTGCGCCAACCTGATGTGGACCGGCTACACGCTGTTCCACGAGTTCCGCTTCGACGACTACGACGACCTGCGCAGCACGGTCGTCGCGCAGCTCGACGGCATCGAGAGCGGGCCGGCCGAGCGGCGGGTGCGCATCGAGCCCCCGTGGCGGCGCCCGGCCGGCCGCCGCTGACCGGCCGTGCGCCGCTCACCTGCCGTGCGGGGACGGGGCGAGAGCGCGGCCGGTCACGGCGGCCCCGCCGGGTCAGACGATGTCCTCGGCGATCTCCGCCTGCTCGCGGGCGTTGCCGTAGGCCGAGGGGGTGCCGTACGAGCGGCGTGCCACGTACCACCAGACGCTGGCCAGGACCAGGACCACCGCCAGGGCGATCACGGCGTAGTTCATCGAGTCGATGGTGACGGGGGACTTCTGGGGCAGGCAGAAGAGGACGGTGACGAGCCCCACCCAGACGACGGCGATCCAGCCGATCGGCTTGCTCCAGCGGCCCAGGTTCCAGGGACCGGGCTCGAAGCGGTTGCCGGCGCGCAGGCGCAGGTAGATCGGGATGGCGTAGGCCGGGGTGATGCCGATGACGTTGATGGCGGTCACGGCCCCGTAGGCGGTGGCGGAGTACAGCGAGGGCAGAGCGAGTACGCCCGCGACGACGACGGAGAGCCAGACGGCCGGCACCGGGGTCTGGGTGCGGCCGCTGACCTTGCGCCACAGGGCCGATCCGGGGAGCGCGTTGTCACGGCTGAAGGCGAAGACCATGCGGCTCGCGGCGGCGACCTCGGCGTTGCCGCAGAAGAGCTGCGCGACGATGACGACGAGGAGCAGGGCGGTGGCGCCGCCGGAGCCCAGTGCGTCGATGAAGATCTGGGCGGGCGGGACGCCGGTGGCGCTGCCCTGGACCGCCGCGTAGTCCTGGATGGCGAAGGTGAGGCCGGCGAGCAGGGCGAAACCGGCGATCCAGGAGACCCAGATGGCGCGGACGATGCCCTTGGCGGCGGAGACGGAGGCGTCCCTGGTCTCCTCCGAGAGGTGCGCGGAGGCGTCGTAGCCGGAGAAGGTGTACTGGGCGAGCAGCAGGCCGACGGCCGCCACGTAGAACGGATTGGCCCAGCCGGTGTCGTTGACGAACTCGGTGAAGACGAACGAGGCCGACTGGTGGTTGTCGGGGATGAAGGCCAGGGCGCCGACGATCACGGCGACACCGCCCAGGTGCCACCAGACGCTGATGGAGTTGAGCACGCTGACGAGGCGGACCCCGAAGAGGTTGAGCGCGGCGTGCAGCAGCAGGATGCACAGGAAGATCAGGAACGTCGAGCCGGGGGTGGGCACGAACCCGAAGCGGAGGTTGAGGAAGGCGCCGGTGAACAGGGCGGCGCCGTAGTCGATGCCGGCGATGGCGCCGAGCAGCCCCAGCAGGTTCAGCCAGCCCGTGTACCAACCCCAGCGGCGGCCGCCGAGCCGGTCGGCCATGTAGTAGAGCGCGCCGGAGGTGGGGTAGGCGCTGGTCACCTCGGCCAGGGCGAGACCCACGCAGAGGACGAAGAGGCCTACGCCGATCCAGCCCCACAGCATCACGGCCGGGCCGCCGGAGCCCATGCCGAAGCCGTACAACGTCATGCATCCGGAGAGGACGGATATGACGGAGAAGCTGATGGCGAAGTTTCCGAAGCCGCCCATCCGGCGAGCGAGGACGGGCTGGTAGCCGAGCTCCCTGAGGCGCTGTTCCTCGTCCTGCTGGGGTGGGGCCTTACGGTCCTGGCGGGATGCCCAATCGGTTCTGGACACGGCGGTACCTCCGGGGGTCTGTGGAGCGAGGGGACGGTGGAGCACGGGGGTGCGGGTGCGGCCTGGGTGGTGCGGGTGGAGCGAGTGGTCGGCGCCCTGGGGAGGCGGCGGGGGTCAGTTCCGGCCGGCCAGGCTTCGGGACCTGGCCTGCAGGAACACCTCCTCGGCCAAGGCGCGGTCGGCCGGGTCACGGGTCCGGTGGGCCCACGGCAGGGTGGTCCAGTACGGGCCGATCGCGTCGAAGACGCGGGCCGCCTCGTCGAACTGGAGGGCTCCCCACAGGGCGTGGGCGAGCTGGTTCAGGTCGAGCGGGGAGGCGCGCGGCAGATCGGCGTGGTGGAACCAGGTGTCCATGGCGTGGAGTGCGTCGCGTACGGCGTCCTCGGCGACCCAGTGCAGGTCCAGGGCCCGTTCCTGGCCGCGTTCGCGGCGGTAGCGCTCGACCCGTACGTAGAGCGGCAGGACGTGCACGGGGGATCCCGGGGGCGCGGAACCGGCGGCCCAGTGAACGAAGTTGGCGGCCTCGGAGAGCGGTCCGGGCGTGCCCGCGTACACGAACTGGAGCATGCGGTGGTAGGCCTCGCGGTTGTGCGGGTCGCGCTTGTCGACCTCCGCGAGGATCCCCCAGGGACCGGGCGGCAGCATCGGGCCGGGAGGCGGCACCCGATGCTCGGCCATCTGGCGCTGCTCGTCGAGGAGGGCCAGGGCGAGCAGGCAGACCCACGGAACGGGGTCGGCGGGGCTGATGCGGGCGGCCTCCCGGCAGGTCGACCACGCTTCCTGCCACAGCTCGCCGGTGCGGGCGTGTCCGGCGCGGTGGGCGCGGACGGCCCGTTCGACGCAGACGCGCGTGTGCATCACGAGTGCGGCGACGCTGTGCGGTTCTTCGGCCCGCCAGGCCTGGACCACGTCGGAGCCGGCGGCGACGGCGGCGAGCACCTGGGTGCGCTGGGTCCACAGGCCCCAGTTGTCGGTGCGTTCGAGTAAGCGCGCCATCGAGACCCAACGGCCGGTGCGCAGGTCCTGGGAGGCGGAACGCAGCTCCTTGTCGTGGCCGGCCGGGTGGTAGACGGGCCGGAAATCGCTGCCCGCCATCACCTCGTCCCGGTCGACGGGCGGCGGCGGCCCGGGTGGGCGCGTCCTGCGGTGGTCGTGATCATCAGTCCTCGGATCGCATGGAAGGTGGGTCCATCCGGCCGCCGGCTGCCGCGATGCAGCCGTGCCCGGTGCCAGGGATGCGTGAACCATGCGAGAACTGTTCGTCGAACCCCCGCCGTTGACCCACGGTCGATGTCGCTGCCCGTTGATCGGCGATCACTATATGGCGATCAGGAGCATACGCATCCAGATCCTTGTTCGAACGTAAGTATCAAGCCACGATCGACATATGAAGATGCGTCAGTCACAACCCGTCACCCTCGGGTGGATCTTGACGGGCGAGGGCGGCTGGGGAAGGCTTCCGACCGACGTTCGATCGAGGCGACACCAGGGACGGAGTGGTGATGACGGGCCCGGTGCTCGCTGTGGATCAAGGCACCTCGGGGACCAAGGCGCTGGTCGTCTGCCCGATACGTGGAGTCATAGGCTCCGGATCCGCCCCCGTACGGCCCCGCTACCTGCCGGGCGGCCGGGTCGAGGTCACCCCCGGCGAGCTGCTGGACTCGGTCGTCGACGCCGGGCGCGCCGCGCTGGCGGCGGCCGGCGAGCCGGTGGTGGCGGTGGGCCTCGCCAACCAGGGCGAGACCGTACTGGCCTGGGACCCGGCGACCGGCGAACCGCTGACCGACGCGATCGTCTGGCAGGACCGGCGCGCCGAAACGCTCTGCACCGAACTGGCTCCGCACGCACCGTCCTTGCGGGAGACCACCGGCCTGCCGCTCGACCCGTACTTCGCCGCCCCCAAGATGGCCTGGATACGCCGCCACCTGACCCGGCGCGGCGTCGTGACGACCAGCGACGTCTGGCTCGTGCACCGTCTCACCGGTGCGTTCGTCACCGACGCGGCGACCGCCGGCCGCACCCAGCTGCTCGACCTCGACACCACCCGCTGGTCGGACGCGGCACTCGACGCCTTCGGCCTCGCGGGTGAGCGGCTGCCCGAGGTCGTCGACGCCGACACCCACGTCGGCACCACCACCGCCTTCGGTCCCGCACTGCCGCTGACGGGGCTGCTCGTGGACCAGCAGGCCGCCCTCCTCGCCCAGAGCGTCACCGAGCCCGGCACCGCCAAGTGCACCTACGGCACCGGCGCGTTCCTGCTCGCGCAGACCGGCCCACGACCCCTGCGCAGCACCTCCGGACTGGTCGGCTGCGTGGCCTGGCGGCTCGCCGGCCGGACCAGCTACTGCCTGGACGGGCAGGTGTACACCGCCGCCTCCGCCGTGCGCTGGCTCACCGATCTCGGGGTGATCTCCGGTGCCGCCGACATCGACACCGTCGGCGGGAGCGTCCCGGACGCCGGTGGTGTCACCTTCGTCCCGGCGCTCGCCGGGCTCGCCGCCCCGTGGTGGCGGGGCGACCTGCGGGGCTCGGTCACCGGCCTGGGCCTCGACACCACCGCCGGACATCTCGTGCGCGCCCTGTGCGACGGCGTGGCCGCCCAGGTGGCGGAGCTCGCCGACGCGGTCGCCACCGACCTGGGCGCCCCGCTCGCCGCCCTGCGCGTCGACGGCGGCCTGACCCGCTCCGCGCTGCTCATGCAGGCCCAGGCCGACCTGCTCGGCATCCCCGTCGAGGTGTCGGCGCTGCCGGACGTCACCGCGCTCGGCGTCGGCGCCGTCGCCCGGCTCGGGCTCGATCCCTCGCTCACCGTCGCCGAGGCCGTCCCCGAGTGGAAGCCCTCCGCCGTGTACGAGCCGCGGGCCGGCGCGGCGCAGGCGGCGGAACGCCGCGCACGGTTCCGCGCGGCGGTCTCGGCCCTGCTGGGCGACGCACCGGCATGACCGTCAGCCCCGCTCACACCGCTCCCACGGCTCCCACCGCGACCACGGTCACCACCGGCGGCGCCCTGCCCGGCGGGGAGTACGACGTGACGATCGTCGGCGCCGGCGTGGTGGGCACGGCCATCGCCCGCGAACTGGCCCGGCTCCCGCTACGGATCGCCCTGGTCGACGCGTCCGACGACGTCGGCGACGGCACCTCGAAGGCCAACACCGCCCTCCTGCACACCGGTTTCGACGCGGTGCCCGGCTCCGTGGAGTCCCGGCTCGTCCGGGAGGGCCATCTCCTGCTCTCCGCGTACGCCGCCGCGACCGGTATCCCGGTGGAGCCGCTCGGTGCGCTCCTCGTCGCCTGGGACGCGGAGCAGCTGGCCGCGCTGCCGGGGCTCGCGGAGAAAGCCCTACGCAACGGCTACCGCTCGGCCCGGATCATCCCGGCCGAGGAGGTGCGGGCCCGCGAGCCGGAGCTCGGACCCGGGGCACTGGGAGCGCTCGACGTCCCGGGGGAGTCCCTCATCTGTCCCTGGACGACCACGCTCGCGTACGCGACGCAGGCCGTGCGCGCGGGTGTCGAACTCCACCTCAACTGCCGTGTACTGGGCGTCACTTCGGCCGAGGTGCACACCGTCGCCACCGGTCGGGGCCCGCTGCGCACCCGGTACCTGGTCAACGCGGCCGGGCTGTACGCCGACGAGATCGACCGGCTCCTCGGCCACGCGGACTTCACCGTGACGCCCCGGCGCGGCCAGCTGATCGTCTTCGACGAGCTCGCCCGCGGCCTCGTACGACACATCCTGCTGCCCGTGCCGGGCGCCCTCGGCAAGGGGGTCCTGGTGTCGCCGACGGTGTACGGGAAGGTGATGCTCGGGCCGACCGCCGAGGACCTCGACGACAAGACGGACACGGGATCGACCGCCGAAGGGCTCGCGCTGCTGCGGGAGAAGGGGCGACGGATCCTACCGGCCCTCCTGGAGGAGGAGGTCACCGCCGTCTACGCCGGTCTGCGGGCCGCCACCGGGAACGACGACTACGCGATCCGGGCCCACCCCGAGCAGCGGTACGTCACCGTGGGCGGGATCCGTTCGACGGGACTGAGCGCCTCGATGGCGATCGCCGCGTACGTGGTGGAACTGCTCGCCGACGGCGGCCTGCCGGTGGCGGGGGCCCGGGACCTGGAGCCGCTGCGCATGCCGAACCTGGGCGAGGCGTTCCCGCGCCCCTACCGCGACGCCGAGTTGATCGCCCGGGACCCGGAGTACGGCCGGATCGTCTGCCACTGCGAGCGCGTCACCCGTGGGGAGATCCGCGACGCGCTGGCCTCGACCGTCCCGCCCGGTTCGCCGGACGGCCTGCGGCGGCGCACCCGGGCCCGGGGCGGCCGTTGCCAGGGCTTCTACTGCGGACCCGCGGTCCGCGCCCTGTTCGAGGAGGCCCGGCGGTGAGCCACGACCGGACGGTCGACGTCCTGATCGTCGGCGCCGGCCCCGCCGGGCTGGCCCTGGCGGCCCGCCTCGCGGGAGCGGGCGCCGGACACGTCGAGGTCCTGGAGCGCGAGCAGGACGCGGGCGGAGTGCCCCGCCACTGCCACCACGGCGGGTTCGGCGGGCCGGTACGCCCCTGGCTCACCGGACCGGCGTACGCGCGACGGGCCGTGCGGGCGGCGATGGTTGCCGGGGCGACGGTCCGTACCGGCGTCAGCGCCACCGGCTGGGCCGGCCCGCTGACCCTGGAGACCACGAGCCCGGCGGGCCTGGAGCGGATCACCGCACGGGCCGTCGTCCTCGCCACGGGCGCCCGCGAACGCCCGCGCAGCGCCCGGCTGGTGCCCGGCTCCCGCCCGGCGGGCGTGCTGACCACCGGGGAACTGCAGCAGGCGGTCCACCTGTACGGCCAGGACATCGGCCGGCGGGCCGTCGTGGTGGGCGCCGAGCCGGTGGTCCGCCACGCGGTACGCACGCTGCGCCGGGCGGGAGCGGAGGTGGTGGCCGTGGTGACCGAGCGTCCGCGCGGCACCGCCGTACCAGGAGTTCCGCTGCTCACGGCCACGACGGTGGGCGAACTACGCGGCCGGGGCCGCCTGTCGGGCGTGGTCGTGCGCCACGCGGACGGCCGCACCGGGATCCTCGCGTGCGACACGGTGGTCTTCACCGGCGACTGGATTCCCGACCACGAGCTGGCGCGCCGCGGCGGCATCGCGGTGGACCGGGGCACCCGCGGCCCCGCCGTGGACGCCTCCTTCCGTACGTCGGTGCCCGGCGTCTTCGCGGTGGGCAATGCCCTCCACGGTGTCGAGCGGGCCGCCACGGCGGCCGCGGAGGGCGCCGCCGCGGCGGCCCCGGTCCTGGCCCGGCTCGCGGGCGCTCCGTGGCCGGAGGCGGGACCACCGCTGGTCGTCCGGGCCCCGCTGCTGTGGGTCACGCCGAACCGGCTCACGGACCTCACCGATCTCACGGCCCTCGCGCGGCGGCCGTTGCTGCTGCGGTCGGGGGAGCCGCTGACCGCCCCGGTGCTGACGGCCGCCCAGGACGGCCGGCTGCTGTGGCGGCGGAGGTTCCCGGTCCGGACGGCCCCGTCGCGGTCGCTGCGGCTCGCGCCGGGGTGGACGGACCGGGTCGACCGGTCGGGCGGTCCGGTCGTGCTGGCCATCGGCTGACGGCGCCGCTTCCCGGGCTCGGAAGGTGACGCCACGCACACTCTTGACTACGGTGCGTGAATGGATCGATACTCTGTGTCACGATCTTGGTCGCTCACTACGTCACCTACGGGGTCACGCCCCGTCAGGAGGTACCGACGTGCCGTTTTCCGTCCCAGGACTGGCCGACGACCTGACCCCCGATCTCCTGGACCGCTGGAACAAGGAGATCGACCGCCGGTTCAGGAGCCTCGAACCTGATCTGGGGAGCAAGTACTTCACCCTGGAACCCGACGATCCGGCCGCCGAGCGCGTGGCCGTCACCTGGTTCGGCAACCCGGCCGAGCCGGAGTTCTGCTTCGACGCCGCGACGGCCCGCGCCTTGTCCGACTGGGGCGTACGCGGCCGCCGTGCCCTGCACAACGAGTACTGCGAGTACGCCGTCATCAGCGCGGCCGACACCGAGGGACGGATGCGCCCCAAGCGGGTGCAGGTCACCACCGAACTCCCCGAGTACTACCTGACACTCGCCGAGCACGATCCGGCCCGCCTCCGGGAGATCGTCACGGCGACGCTCGCGACCGAGCCGCCACGCTGGCAGGAACTCTACGGACCGGCCGTCGCGGACCCGAACCTGCTCTCCCCGACCCAGCGCCGTGTGGCATTCGCCCGCCACCTGACCGGCCACGGACAGCACCGCGACCTCATCGACGCCGATGTCCCGGCCGACCCGGTCGGCTCGCTCAACGCGGTCAACGCCCTCTTCATGGCCCATCCCATCAACGGGCTGGACGACCTGATCTACATCGTGATGTTCGGTGCGCAGCCCTACGCCCGGCGCAACGCCGCGGGCGGCTTCGAACCGGCCGGACGCGACCAGATCTTCCGCCGACAACCCGGGCTCGAAGCCCTCTCCTGCCGCCACGCGGACCCGGCCGCCGCACTGGCCGCGGCGGACGCCGCCTTCCAGGGCCGGACCGTGTCCTTCGCCGATCCGCTGGGCATGTACATCCAGCAGTTCACCTCCGAGGTCTTCCTCTTCGAGGGCGGCCCCGTCCCGGACCCGTGGATCCGCCTCGGGCGCGGCCGCGAGGGGCTCCACCAACGCCTCGAGTTCGGCCCGCCGGACGACGACCCGCACTTCCTCGACGAGATCACCGTGGTGGAGGGTGACGCGGAGGAACCCCTGACCGGCGGCTACCAGGTCGTCCGCCAGGTACAGGTGGGCCCTGTGGTCGCGCTCGGCGCCCCCACGCCCGTACCACCCGGGGACCTCGTGGTCCTGCCCGACTCGCCCGGACCCATCCGCTGCCGGGACGCGCGCGTGTGCACCGACACGGTGGGGCCGTTGAAGGAGGCGTTCGACGCCGAGGCCCTGCCCGGACCGATCGGCGGCGGCCCCCGGGGCGGGAGATGAGCGTCCTCCAGGACGGGATCTACCACGGGCCGGGCCGGCGCCCGCCCGGCCATCTGGCGCTCGTGTTCCTGCGGGCCGACCCGGAGGCCGACGCCGCCGCCGTCGACGGCGCGCTGCGCGAGGTGACCACCATGCTGCGCGGCCTCGCCGACGGGGTCGTCGCGGAACTGCCGGGCCACCCGGTACCCGGCGCCCACCTGGAGTTCCTGCTCGGCTTCGGCCCGAAGGCGTTCGACGTCGCCGGCGCGAAGCTCCCGTGCCCGGCCGCACTCGGCCCCCGCTTCCGGTTCCGCTCGCCCCGCCCCACCGGAGGCGGACCGCTGCTGGTCGGCGGGGGCCTGTCGTACGCCGCGGACGTCATCCGCAACGACGCCACGGAGGAGTTCTGCCTGCAGCTCACCGCGGACACCCAGCTCGCGGTCTCGCGCGGCGTCGTGGAGCTGTGGAAACTGCTGCGCGGTGCACGCACCGACGACACCCGGGCGGCCACGCTGGAGATCGCGGGCATCCACACCGGATTCCAGCGCGACGACCGGCGCAGCTGGATCGGCTTCCACGACGGCGTGTCCAACCTGGACAGCGGTGACCGGGAACGGGTCATCAGCATCGCGGAGGCCGACGCGGGCCCGGACCCGTGGACGATCGGCGGCACCTGCCTGGTCTTCGCCCGCCTCGCCGTCGACCTCGACGGATGGCACCTCCTGCCGCGCGCGCAGCAGGAGTTCCTGGTCGGCCGGGACAAGCTCACCGGAGCCCCGCTGGCCGGCCGCGACACCGAAGGGCGGCCCGTACCGGCCGCGGGTTGCCCGGTGGCCGGGACCACCGAGGTGACACAGCCGGGCAACGAGGACTTCCTGGAGCCACGCCCCACCGCCGATCCGGTGCTGCTCACCGCCCACGTGCGGCGGGCCAACCTGACCGGCACCGCCGACCCCGACCAGAGCGGCTCGCTGCGGGTGTTCCGGCAGGGCTACGAGTTCTTCGAACCGGTCGCTACCGCCCCCGGCTTCCGGGCCGGGCTGAACTTCGTCGGCTTCCAGGACAGCCCCGAACGGGTGCTGCGCATCCTCACCCAGCGCGGCTGGCTGGGCGGCGTCAACTTCGGCGGACAGCCCGGTCCGGACGGACCGGCCGGCCGGCTGCTGACGGTCCGGGCGGCAGGTACGTATCTGGTCCCACCCGTACGGGACGGGGCCCCTTATCCGGGGTCCGAGGTGTTCGGCTGACCCCCCGAACTCCTCGGACCCCCTCGAAGGAAAGGGAGACGCACAGTGATCGAAGAGATCTGGCTCCATCCACCGCTCGCCTTCGCCCGGCTGGGCCCGTCCCCGGTGCCCTGCGACAACTACCGGTGGGGAATGAGCGACCTGTCGCCGGGCGGCACCGGCAAGACCGTCGTCGAACCCCGGCCCTCCCTCGACGTCGCCGAGGACGGGACCCTGACGGAGCGGGAACCGGAGGGCGACCGCGTCCGGTTCAAGGACGCCGCCGGCTTCCGTCCGCTGTGCCCCTTCTTCGAGGTGCACGGTGCGTGGACGGTCGACGGGGTACGGCACACCGGCCCGCTCACCACCGATGTGCTGGCCTCCGTCGGCATGGAACTCGCCGACGTGCGCTGGGGGGTGGAGGTCGCCAACCTGAAGGCGCACCACTGCACCCTCTCACCCGGCGATCGGATCGAGGCCGGTGCCGAGCTGGCCGGTGACGACCACCTGCGCAGACCGCTGGAAGGCCGATCACCGCAGGGGGCCGACCGGCCGCTGGTCCCGGCCGGGCGGCACGTACCGCTCGGGTCCGTCCAGGTGCCCAGGCCCGACGACCGATTTCCCGAACTGCGCCTGCGTTTCACACCCGCCACCGGAGCGGTGTACGGCCCCACGAACCTTCCGACGCGCTCCCGGCGGTTCGTCCTGCCGGCCGAGCGGCTGTTCCTCTCCCCGGACGCGCGATGGTGCGAGTTCACCGGAGAGGGCGATCCGCGGACGGTGCCCGGCGGGCTGTTCGCCGGCTCGCGGGAGGAGGACGGGGAGACGAGCCTCGGCCTGGTCGACGACGTGTGCGACGGGCTGGTCACCGTCACCCTGCCGGGCGGCCTGTCGGCCCGTGCGCGGATCGTCGTCACCCCGCCCGATTTCGCCCCCGACCGCAGACCCTTCACCTCCCTGGCCGACGGCCTGGCGGACCGGGTCAAACGCGGGGAGGTCCGCGATCCCGCCTACGTCGCCGAGCATCCGCAACTGACCGCGCTGGAGGTGCGCGACCTGTTCGAACGGGTGCTGGAGGCCATGGACGCCGTCAACGTCGACGCGCAGAACGAGCGGGCGACCCTGGAGAACGAGAGCACGGCCGAAGAACTCGGACTGCCCACCGGCCCGGCGCGCGCCCGGACGTTCAGCCCGCCGGAACCCCTGCTGGGGGTGATCCTCGCGCTCACCGAACGCGGCCGCCGCCGGCACCGCCGCTTCGTCGCACTGGAGGCCCTGGAGGACATGTTCCGCGAACAGCCCGGCCTCATCGAACGGGCCATCAGGGAGCCCGGGTCCGAGGACGTCTGGTACGACCGCCGGATGCCGGTCTCGGTACGGGGATCCGACGCCTTTCCCATGCACCTGACCCGCCGCCAGTACGACCTCCTGGTCGCCTGGGTCGGTTCACTGCGCGAGCGCGTCCAGGAGGGGACATGAGCGTCCTGCTGCAGATCGGCCGGCGGCCACCGGACCGGAACCCCGCGTCCGCACCCGGACCCGCACCGGACGCGGAAGCGGTGTCGGCGGCGGGTTCCGGAGGCGGACCGCTCGGCCTCGCCGCCGAGACCAAGGTGTTCCGCAGCGCCCACGGCGCCCACCTGTTCGTCGCCGACGGCAGCCGGATCTACGACCTCCCGGAAGCGGCCGCGGACCGACTGGAGCGGTGGACCGCCGCCGCCCACGACCCGGCCCAGGACGCCGCGGTCGCCGCCGGACTGGGACTGCCGCTCTGGGGCGGGGCGGGCACGCCGCCCCCACGGATCGACGGCACCCCGGCCGCCGTACCGCCGCTCGCCTCCCTGTCGCTCAACGTCATGCAGGCCTGCAACCTCAGCTGCGGCCACTGCTACGCCGACGAGGGCCGGTTCGGCGGATCCGCCCGGGCCATGCCCCGCGAGACCGCGTTCGCCGCCGTGGACCGACTCCTCGCGGAAGCCGCCCCGGGCGCGGCGGTGGTCGTCGGGTTCATGGGCGGCGAACCGCTGCTCGCCCGCGACCTGCTGCACGAGGTGGTCGCCCACGCCACCCGGGCCGGAGCCGCCACCGGGCACGCCGTCCGCTTCGCGCTCACCACCAACCTCACCACGGTCCGGCCCGCGGACGCGGAACTCTTCGCCGCCCACCCGTTCACCGTGGCCGTCAGCCTGGACGGCGACCGGGTCGGCCACGACGCGCTGCGCCGCGCCCCGGGCGGGGGCAGCGCGTACGACCGGCTGCGGGCCGGGCTGGAGGTGCTGGACCGGTACGGCAGGCCCCGCCACCTCTCGGCCCGGGTCAGCGTGACCCCGTACACCGGGCGGCTGATCGACATCCTGGAGCACGGCATCGGCCTCGGCTTCGACGAGGTCGGCTTCTCCGCCGTGGTGAGCGCTCCGGACGCCGCGTACGAGATCGACACCGCCGCCTTCACCGGATTCCTGACGCAGATGGTCGAGTGCGGTCAAGCGGCGCTGCGCGAGCTGGCCGCGGGCCGACCGTACCCCTTCGGCAACTTCCAGACGGCGATGTACGAACTGCACACCGGAGGCCACCGCCCGTACCCCTGCGGCGCCGGCGCCGGCTACCTCAGCGCCTCCGCCGAGGGCGGTCTCTACGCCTGCCACCGGCTGGTCGACGACCCGGCCTTCGCCATGGGATCGCTGGCCCAGGGCCCCGACCAGGAGGCCAGGGCGGCCCACCTGGCGGCCCGCCACGTGGACCGGGCCGAGCCCTGCCGGTCCTGCTGGGCCCGCTACCTGTGCGGCGGCGGCTGCTACCACGAGGTCAGCCGACGCGGCCGGACCGGCTGCGACTACATCCGCGGCTGGCTGGCCTTCTGCCTGGGCGCCTACGTCGAACTCTCCCAGACGGCACCGGAGTTCTTCCGACAGCCGACCGCATCCGACCTCCCGAGCGATCCGGCCGCCCTGGCCCGCTGAATCGCGCCCCTGGCCCGCGCCCCCGTCCCGTCCGGCCGAAGGAACCACCATGAACGACCCCACTCCCGCGCACGTCGACCTCCCCGTACCCGAGGGGAAGATCTTCCCCCGCAACCTCACCGCACGGGCCGATCACGTGGTCCGCGGCAACCCGTCCGGCTCCCGCCCGGAGAGCGGCGTCGACAACTGCTTCCCCGGCCTGGAATTCGACCAGCGCAATCTCGACAAAGCCTTCTTCCCCGGCCTGACGGTCGACTTCCACCACGCGAGCGGATCGCGGGTGCTGGCCGTCACCGGCGGCGTCGCCGCCGCCGAGGGCATCACCGACGCCGACCTGGACACGGGAACGCCGCAGGACCCACAGCCGCTCTACCTGTGGGCCGTCTGCGGCCGCACCACCGTGGACCAGGAGGAGGCGGACGCTCCGGTGTTCCACGCGACCGAGCGCACCGGCCTGGAACTGTGGCGCCGGGTGCACGACCTGCTCCCCGGCCGGGTGGCCGTCGTCCTCGGCCGCACCCCGGGCAGCACCTCTCCGGGGGCGTTCTGGCTGCCGGACGACGACGGCCTCAACGTCCGGCGGACGGCCGGCCGCAACGAGGTGCGGCGCGACGACGACGGCGTGCTGGAGTGGGCCGTGCTGACCGCCGACCGGGCCCGCTACCTCGACCAGGAAGGGGTCATCGACCCCGACGTGTACCAGCCCGGCGACCTCACCCGAAGCCTCTGCGCGCCCTGGCAGTACGACTTCCGCGAATGCGGCTGCTACTACTGGGCCGCCTCGAAGCCGGACATCTCCAGCAGTTCCGACGGCGTGCACCGCAACCTCAACTTCCAGCGCCGCAACCGTGCCACCGACCCGCCCGAGCCCGACATCCCCACGATCCGGGGGCGGTCCGCGAGGGAGTTCGACCACCCCGCCCTCATCGCGAACTGGAACGTCCTGCCCGTCGTCCTCAACGGTCGCGAGGACGACACCATGGAGCTGCCGGACTGGTCCGGTCTCGAGCCCATGACGCGCGCGAAGGTGATCCACGACCTGGAGCGGCTCGCCGTCGTCGAGCACGCGCTCTGCCTCGAATACCTCTACGCGCACTACTCCCTGAACGCCCCGGCCGTCCTCGACCCGGTCGCGCACGACCCGGCCACGCCCGAAGGCGCGCGCGTCCGGAAGATCCACGCGGCCGCCGCGGAGGTGTTCTCCGTCGCGGTGGACGAGATGCGCCACCTGAGATGGGTCAACGAGATGCTCGACACGCTCGGCCGGCCGCTGCGGCTCGACCCGCCCCGACCCGACACCGTCATCCAGCTCCGGACGGGCCGACGGTTCGAGCTGAAGCCGCTCACGCCCGAGCAACTGGACTGGTTCATCGCCGTGGAGCGCCCCAGCGCGGTGACCGCCGACCCGCAGGGCATCGACGGGATGTACGTCAAGCTGCACGAGACCATCGTCCGCCGCCCGGAGCTCTTCCCGCAGGCGGACCGGCTCGCGCACCTCGTCAAGCTCATCATCGACGAGGGCAACGATCACTTCCACCGCTTCACGGCGGTCAAGTCGCACCTCGCGGAGCTTTCCCCCGACGACTACCTCCGGCCGCTGCGCACCGATCCGGACACACCGCTGGACGCGCAGCTGGCCGAACTGTCGGCTCTGAACTACACCATGCTGCTGGGCGCCCTGGAAGCAACCCTGAAACGGGGCGACACCGCGGGCGGTGTGTTGATCGAACAGGCCCGCCGGACGATGTTCAACCTCCACGAGCTCAACCACCTCCTCGCGTCGCACGGTGTCGCCCCCCGCTTCACCAAGCTCCCCGCGGCCCCCGTTCCCGCCGGGGAAGAGGCGATCGCGTCGGCGTCCGGTGCCGTGTCGCTCCCCGAGCCGGAGTCCGCGCACGCGGCCGGACCGGAGCTCGGCGACGGTCACGCCGTCCTGGCCGCGGCACGGGCCACCGTGGCGGTACGGCAGAACATCGACGCCCTGGCCGTCGACGGGGTACGCGCGATGATGACCCGCCATCAGGCCGACACCGAAGCGCTGATCGCGGCTTTCAGCCCACGATGAGCCGCGCCGACGTCGAGATCGCCGGTTCGGGGCTGGCCGAGCTCACCTGCGCCTGGCTCCTCGCCGCACGGGGACACCGGGTCCGGCTGCGGGCCCGCCCGGACGAGGGCCGGCGCACGCTCCTGCTCGGCGCGTCCACCCAGGCCCTGCTCCGGTCCCTGTGGGGCATCGCCGAGCCGGCCGAGCTCGACCTCGGCACGCATGCGCTGACCCACCGGCGGTCCCGCTGGGGCGCCACCACGGCCGCCCCGCGCCGGGCACAGCCGGCCGTGGTGGTGGACGGGGCCCGGCTCGCGGCCCGGCTGCGCGACCGCCTCGCCGCACACCATCCGGACATCGTCGCCGAGGAACCCGGGGGAGGTCGCCCCCCGCGGTGGACGGTCACGGCCGCCTCCCACCCCGACGACCACTGGACGGCCGGCCGCCGTCGGCTGCTGGCCGGCGAGGCGGCCCTCGCACCCGGCCAGGACGACACCACCGCCCGCCTCGACTGCACCGACCTCGCCTGGCTCCACCTCACCCCGCTGGGCGACGGGAACGCCCTGCTCCAGGCCATGATCCCGGGCCCCGCCGCCCACCCCGAGAACCTGCTGGGCCGCCTGCTCGCGGCTTGCGACCTGGCCCCCCGACTCCTGTGCGCACCGACCGCCGCCGTCTCGTTGTCGGCCGCCCCCCGCCTCCACCGTGTCCCGGCCACCGCACCGACCGCGGACACCCCCGGCCGGCTCCTGGTCGGCGCGGGCGCCATCCGCTACGACCCGCTCAGTGGCACCGGCACGGCCCAGGCCCTCCGGACGGCCGTGCTGGCCACGGCCGTGATCCACGCCGAGGCCACCGGCACGTCCCCGCAGGCCCTGTGCGCCCGCTACGCGGCCCGCCTGCGCACGGCCTTCCGGGCCCACCTGGACACGTGCGCCCGGCTCTATCCGCAGGCCTTCCCGTCCCCCGCGTGGCACCACGAGATCGACGCCTGCCGCTGACCGCCGGGCTCCGCACAGGAGCCATCGGTGCATTCCGGTTCCCGCTGACAGGAGCGACGAGGAAGAGCTGAGGCCGCTCTGTCCCGGGTGCCGGGAAAACATTCGCGCGCCGACACAGGGCGCCCGTGGATTCCGCTTTCAGCCCCGTCGGCGGTGCGGCAGGGGCCCCTGCGGCAACTGCCTCGTTCGCCGGAAAACCTCGTATTTCCGCTGGTCCGCCGGTCCGTCGACCAGCGGCCATGGCACGCGCCCGAATCGGTTCTTGTAGATCTGTACGAAGAGTGGGTTTCAGCCGGCGATCGTTTTCATGTCTTCCGCCCCTGCCTGACTGAGCTCGGTTGCCTGTGTACTCCTTCACACAGAATGCAATGAAGCGGGGGAGAGAGAGCCTTGAGCGAGACGATAGCCGGCAGGGTGCTCGCCATGGCCTGGCTCGATCCGGGCGTCACCGTCACCGCGGAACTCGCCGTCCGCCATGCGCCGGGGGCGGACCCGACCCGCCTCCCGGCCGCACCGGAGCACATCGCAGGCGATCAGCCGTAGCGACTTCCTCGCGGGCAGCGCCGATCGTGCGCCGATCCCCGGACGCCGGCCCCGACGCCGCACCCGCGAGACCCACCTGCCGTCCCTGCTGTCCCGCACGGGCAGAACACCAGGGAAATCCCCCACCGTCTCCTAAGGAGTGACCGTGACTGCGCACACCCAAGAAGTAAATATCCAGGACCTCAAGCGCACCTGGCTGGACGAGGCGATCAGACTGGCCACGAACAGCGTGGCCAACGGCGGCGGGCCGTTCGGCGCTCTGGTCGCCAAGGACGGCGAGATCGTCGCGCTCGGGAACAATCAGGTCACCTCCACTCTGGACCCGACCGCCCATGCCGAGGTGAGCGCGATGCGCGCCGCCTGCAAGAAGCTCGACACCTTCTCGCTCGAAGGTTGCGTCCTGGTGACCTCGTGCGAACCGTGTCCGATGTGTCTCTCCTCCGCGCTGTGGGCGCGGGTCGACCTGATCGTCTTCGCCGCCGACCGGCACGACGCCGCGGTGGCCGGTTTCGACGACCGCAAGTTCTACGACCTGTTCGAGAAGCAGCCCGCGTCGAAGTGGCCGCTGGCGATCGAGCACCTGGACCTTCCGAACCGTACGGCTCCGTTCGACGCGTGGCTGGCCAAGAGCGACCGCATCGACTACTGAGTCACCGGTTCGCGGTTCACCGGGCCGACGTCGGGTGAACCGCGCCGACCGCACCACTGTGGACGCCGGAACTTTCCGGCACCGCAACACCAGGTGAACGTCCACGAACGGCAGTGAACACCCCGAGAACCGGGCGCCGGATCGACATCGTCGTCCGCCGCCCGGTCGTCACCGGTGGCAGCACTCTTCCTCACGCAACGTGCAACGGGTCCAAAGGAAATTTCCCTCTCCGGCAAGGAGCTCTCGTGGCGATCCAGCGGAAGCACACCATGCACCACTCGACGATCCTCGACGCCGATCCGGACACCGTCTGGGCCGAGGTCCGCAACCCCATGAACGTCGTCAAGATCGTGTCCGGTCCCGCGGTGAAGAACGTGGGCTGGGCCGAGGGCGGCACCCCCGACGTCGTCCCGGCGCGGTACGACTTCACCCTCGTGTTCAACGACGGCCTCGTCCAGCAGGAGATCGCCGGCCGCAACGAGGTGGACCGGTCCTCCACCTATCGGGCCGTCGCGCCGACGATGGGCATCACCAGCTACGACGCCACGATCCGTGTCCGGCCGATCACCGACGACCCGGGCCGCAGCTTCTTCGAGTGGTCGCGGGTGCTCGGGATCGCCGACGACGCCGACCCCGAGGTCGTGCAGGCGGTCATCACCATGATGGAGAACCAGACCTACTCCGTACGCGACCATTTCGCGGCCCCTGAGCGTCGCACCTGATCCCCCTGATCCCCCTGATCCCCACTGATCCGCCCTGATCGACAAGGCACCCCCTGGCCCGGGCGGCGGACCACCCGGCGCCTTCGGCAGGGTGGTCCGCCGCCCGGGCCGGCGGTCACCGCAGGTGCGCGGTGTCGTTGACGAACCGCACGGTCGCGATGCCGTCCGCGTCGTACGCGACCGCCGACACCGAAGCCGCCGCGGTCTCCATCCGGAACAGCGACTCCGGGGGCGCGCCGAGCGCCAGCCGGATCAACTGCCGCACCGGCGTCACATGCGAGACGACCAGCACGGTCCGCCCCGCGTACCGGGCCAGCAGCTCGTCCCGGGCCCGTGCCACCCGCCGCGCCACGTCCACGAAGGGCTCACCGCCCGACGGCGCGGCCGCCGGTGAGCGCAGCCATCGCGCCAGCTCCCGCGGACGGCGCTGCTCCACCTCGGCGTACGTCAGCCCTTCCCAGGCCCCGAAATCCGCCTCGCGCAGCTCCGCGTCGACCTGTACGTCGAGGCCCAGCCTTTCGGCGGCCGCCTCGGCGGTCTCCCGGCAGCGTCGCAGCGGTGAGGACACGACCGCCCGCACCGCCCCGCGCGCGGCGAACATCGCCGCGGCCGCCTCGGCCTGCCCGCGTCCGGCGGCCGACAGCGACGGGTCGCCCCCGCCACTGCCGGAGAACCGCCGCTCCGGCGTCAGAGCCGTCTCTCCGTGCCGCATCAGCAGGAGGGTCGTGGGCGTGGTCCGGCCGGTGGGCGCGGCGTTCAAACCGGTCGCCCCGGGGTGCGCACGACGGCCTTGGTGACCAGGTGGTTGCCGAGCACGAGGTGGTCGATCTCGGTACCGAGGAAGCAGTTCAGCGCGTCGGTGGGCGTGCAGACGATCGGCTCGCCCGCCACGTTGAACGAGGTGTTGAGCAGGCAGGGCACGTCGGTCAGAGCGGTGAACCGGCGGAGCAGGGCCGCCAGCCGCGGGGTGTCCCGGTCGGTGATCGTCTGGACGCGGGACGTCCCGTCCACATGGGTCGCTCCCGGGATCACGTCATGGAACTCCGGTCGCACCGGGAACACGAAGGTCATGTACGGCGAGCGGGTCTTGCGGCCCATCTCGAAGACCTTCGGGGCGTCCGCTTCGAGCACGATCGGTGCGAACGGACGGAACGGCTCGCGGTGCTTGACGCGGGTGTTGATCACGTCCTTGATGTCCGGGAAGCGCGGGTTCGCCAGGATGCTGCGGTGTCCCAGGGCCCGCGGCCCGTGCTCGATCCGGCCCTCGTACCAGCCTATGACCACCTTCTCGGTGAGCAGCTTCGCGACCTGGTCGACGACCTCGTCGTCATTCAGCCGGGTCCATTCCACCCGCCCGCCGAACTCCCGCAGGGTCCGCTCGATCGTCGCGTCGTCGTATTCCGGCCCGAGGTACGGGGTGACCGGCGCCGGCGTGGACCTCTGCGCGTCGGAGGTGTCCGGGTGGCCGAGCCACGCGTGGACGGCGGCGCCGATGACGATGCCCGTATCGCTCGCGCCGAAGCTCACGTCCATGTCGTCGAACCGCGACCCCTCGAACAGCGGGGTGTTGTTCAAGCAGTTCAGCGCCACACCGCCTTCGAAGAGCAGATGGTTCAGATCGGTCCTGGCCTCCAGCGCCCGCAGCTGGTGGTTCGTGACGACGGTCAGCATCTCCTGCGCCGCCGCGGCGACCCGCGCCCGGTAGGCGAGGGTGTCCTGCGCGGGACCGAAGTACTCCTCGAAGAGCGGGTCGAGACCGCGGGGGTCGTCCGTTTCCAGGGGCCGGCGGAAGGTGTACCGCCCGTCCTCGCGCAGGTCGACGAGGTGTTCCAGGAAGGGGTTCGGCGCCGGCGGCCGGGCGAAGCCGGACAGGCCCATGACCTTGTACTCGTCGTTGTTGGGCACGAAGCCCAGGTACCGGGTGATCGCGGCGAACAGCAGCCCGATCGAATGCTGGGCCCCTACGGCCGACTCGTCGAAGACGCGGATCCGACCGTCGCGGATCTCGCCGGTCACCGACGAGAACACCTCGGCGCGGCCGTCGCTGACGAGGAAGGCGGAGTCCTTCATGCCGGCCAGGTAGTAGCCGGTCATCGCATGGGCGAGGTGGTGCGGTACGAACACGACCTTGGCGGGATCGGGAGTGAAACCGGTGCGTGCGGCGAAGTCGGCGAGGATCGCGTCGTGGCTGACGACCTCGGTGAACAGCTTGCCGATACCGGCGATGAGGTCGAGCTTCGCCGAGGGCGCCATCGGCGCGGACGTGATGCCGGCCAGCATCTCGTCGAAGACCTCGGGGGAGAAGTTCCAGGGGATGGCGATGAGGTCGATGTCCGAGAACCGCAGCCCCGCCTGTTCGAGGCACCAGCTCACCGAGTGGAAGGGGAAGTCGGTGGTCTTCTTCTCCCGGTTGAGTCGTTCCTCCTCCACGGCGGCGACCAGCCGGCCGTCCACCAGCAGTGATGCGCCGGCGTCGTGGCCCAGGAGGTAGTGCTTCTCGGTGCCGACGGACCCGAAGTGCTCGGCGAAGATCTCCGAGACGCGACTGAAACCGTTGCAACCCAAGACGATCATGACGATTTCCTTCTCTGTCGTGCGGCGCCGGCCGTGCGCGGGCGGGCGCCGCAGGACGGCCGGTGACGCGGCGCGAGCCACCACGTCACCGGCCGTGCGTGCGAGGGAGTTCGGGAATGGCTCCGGCGGGGACTACCGGAGCGACGGGGCGACCGCGGGGAAGCGGTCGGCGGACAGCCCTGCCGGGTCGGTCCACGGCTGTTTGCCGGCCAGGAGATCGCGGACGATCTCCCCGGCGGCGGGTGCCTGGCACAGCCCCTGGCCGGAGAATCCCGCCGCGTAGAAGAAGGGCCGGGACGGATGCCGCCCGATGAGGGCGACTCCGTCCGGGCTGGCCTCCAGCGCTCCGCTCCACCCGCGATGGACGCGGATGCCGTCGAGGGCCGGGTAGACGGTGCCCAGCAGGCGTGACAGTCGGCCGAGCCAGGCCTGCCTGGACTCGTCCGGGCCCGGCCGGCCCATCCCGACGAGGACGCGGTCCCGCCAGGCCCGGATCCGCAGGCCGGAGCCGGCGTGCAGGGTCATCGGGAGAGTGGTGGGCGGGGTGTCGGGCGGGTCGGTGAGGAGCAGCTCGATCGGATCCGCGCTCACCGGGAGGTGTACGTCGCCCAGGGCGGCCACCGCGGTCGACCACGGGCCGGCCGCGCAGACGACGGTATCGGCGCGGATGTCGCCCGTGGGTGTGCGGACGCGCCCGTCGGGGTCGATACCGGTGACCGGTGTATCGGTGAGCAGGACGGCGCCCGCCTCCTGCGCGGCGGCGGCATGACCGCGCACGATCGCGGCGGGATCACAGGAGTAGGCCTCGGGCGACCAGGCCGCGGCCAGGACGGAGCGCTCGTCCAGCAGCGGGTTGAGCCGCGCCGCCTCGGCCGCGGTCACCAGCTCGACCTTCACCCCCGCGGCGCGCTGCGCGGCGTGCTCGCGCCGGAACTCCTCCACCTGCCGCTCCTCGGTGAACAGGACGAGGAACCCGACCCTTTCGAGGCCGAGGGGAGTTCCCGTCCGTTCGGCGAAGGAGTGGTACGCCGCAAGGCTCCGGACGGCGAGGCTGCCGGTGAGGGGGCTGCCGGGAAAATAGGTGCGGACCACCCCCGCGGTGGCCGCCGACGATCCCGATCCGAGTGTGCCGCGCTCCAGCAGGACGGTGCCCACGCCGGCCTCGGCGAGATGGCAGGCGATCGACGTACCGATCACTCCTCCGCCGATGACGAGGGTGTCGGTGCGGGTGGGGTGTGCGCTCATGCGGGCTGTCCCGCGTGTGCGGGGTCGTGCCGGCGGAGGTGGTCCGCGGTGTTCCAGGGGTAGAGGTGGAGGTTCCAGCCGCCGAGGCAGTTGATGTAGAGGGCCATCTGGCCGGTGACGGCGAGGAAGTCCTCGCGGTCGAGGTGGTCGAGGCAGGCGAGGAAGCGTTGGGTGTAGGTCCAGAGCCTGTCCAGGCCGCAGTAGCCGAGGAACTCGGCGGGGATGCCGACGAGGAGGCGTGTCATCTGGCGCAGGGAGTCGATGGGCATGTCGGCGACGGCTGCGCGGACGAGGCCGCCGTAGGTGGCGTACCCCAGGGGGCGGGTCTCTCCGTTGACGAACAGGAGGGTGGGCAGGACGGTGTCGAAGGTCCCGGCTCCGGAGGGGATCCAGCCCCGGTGCATGTCGGCGAGTTCGGGCGGCGCCTCCAGCCAGATCCGCTCGGTCTCGGTGTGGAGGTCGTGGATCAGGCGGTTCGCGTCGGGGTGGGTGGCGTGCAGACGGGGGATGCTGTGGCCGCCCGCGGTGCCTGCCGGCCGGACCTCGACCAGGATCTCCTTCTTCGTGGAGTAGACGGCGTCCCAGGTCTCCCGGCCCGCTTCGAGGAGGGCGGGCATGTCCTCGGGGCGGATCCGGCCGATGGGGGAGGCGGGCATCGGTTCGGTGAGGGTGCCGTACTTGATGCCGAGGTGCTGGAGGGCGGAGCAGAACACCGTTCCGTCGGGTGCCTCGCGCCGGTCGGGGATCCGGGTGGACGCGGGCAGATGGAGCAGGGAAGGGACGGGGGCCACGTGGTAGAGGTGGGCCCCGGCGACCAGGGCGTGTCCCTGGAGGCTCCGGTAGGGCAGTGACTCCCACAGGGCGTCGGCGAGCTCGGGGTTACGGCCGTCGAGCTCCGCGGTGACGGTGATGCCCAGGTCGGGCCAGGCTATGTCGAGCAGTCGGCCGGCTGACGTCCGCGGCGGCCCGGATAACGTCTCGCTCAAGGCTCTCTCCTTCGTTCGGCACGACGCCAGGAGGCACGGCGAGCCCGATCCCCCTGTTTCGTTGCGTCGTGTGTGAAGGAGTACACAGGCAACCGAGCGAAGTCGGGCAGGGACGGAAGACATGAAAACGATCGCCGGCCGAAACCCACACTTCGTAGAGATCTACAAGAACCGATCCGGGTCCGTGACACGCCCCTGGCCAATGGTCCGGTCGGCCGCACCGGAATCCAATCTTCCTGGTGGGCAAGGGAGTTGATGCCCGAAATCGGTCGAGCCGGCAGGACGGAAAGTACCCGACGGGCTCCAGGAGTGGCCTTCGGAACCTATGGGAACAGGCCAAGCGGAAGGCCTTTCGGGTGTTCCTCCTGTGGTCGGCGGGTCCCGGAAAGTCGCGTGTGACCAGTCGGAGGAAGGGTGATTGCTGTGTGCGGTCGCGACGGGTTCCGGAACCGATCGGCGGCGCCGCTGCCCCGTCGCCGACGGCCGAGGGTGCAAGATGAGGCCGACTGACCTGTCGTCATGACCGAGGTGGGTTCCCTTGCCCCGCAGCACCGCCGACGACGCCGGGCGGCCCTCCCGCCGACGCCTGTCACGCATCGGTACCTGGCCGGCCGTGGGAGTCACGGTGGCCGTTCTCGTCGTCGCCAACCTGGCCCTGCACCGGTGGACCGGCCTGTGGGGCCTGGTGACGGCCGTCGTGGTCGGCCTCCTGCTGCTCGGTGTGCTCCGCTGGGCCGGCGGCACCCTCGCCGACGCGGGCCTGGCTCGGGGCACCTTGGCCCGCGGTGCCCGCTGGGCGCTGGCCCTGATCGGCCTGGTCGCCGTCGTCTACCTGATCGGGGCCCTGCTGCCGGCCACCCGGGGCCTGTTCGAGGACCGGCGGTACGCGGCGATGGACGGGGGCGATGTGCTGCTCCGCGCCTTCGTGCTGGTCCCCGTCGGCACGGTCCTGGTGGAGGAGATCGCCTTCCGCGGTGTGCTCTACGGCCTGGTGGACCGCGTGCGCGGGGCCGTCCGGGCGACCGCCGTGTCGAGCGTGCTGTTCGGGCTGTGGCACGTGCTGCCCTCGCTGCACCTGGCGACCGCGAAACCCGCCGTGAACACGGTCGTCGGGGACTCCGGGCTCGGGGCCGTGCTGGCGGTGCTGGGGGCCGTGCTGTTCACGGCGGCGGCGGGCGTCCTGTTCTGCGAACTGCGCCGCCGCAGCGGCAGCCTGCTGGCCCCCATGGGCCTGCACTGGGCGGTCAACGCCCTCGGCTACCTCGTCGGGTACCTGCTGCGCTGACCGGCGGCGGTGGGGCGGGCGGGCTCAGTTCCGCGGCGAGACGATGTCCTTGAGCTCGTTCAGGTCCTGGGTGGTGAAGCCCTCGGGCCGCATGATGTCGTTCCAGGCGTCGACGTACGCGGCCTTGTACGTGTGGCCGTGGCCGTCCGGCACGCCGGTCGAGAACGGCAGGTCGGCGGTGACCTGCCAGAAGGTCACGAACGGGATCCAGACCATGGCTTCCAGCACGTCCGAGCCGGGCCGCTCCCCGATCCAGTCGGGCTCGGTGAGGGCCAGCGCGGGGCTCCACCAGACGATCGGGTCGGACGGATGCATCAGGTAGAGCACCCGCGGTCCGTCCCACGGCCGGTCCGCCGGAGGAATCCCGGTGGTCGGGTCCTCGGTGAACCGGACGGTCCGCCCGTCCCGGTAGACGGGTTCGATCTCGGGACTGCCCGCGTCACGGTGGTCGCTGAACTCGCGGAAGAGCGTGTTGAAGTTGGGCGGGCCGGCGAACACGGTCCCGGCGGTGCGGTTGCGCAGGTCGGCCTCCCCGCTGAAGGCCGTCTCACCGCCGAACGACCCCAGGCTCTCGCCCGCCACGAACAGACGCGGGCGCTTGTCCTGAGGCAGCTTGGACCACTTGTCGTAGACGGCGTCGAAGAGATCACGGCCGGCCTCGCGCGCCTTGGACTGGTCGACCAGGTACGACATCCACGACGGCAGGTACGAGTACTGGATCGCCACGGTGGCCGAGTCGCCGTTGCCCAGGTACTCGAAGGAGTCCACAGCGGCGGGATCGATCCAGCCACTGCCCGTGGTGGTCATCACGAGCAGGTTCTCGCGCTGGAAGCCGCCCGCCCGTTCGAGGTCCGCGACGGCCCGGGCGGCCCGGGTCTCCGTGTCGTCGGAGGTCGCCAGACCGGCGTAGGCGCGGATGGGCTCCTCCGCCGTACGGTGGGTGAACGCGCCGATCTCCTGCGCCGTCGGTCCGGAGCCGGCGAAGGCCCGGCCTTCCCGGCCCAACGAGTCCCAGGGCACCGACGAGCCGGGCCCGCCCGAGCGCAGGGCCGACGTGGGCTGGTGCACGCCTTCCGGGGTCTCCGTGTCACGCAGCGAGAAGGCCTCGTTGGACGCGTTGACGAAGCCGCTCAACAGCAGCCCGGAGAACGCGGCCCACGCCAGGCCCACCACCAGGATCCAACCCACCACCCGCGCCGCCCGCCGGCCGATCCACCGCCCGAGGAGATCGGCGGCCCGGTGGTACAGGGCGCGGAGCCCCCGCCCGGCGAAGAGCAGCAGCAGGAAGACGAGCGCGGCGACGAACGGGCAGGCGACGGCGGTGAGGACGTTGTACTCGGTGACTCCCATGAGCCGACGGATCTCGTGCTGCCAGTACTGGCCGAGCCCGAACGCGACGGCGAGGAGCACCACCGCGCAGATGATCAGGACGAGCCACGACCGGCGCGAGGGGACGCGTGCGTCCCGGTCCGCGAAGGCGCGCCACACGACGGCCGCGACCACACCCAGCCCGTAGCCGATGGCCGCGCTGATGCCGGCGATCAGCCCTTGGAGCACGCCGCCGCGGGGGAGGAGCGAGGGGGTGAAGGACAGACAGGCGAGCAGGACCGCGCCCCAGCAGCCGGGGAGCGTCAGACGAGGCAACCGGCGGTGTGCGCGTGCCGGCTCCTCCTCCGCGGGAGGGACGGGCGGGTCGTGACTCATGGCGGCCTCCAGGGACATGGTCCCCTGGCGTTGTCCGTCCTGCCATCCGGAGCGCGGACGCTCACTTCGGGCCGCCGGGCGGGGTGCCGGCCGTCCCGTCGGCGTCCGGCGAGGTCCACTGCGCTCCGGTGCGCAGGCGGAAGGCGGCGACCGCGGCCTCCACCGTGGGGAAGAAGTGCCGGGGGTCGATGGTCCGGGTGAGTTCGTACCGCTCGATCTTGTGTCGCACCGGATCCTTGAGCTCCGCGAACACCAGGTGCACGTCCCGCGCGTTGAGCGCCTCGTCGAGCTCCTCCAGGATGTCGGCGGCGGTGGTGTCCACATCCGTCATCGGCTCCGCCGCGACCACGATCCAGCTCGGCCGCGGATCCGCGTCTGCCAGCCGTCTGACCTCGTCCCGGAAGGTCTTGGCGTTGGCGAAGAAGAGCGGGGCGTCGAACCGGTAGATCACCAGGCCGGGCAGCCGCTCGGCACTCGGGTAGGAACGGATGTCGTGGTACCCCTCCAGGCCCCGCACCCGCCCCAGCACGGTGTCGTACGGCCACCAGGCGCGCCGGAAGACGTTGAGCACGGACAGGGCCACGGCGATCGCGATGCCGGGCAGCACACCGAGCAGGGCCACGCCGGCGAAGGCCGCGAAGCAGAGCAGGAACTCCGCCCGGCGCTGTCGCCACAGCCGTACGGCTCCCGGTACGTCGGCCAGGGACAGCGACGCGGTGATGACCACGGCCGCGAGGGCCGGTTGGGGAAGGTCGCGGAAGAGGCCCGGAGCCAGCACGAGCATGAGGACGATGAGCAGCGCTCCGACCACGCCGGTGAGCTGGCTCCGGGCGCCCGCCCGCTCGGCCACCGCCGTCCGGGACCCGCTGGTGCTGACGGGGAAGCCCTGGAAGAGGGCGGCTGCCAGGTTGGCCGCACCGACACCCGCCATCTCCTGGTTGCCGCGGACCTCCTGGCCGGTGCGGGCCGCGAAGGCGGACGCGTTGGAGATCGTGTCGGCCAGCGACACCAGGGCGATGCCCAGCGCACCGCCGAGCAGCGGAGCGAGATCGGCGAGCCGCACCTCGGGGATCGTGAACGGCGGGAACCCCTCGGGCAGCACCCCCACGAGCCCGACCCCGTGCTCGTCCAGGTCGAGGACGGCGGCCGCGGCGATCGCCAGGACCACCATCACGAGCACCGCGGGGACCTTCGGCAGGAAGCGCTGCAGGACCAGGATCAGGGCGATCCCGCCGAGGCCCACGGCCGCCGCCGCCGGCACCACCGCCCCCTCGGCGATCTTCCGCACGAGGCCGGCGCACTCACCGAGCAGGTTGTCCGCCTCGACCTTGAAGCCGAGCAGTTTGGGCAGCTGGCCGACCAGGATGGTCAGCGCCAGGCCGTTCATGTAGCCGATCATCGTCGGCTTGGAGATCAGGTCGGCGATGAAGCCGAGCTTCGCCACCGAGGCCAGGATCATGATGGCCGCCACCATGACCGCGAGCATCGACGCCAGGGCGACGGCCCGGTCGGGATCCCCGTCGGCCGCGACCAGCGGCAGCACGGTGGCGGCGATCATCGGACCCAGCGAGGAGTCCGGGCCCAGCACCAGGATCCGGGACGGCCCGAAGACCGCGTACCCCAGCAGGCAGAGGATCGTCGTGTACAGGCCGGTGATGGCCGGCAGCCCCGCCAGCTCCGCGTACGCCATGCCCTGCGGCACCAGCAGCGTGGTCAGGACGACGCCCGCGACCAGGTCCTTGGGCAGCCACGCGCGCTTGTAGGAGGCCACCGCACGGATCCCGGGAACCGCCCGGAGGCGGGAGAGACCCCCGTGGCCGGGGTGCCGGGTGGTCACGGACCGGCCGTCCTCACGCGGCCCTCGACCGGCGGGCCACGAGCTTGCCCAACTCCCATACGAGCAGCAGCACGACGGCGGCCGACAGCGCCCAGCCGAACTGCCGCGCGTCGATGTCGGTCGTCCCGAGGATCCGCTGGAAGCCGTCCATCTGCGTCACCAGCACGGCGAGCACGAACTGGGCCAGCGCGACCCAGTTCATCTGCTTGCTGTCGAACGTGGAGGTCGTCAGCACGGAATCAGTCTCGCTACGGCATTCGAACGCCGCCACGATCAGGCAGAGGGCGAAGGCCGTGAACGCGATCGACCGGCCGATCTCGACGTCGTCGAAGTGGCGCTCGCCGAGGGTGATCAGGCCGAGCAGGAGGATGGTGATCGCCAGCCCGCCGAGCCCGACCGTGACCAGCACGGGACGGGTGAGCACCGACTCCCCGCGCGGACGAGGACGGCGCCGCATGAGGCCCGCGCTCTCCCGGTCGAAGCCGAGCGCGAAGCCGAAGGAGGCGTTGACGACGAAGTGGATCCACAGCACCTGCGGCGGGGTGAAGGGCTCACCGGCGGCGATGTTGAAAACGGTGGCCCCGAGGAACGTCAGCACGAAGGTGACCAGCAGGAGCAGCACGAACCGGATGTACTTGGTGAGGTTGTCGTAGATCGTCCGGCCCTGTTCGACGGCGTAGACGATGGTGGCGAAGTTGTCGTCGGAAAGGATCATGCGTCCGGCGTTCTTGGCCACGTCCGTGCCGCTGCCCATGGCGATGCCGATGTCGGCCGCCTTGATGGCGGGAGCGTCGTTGACGCCGTCCCCCGTCATCGCGACGACCTCGCCCTTCTTCTTCAGCGTGTTCGCGAGCAGCACCTTGTGCTCCGGGGCGACCCGCCCCACCACACCGATCCCCTCGATCCGGGCGAGCTGCTCCTCCTCGCTCATGGCCGCGAAGTCGGAGCCGAGGACGGCCTCGCCGGGGATCCCGATCTGCCGGGCGATCGCCGCCCCGGTGGTGACGTCGTCCCCGGTCACCAGACGGACCCGGATGTGCGCGGCCTGAGCGGCGGCCACCGCCGCCTTGGCCTCCTCGCGGGGCGGATCGACCATGCCGACGAGACTGGTCATCCGCAGCTCGGTGACGTACGCGAGCAGGTCGCCGTCCGGATCGAACTCGTCCGGGTCCAGGTCCCGCATGGCCGCGGCCATCACCCGCCGCCCCTCGCCGCCCATCCGCTCGCTCTCCTCCTCGGCCCGGCGGAGCAGTCCGGCGTCCCACGGGACGGTCTCGCCCGCCGCGAGCGCGGTGGCGGCCCGCGCCATCACCGCGGGGGCCGCGCCCTTGACGAAGCAGCGCACGACCTGCCGCCCGGAGGCGTCGGCCGCCGCGTGGAAGGTGGCCATCAGCTTGTACTCGGGGTCGAACGGCAGCGTGGCGAGCCGGGGGAGGGCGTCGCGGGTGGCGTCGCTGTCCAGACCGGCCTTGTGCGCGAGCACCAGCAGTGCCCCCTCGGTGGGATCGCCCACCACCGCGCCGCCCACCAGCTTGGCGTCGCTGGCGACCACGTAGGGCAGTATCGCGTCCTCGATGCCCGCGGCGGACCCGGCGGCGTGGTGGACCTTGCCTTCGAGTCCGTAGCCCGTGCCCGAGACGGTGTACCGGTCGGTGGGGCTCAGCACCTCGACGGCGGTCATCTGGTTCATCGTCAGGGTGCCGGTCTTGTCCGAGTTGATCGCCGAGGTGAACGCCAGCGTCTCCACCGACGGCAGTTCCTTGACGATGGCGTTCCGCTTCGCCAGGTTCAGGCTCCCGACGGACAGGATCGCCTGGGTCACGGTCGGCAGGGCCTCGGGGATGGCCGCGATGGCCAGCGAGACCGCGCTGACGAACAGGACGTCCCAGGCCTGGTCCCGTTGCCGTCCCAGGGCGAACATCACGATCATGGTGAGGCCCGCCGCCGCCGTGATCCACAGGGTCAGCCGGTCCAGCTCCTTGGTGAGCGGCGGCACTTCCTTCTCGGTGGCCGACAGCATTCCGGAGATCTTGCCGAGTTCGGTGTCCACCCCCGTCCCGGTGACGATCATGAGACCGCTGCCGTGGGTGACCGGGGTGTTCATGAACGCCGTGTTGGTCCGGTCGCCGGGCGAGCGCCCGCTGCCGCGCAGCGCGCCGGTCTCCTTCGCCGCGGGAACGCTCTCACCGGTCAGCGCCGACTCGTCGATCTGCAGGGCGCTGGCCTCGATGAGCCGTCCGTCCGCCGGTACCTGGTCCCCGGCGGAGATGAGCACGACATCGCCGTCGACGAGCTGCTCGGCGGGGATCTCGGCCTCCCTGCCGTCCCTGCGCACCCGCGCCGTCGCCTTCATCATCGACTTCAGCGCGTTCATGGCGCTCTCGGCCTTGCCCTCCTGGCGCAGGCCCACGACCGCGTTCAGCAGCGTCAGCACGATCAGCAGGATCGCGGTGGTCCACTCCTGGATCGCCAGCGAGACGATCGCCGCGGCCACCAGCACGATCTGCATGTAGCTGCGGTACTGGGCGAGGAACCGGCGCCAGGCCGGGGTCCGTTGCTCCTCGGGCAGCGCGTTCGGGCCGTGCGCGGCCAAGAGCTCGGCCGCCCGCGCCGCCGACAGACCGACCGCGGGATCGACGTCGAACGCCGCAACGACCTCCTCGGGGGAGCGCGTGTACCAACCGTCCCCGGCGGGCGGGGGCTGCTGCGCCACGGAATCAGACCGCACCGTCATGGTTGTGCCTCCGATCCGCGGCCGGCCCGGACGCGTCCGAGCCGGCCGCGCGCCGTCCCAGGGACGCCAGGGCCTGTCTTTCGGATCATGCCGGGCCCGCGCTGATCCCCAAGGCAGGCCCTAGCCACGCTTCTTCTTCGGCTTGCCCTGCCGGGCGGCGTACGGATCGGCCGGGGCGCCGGCCGGGGCCTCCCGTTCCAGAGTCCGCTTCGTGACGAGGAGATCCTTGCGGGCCTCCTCACCCACGTCGGGGTACTGCGGATCGATCTCCATCAAGGTGTGCGCGAGGATCGCCGCCGCGCAGATCCGCGCGAACCACTTCCGGTCCGCCGGCACGACGTACCAGGGCGCCCACTTCGTGCTCGTCGCCGACAGCATCTCGGAGAACGCGTGCTGGTACTCGTCCCACCGGCGCCGCTCCCGGACGTCGGCGGCGGAGAACTTCCAGTTCTTCTCCGGCAGGTCGATCCGCTTCAGGAAGCGGGTGCGCTGCTCCTCCTTGGACAGGTTCAGGAAGATCTTCACCACCTTGAACCCGTTGTCCGTGAGATAGCGCTCCCAGCGGTTGATCTCCCGGTAGCGCCGCTCCCAGATGTCCGGACGGAGCACGTGCTCCGGCAGCTTCTGCCGGAGCAGGGCCTCGGGGTGGACCCGTACGACGAGGACCTCCTCGTAGTGCGAGCGGTTGAAGATGGCGATCTCGCCGCGCGCGGGCAGCCGCCGGGCGTAGCGCCACAGGTAGTCGTGGTCGAGTTCCTCGGAGGAGGGCACCTTGAAGCTGCTGACCCGCACGCCCTGGGGATTGACCCCGCTCATCACATGGCGGATCGTCCCGTCCTTGCCCCCGGCGTCGAGTGCCTGGAGGGCGAGCACCACGCCGTACGTGTCCTGGGCGGCCAGCCGCTCCTGGTACTCGGCGAGCAGCGACACACCGGTCCGCAGCAGTTCGGTCCCGTCCCGCTTCTTCATGCCGGCCTTGTAGCGGGGGTCGAAGTCCCGTGCCAGGTGCACCTTCGATCCCGGTGGCACCCGGAGGGGCTCGATGAAGTCCGCGATGCGGTCGGCCCTCTTGTCGGCCATCAGTACGCGCCCCTTCCCCGGCCCCGGGCGGTCACGGCCCGTCCCTCACCGGGTCGGGGAGGCTCCCGGCGGCGAGCGCCTTCCGGGACCGGCGCTCGGCCAGGATCGGGACGTACTTCCTGACCTTGGCCTGCCGGAACGAGCCGTACGCGGCCTCCACCGTCGCCTCGACGGTGGCCGCGTCGACCGAGGGGTAGGCCGCCCTCAGACGCGCCACGGTGGTCCGGACGGCCGCGAGTTCCTCCGGGGTGGGTGACCACTCCTCCGGTGTCTCGTGCGGTGTCGGCGGATCGGGATCTTCGCGTGCAGGGGCGGTCCCGGTCCGTTCCGCGCCCTGGAGTGTTGCCGGTGCCATTTCCCACGACCTTCGGACCGCCGATCCGCACATGCCGACATCGGGTGAGGACGTCCTTCATGGCGATTCTCTGCTAAATGGGACAAGATCGCCCACCGTGCGGTCCTACGTGACCTAACAGACGCCGGGTCCCTTGTAGGTGACATCGCATTCCGCGAGGCCGCCGCGGGCGACCTCCGTGCACAAGGTGGCTTCGACCTTGCCCAGGAGGCGGGTCAGTTCGGCGCGTTCGGCGGCGTCCAGACCGTCCAGGGTCTGGCGTTCCAGTTCGCCCCACGCCTCGCGGACCTCGACCAGGAGCTCACGGCTGGCGTCCGTCGCCTCGACCAGGGAGGCCCGCCGGTCCGCGGGGTCCGGGCGGCGCCGCACGTGGCCGGACTGCTCCAGGCGCTGGAGCATCTTGGTCACCGTCGAGGGGTCGAGTCCGAGCGCCTTGATCAGCTCGGACTGGCGCACGGCCCCGCAGTCCCAGAGGTGCATCATCAGGAACTCCTGCCCCGGGTGCAGCCCCAGGTTCCGCAGGGCCCGGCCCGCCGTGATCCGGTGGAGTCGGGCGACCCGGCTGATGGCGTGACTCACCGGCCCGTCCAGCACCGCACTCGGCACCGCCGCGCACTGCGTGACGGGGCGCGGCTCCTGTACGGATTCCGCGGTCATGGGAGGGCTCCTCCTGGTCGGTCCGGCATGTCTGCGCTGTGGATTCTACCGTCCGTCCATATTTTAGCTTGGTCGACCAAGTAATGGGGTACGCTGCATCTCGCAGTCAATCATTGGCCGACCAATTATCTTGTGGGGTAGCAATGACCACCGCCTTCGAACCGGTACACGTCGCCGGCACCACCCTCTCCAACCGGATCGCCCTCGCCCCGATGACCCGCAGCCGCGCAGGTCAGGACGGCGTCGCCACCGGCCTCGTCGCCGAGTACTACACCCAGCGCGCGTCCGCCGGCCTGATCATCAGCGAGGGGATCCAGCCCTCCGTGGTCGGCCAGGGCTACCCCTTCACCCCCGGCCTGCACAGCGCCGAGCAGGTCGCCGCCTGGCGCGAGGTCACCGACTCCGTGCACGCGGCGGGCGGCCGGATCTTCGCCCAGCTGATGCACTCCGGCCGCATCGGCCACCCGAGCCTGCTGCCCGACGGCCTCGTCCCCGTGGCCCCCTCGGCGGTGGCCGCCCAGGGGCAGCTGTTCACCGGCGACGGCATGAAGGACTTCGTCACCCCGCACGAGCTGACCGCGGCCGAGGTGCGCCGGACCGTCGCCGACTTCGCGCAGGCCGCCCGCAACGCGATCGAGGCCGGTTTCGACGGCGTCGAGCTGCACGGGGCCAACGGATACCTGATCCACCAGTTCCTGGCCCCCGGCTCGAACCTGCGCACCGACGAGTGGGGCGGCCCCACGGAGAACCGGATCCGCTTCGCGGTCGAGGCGGTCAAGGCGGTGGCCGCCGCGATCGGCGCCGAGCGCACCGCGCTGCGCGTCTCGCCCGGCAACACGTACAACGGCATCTCGGAACCCGACCCGCAGCCCGTCTACGAGGCCCTGGTCAAGGAGATCGACGGACTCGGCCTGGCCTACCTCCACGTCCTGGAGCACGGCCCCGAGGCCCGGGAGACCACCCTCGCCCTGCGCAAGCAGTTCTCCGGACCGTTCATACTGAACCCGGCGACCGAGGGCCCCACCGACCACCGCGCCCTCCCGCTGATCGAGGACGGCGTCGCCGACCTCCTCGCCTTCGGGGCGCTCTTCCTGGCCAACCCGGACCTGCCGGACCGCCTGCGCACCGAAGGCCCGTACAACACCCCTGACCCGACCACCTTCTTCGGCGGCGACGCCCGCGGCTACACGGACTACCCGACGCGCTAGACCTGTTCAGAGGTGTCCCGCCGATCGGTCGGGCCGGCTCCGGCAGTATGGCTCCGTGGATCTCATACCCCGACGCCGCGACGGCGCCGCAGCCCCCGCCCTCCGACGGACCCGGGCGGTGGCCGCCGCGGCCGCGGTGGTGACCGTGGCCGCGGGGCTGGGACTGCGGGCCGCCGCGACGGGGAGCACGGCGAAGTACGGGGGCGACGCTCTGTACACCGTCCTGTTGCTGACCCTCGTCGTACTGGTCGCGCCCCGGCTGACACCCCTGCGGGCCGCCGGGACCGCGCTGGCCGCCAGTTGGGCCGTCGAATTCCTCCAACTGACCGCCGTACCCGCCGATCTCTCCCGGCACAGCGTCGTGGCCCGCCTGGTCCTCGGTTCCACCTTCAACGCACCCGACCTGTTCTGGTACGTGGTCGGCGCGGCGGCGGGCTGCCTCCTCCACACCGCGCTCGCGCCGTCCGTGGCGGCCGGAGGATCGCACCCCGCCCGCCGGCCGCACCCGGTCAACAGGGCAGAATCGTCGGACAGTTCCCCCAGCGCCGACACCTCGCCCCGGCCGGAGGGCCCCAGCAGGGAGGTCAGACATGCCCCACGACGACGATGAGCCGATCTTCAAGCGGAGCAAGTGGGGGACGAACCGCTACCACTACAACCCCGCCAACCCGATCGGGGCGGCGCTGATCGTCATCACCCTGGTCTTCGTCGCGACGATGATGATCATGATGACCAACCGGGTGGGGCCGTTCGCGCCCGACCCCGAGCCCACGGGATGGAACCCACCGACCGTCGCCCCCACCGCGCCCTGAACCGTCGGACATCACCGCGTCCCGCAGCAGGTGCCCGACGAGCGGGTCGGTCGGGCGCGGAGGGTCGGTCAAGGGGACCGGCGCGCGGTGTTCAGCCGGGCGGCCTGGCGCATCAGGTGATCGCGCTCGGCGAGGTTCGGCGCCTTCAGGGCGGCCTCGGCGTACAGCCGGGCCGCCGTCACCACGTCGCCGTCGCGTTCGTGGAGGTACGCGGCCACCGCCGTGCGGCGGGGCAGCGCCTCGTCCAGCGCCGCGAGCGCCGCCAGCCCGGCGCGCGGTCCGTCGGCCTCACCCACGGCCACCGCGCGGTTGAGTCGTACGACCGGGCTGTCGGTCAGGAGCGCGAGCTCGTCGTACCACTCGACGATCTGCACCCAGTCCGTCTGCGCGGCGGTGGGCGCGTCCGCGTGCAGCGCCGCGATGGCTGCCTGCGCCTGGAACTCGCCCAGCCGGTCGCGGGCGAGGGCCGCCTGCAGGATCCGTACACCCTCGGCGATCGCCGCGGTGTCCCACTTGCCCCGGTCCTGCTCGGCGAGCGGCACCAGGCTGCCGTCGGACGCGGTCCGGGAGCCGCGCCGGGCATGGTGGATCAGCATGAGGGCGAGCAGCCCCGCCACCTCGGGGTGGTCGACGCGGGCCGCGAGCTGCCGGGTGAGCCGGATGGCCTCGGCGGCGAGGTCGACATCGCCGGAGTAGCCCTCGTTGAAGACCAGGTAGAGGACGCGCAGCACGGTGGCGACATCACCGGGACGGTCGAACCTTCCCCGAGCTCTTCGAGCAGGGGAGACCCCATGGTCGGAGAGCGTGCGCTTGGCCCGGCTGATCCGCTGCGCCATGGTCGCCTCGGGCACCAGGTAGGCCTGGGCGATCTGGCGGGTGGTGAGCCCACCGACGGCGCGCAGCGTGAGCGCCACGGCGGACGACGGCGTCAGCGACGGGTGGGCGCACAGGAAGTACAGCTGGAGCGTGTCGTCCACGGCCGGCGCGGGTCCGGGCGGCGGTTCCTCGTCCACCAGGTCCTCGCGCCGGCGGCGGGCGCTGTCCGCCCGGGTCGCGTCGAGGAACCGCCGCCAGGCCACGGTGACCAGCCAGCCCTTCGGGTCCCGCGGCGGGTCGGCGGGCCAGGTGCGGATCGCCTCGACCAGCGCCTCCTGGACGGCGTCCTCGGCCGCCGCGAAGTCTGCTCCGCGGCGGACGAGGATCCCGAGCACGCCTGGCGTGAGGCTCCTGAGCAGGGCCTCGTCCATCGGTGAGGTCACTCCGTGGCGCTCGGGTGCGCGGACAGGAACGGACGCAGTTCGAGCCACTCGTGGATCGGCTTCCCGCCCGCCCCGGGGGCTGCCGACAGCTCGCCGGCCAGTTCGACGGCGCGCTCGTAGCTGTCGACGTCGATCACCATCCAGCCGGCGATCAGGTCCTTGGTCTCCGCGAACGGGCCGTCGGTGACCGGCGGGCGTCCTTCGCCGTCGTAGCGGACGAAGGTCCCCTCGGGGGCGAGTGCCTGACCGTCGACGAACTCACCGGTGCCTTCGAGGCGTGCCGCGAAGTCGTTCATGTACTGGATGTGTGCCGAGATCTCCTCGGGCGTCCACCGGTCCATGGGGACGTCGTTGACGGCTGCCGGGGCGCCGCGGTAGTGCTTGAGCAGCAGGTACTTGGCCATGACGCTTCTCCTCGGTGCTGGTGCGACCCATTGTGGTCGCCTTCACCCCTGGGACGGAGCCGGCCACGGGTTCTCGACATCTCCCCGTCGGAAATTCTTCGCTCGGTCGATCCGGACCCCGCGCGGCCGCGCATCGTGGGGGTGGCGGGCCGACGGGATCCCCGCCGAATGCACGCGGAATCAGCCCATCCGGATTTCGGCCTCGCGCGCGGTTCCACGGCACTTTCCGGATGCCCGCCGAGGTCGGAGGGCCGCCCGCGGCGCCGGGGCGGAACGACAGGACCGCACGCCTCCGGCCGCGCGCCCCCGCACGCCTCCCGCCGTGACGTTCCCTCGCGGTGGTAGCTGGGCAGCCGCTTGATGCTGATCGATCGTCTCGTGAGGGGAACCCGATGACCAAGGTCTTGGTGCTGCACAGCGTGTGCCTCGTGAGGTCGGCCCTGGCCGCGCTGCTGAGATCGGAAGGCGATTTCGACGTCACGTCGTCCGGCTGGCGGGCCGCCGCGCGCCAGGCCGAGTTCTTACGACCTGACGTGGTGGTCGTGGACCTCGACTGTCCGGGCGTCTCGGCCGCCCTCCACGCGGAGGTGGGCGCCCCTCACCTGCTGCCCGCCTCACCCACACCCACCCCGCTGCTGGTGCTCGCCCGGGCCGACCTGCCCGGCGCGCTGCGGCGCGCCCTCCGGACGCAGGCGCTCGGCTACGTGGACAAGGACGGCTCGCCCGCCCGGCTGGTCCGGGCCGTCGCCAAGGTCGCGGCGGGGGAACGCGTCATCGACGCCGCGCTCGCCTCGGCCTTCATGGAGGCCGACCCCATGCCGCTCAGCCCGCGCGAACTGAGCGTGCTGGCCCGCGCCGCCGAGGGCGACTCGATCGCGGAGATCGCCCGCGCCCTGCACCTCGCCAGCGGAACCGTCCGCAACTACATGGCCGCGGTGACCCGGAAGACCGGCGCCCGCAACCGGATCGACGCCATCCGGATATCCCGGCGAGCCGGCTGGGTCTGAGCCGCCGGCCCGAGAGCCCCCGGACCCTTCCTCACCCTTGCGCGTTCCACAGACCCACCAGATCCCGGTACAGGGGCGACCTGGCCGGGAGCTCCGCATGCGTGCCGCACACCGCCCGGGTCCCGTCGAGTACGAGGATCCGGTCGGCCCTGACGGCGGAGGAGATCCGGTGGGCGACCACCACCAGCGTGCCGGGGCGCTCAGCGAGTGCCCGCTCGGCGCGCTCCTCGGCCCGCGGGTCGAGGTGGCAGGTGGCCTCGTCCAGCAGCAGCAAGGGGGCGGGGGAGAGATAGGCGGCGGCGAGGGCGAGATGCTGTCGCTCGCCCGGGGTGAGCCGGCCCGGGTCGACGACGGCGTCCGGTCCACCGAGCCGGGCCACGAGCGCGTCCGCGCCGAGGACGGCCGTGGCCCGCTCCACCTCCCCCCGGGACACCGGGCCGGGGCACAGGTGGGTCAGGTTCTCGTGGACCGTACCCGTGAAGACGTACGCCTGCTGCGGCAGCAGCGTCCGGCGGACGTCGGGGCCGTACCCGGGGGCGGCGCGACCCGGGGCGCCGCACGCGGGGGCGCCCGCCACCCGTACGGTTCCCCGGCCCGGCGGCAGCAGACCGGCGATCAGGGCGGTGAGGGTGGACTTGCCGATGCCGCTCGGCCCCACCACGGCCAGGTGCTCGCCGGGCCGGACCAGCAGGTCGAGGTCGTCGATCACCGGATGCGCGCGGGGACCGTAGGCGAACCGGACCCGCCGCAGCTCGACGGCGGGTGAGGTCGGTGCGGGTGGTGCGGGTGGGCCGGATACGGGTCCCGGGTCCACCGCCAAGGGCTCGGGGTGCGGCCGCGGGGCCGCTTCCGGATCGCAGAACCGGTCCAGCACCACCAGCAACCGGGTGCCCGCCGCGCCCACCGCCGTCATCAGCGCGTCCAGGGCGGGCAGCAGCGACTGCACGAGGTAGGTGAGCGCCCCGGCCACGGCCCCCGCGCTCACCCCGCGCCCGAGCAGCCAGGGGGTGCCGGCGAGCAGGACGACGACCGGCAACCGGCCCGCGACGCCCAGGGCCAGCGTGCGCAGGGCGGTCCACCGCGCGAGCCGCCCGGTCAGCCGTTCCTGCTCGGCGATCAGCAGCTCGATCCCGGCCCCGGCGCTCGCCCCGCCCCCGCAGGCGATCACGTCACGCAACCCCGCCGCCAGTTCGCCCGTGCGCCCGGACAGCGCCTCGTCGGCGTCGAGCGCCGCGCGCTGCACGCGCGCCATCGGGCGCAGCGTGGCGAGGAAGGCGGCCGTCCCCAGGAGCAGCGCGGGCAGTACGAGGACCAGCAGGACGGGGGCCAACGCGGCCAGCCCGAGCAGCGCGCCCAGGGCGGTGAAGACGAACGACCGGGCGATCAGCACCAGTCCGGCGAAGGAGTCCCGGGCCATCTCGGTCTGCTGGGTCAGCCGGGACACCGCACCCGAGTCACCGGCCCGCGACGCCCTCGCCGGATCGGAGACGGCCAGCCCGATCGCCTGGCGCACGGAGCGCCGTACGAGGCCGTCGCGCAGCGGTTCGACCAGGTCCGCGAGCCCGCCGAACACTCCGCGAAGGGCGAGGGCGCCCAGCAGCGCGCCCACCCCGGCCACGGCCAGCCAGCCGATGCCGGTACCGGTGCGGCCGGCGAGGAAGCCGTCGTCGAGGGCGCGGGCCACCGCGTACCCCCCGAGGAAGGTGTGCGCGGACTCCAGCAGGGACCAGAGCGCGAGCCGGCGCAGGGTCCGGGTCCGGCCGCGCAGGAAGCGGCGGCCCTCGCGGGACACCCGGCGCCACGTGCCGTGCTCGCTCATCGCACCGCCTCCCGGCCCGGCGGCTCCGTGGCCGGCTCCGGCCGCGCATCCGTCTCCGATCGGGTCCCTTCGCCGAACACCGACCGGTAGGCGGGGTCCCGCCACAACTCCGCGTGCGTACCGGTCGCCCGCACCCGCCCCGCGTCGAGCCATACGACGAGGTCGGCGCGGGCGGCCGAGGAGACGCGGTGGGCGACGACCAGGCGGGTCCCCGGCCGGACCTCGCGGGCCAGCGCCCGCTCCACCTCGCGAGTGGTGAGGGTGTCCAGGCTCGACGTCGCGTCGTCCAGGACGAGCAGCCGCCCCGCACGGTGGAACGCCCGTGCCAGGCCGAGACGTTGCCACTCGCCGCCGGACAGCGGCGCGTCCTCCAGCGCCGTGTCGTAGCCCTCGGGCAGCCGGCGCACGAAGGCGTCCGCCCCGGCCGCCCGCGCGGCGGCGCGCACGGCCTCCGGGTCCGGGCCGGACTCCGGGCACGGATGCGGGCCGTCGCCGAAGGCGATGGCGTCCGCGACGGTCCCCCCGAAGAGGGCCGGTCGTTCGAAGGCGTGGCCCACCTCGCGGCGCAACTCCTCGGCGGACAGCTCATCCAGCGGCACGCCGTCGAGCACAACCCGGCCCGCGTCGCACGCGGTGAGCCGCCCTGCCACGGCGGCCAGGGTCGTCTTGCCGGAGCCCGATCGGCCGACCACGACGGCGGTCGCCCCACCGGGGATCCGCAGGTCGACGTCGTGCAGCAGTACGGTGCCCGCGCGGACGACCCGTACCCCGCACAGTTCCAGCGTGCCCGGTCCCGAGCCGGGCAATCGGCGCTCCCCCTGGGGGAGCTCGGGCAGGTCGAAGAGGGCCGCGGTGCGGCGGGCGGCGGCCCGGCCTCGCACCACGGCCGCCAGCCGCCCCGTCACGGTGCCGACCCCGGCCGCGAGGCCCGCGTAGCGGACGGCGGCGAGGAGCCCGCCGACGCCGAGGGCGCCCTCGGCGAGGCGGACCCCGCCCACGCCGAGGACCACGTACAGCAGCAGGGGCATGAGGGCGCCGGTACGCGCCACGGTCGCTCCGTAGATCCGCCACGTCCGCCGCCCCTCGGCGCCGAGCTCCGGCAACCGGGCCAGTACGCGCGCCTGTTCGCGTGCGGCGGTGCCGGCGGCGGCGATGGTACGGGCGCCCCCGAGAGCCTCCACGAGCCGGCCGGCCAGGTCCAGCTGGACCTCCTGGTAGCGGCTGACGCTGGCGCCCGAGTCGCGGGCGAACGCCCTCAACAGCACGGCGAGCAAAGGCAGTCCGGCGAGGAAGGCCAGCGCGGTCCACACGTCGACCAGGACCAGCGCCACGAGCCCGCCGAGTGGGGCGAGCAGCGCCACGGACGCGGTCACGACGGCCGCCGGAACGGCCCCGGCGGTGGTGGCCTGCGCGGTCAGTCGGGCGGAGACTTCGCCGGGGGAGTGGCGGGCGGCCCGGTGCGGCGCGGTACGCAGCAGCCGCCCGAGCCCGAGCCGACGCAGCCAGGCGGTGGAGCGGGCGTCGACACCGCCGGTCAGCCGGGCCGTCGCGGCGTCGAGCAGCACCTCGGCGGCGATCACCGCCGCGCACCAGGCGATCCACCGGGCGCCCGCGGGATCCTGCCGCAGCAGCAGGTCGAGGGTGTGACCGAGGACCGCCGGTTCGGCCAGGGCCGCGCCGGCGGCGGCCACCGAGCAGGCGGACGCCGCGGCGAGCCGGCCGGCGCTGTGCCGCGCGGCCGCCCGCAGCGCCCGGTCGGCGGTGCGGGCGGTCGACGCCTCGCCGGAGGGAGCGGGCACGGTCATGGGGCGCGGCCTCCAGGGGGTGGTGCGGCCTCCGGGGTGTGGTGCGGGCCCGGGCGGTGAACCGCCCGGGCCCGGGAGGACCTGATCCCTGATCAGTTACAGGTCGTGATGCTCAGGCTGCTGTCGCCGCAGAGCAGCAGGCTGGCGCGGCTGCCGCCACCGCCTCCGTGCGCGGCCTCGGTGGTCTCTTCCTTCGGGGTTTCCATCGACTGCAGGTCGAGAAGCGTCATGTCCGTTTCCTCTTCACTGTGGTGTTCCGATGGGACACGGCCCCCGCGAGGGGGACCGGCTCTGGGACCGCCGCGGCCGACCGCGGCGGAGGGAGGAACGGCAGCTGCGCGCGCCCACCGGGCGCGGCGCTGCCGAGGGCGAGGAGCGCACCGGCCGTGCCCGTGGACAGGTCCATGGACAGGCGCATCATCTGCTCGCCGGGGAAGGCCAGGAAGCCGCGGTACGGGACCGCGTGCCGGGCCAGGGCCTCCACCTGGCGGGCGATGTCCGCGGGGCCGGATCCCGGACCCGGCGTGGTGGTCCGCGCCAGGTGGAGGATCATGCCGGCCGCGCCGCGGAACAGCCCGGGTTGGGCGTAGAAGGTCGCCTGGGCGGCGCGGACGATCTCCGGCCGGGCGCGTTCGAAGCGGTCGTCCCGCGCGTGCTCCGACCAGTCGTCCAGCACCATGCCGATCCCCACGCTGCCGGCGCCGAGGTAGGGCATCGTGCGCCAGCCCTCGTCGACCTGCAGTGTGCCGAAGGCGCTGGTCACACAACGGTCGAGGTCGCGATGCAGGGCTTGGCCGGCCCGGATCAACCACTCCTGGTCGCGGGTGCGTTCGTAGAGCCGTAGATGGAGCAGCGCGGGACCGCTGTGCCCGTGCAGCAGCCCGGCCCGGTTCGGACCGGACGTGGTCGCGGGGTCGGCGAGGAGCTCGGCGCAGCGCAGGGCCGCGGCGTGCAGTGCGCTCTCGCCGGTGGTCGAGCCCAGGGAGTCCAGGGCCAGGCCGATGCCGGCGAGTCCGCCGTGCAGGTCGGGTCCGACCGACTGCCAGGACTGGTCCAGCAGTTGCTCGGCCAGGGCCAGCGCCCGGTCGCGGTGCCCGAGCCGTTCCAGGGTCCACGCGAGACCGGCGAGGCCGTCGTAGAAGCCCAGCGGCATGCCGGAGGCCGGTTCCTTGGTCCGGGCCAGCAGCCATTCCTCGGCCTCGGGCCAGGGGTCGGCGCCGGTCTCGGCGAGCGCGTACAGCACACCGGCCGCGCCGTGGCCGAAGCCGGTTCCGCCGCCGGCGGTCGCGAACTGGGCCGGATCCCCGGGGAAGAGGCGGTCCTCGCGGTCGAAGGTGGCGCTCGCCCGGATCGCCGCCGTCATCGAGGCACGGGCGGCCTCCGGGTCGTTCGGTTCGACGGGCAGGTAGCGGCGGCGGGCGCGGGGTACGACCGCGCCAGGGCCGGAATCCGCGCGGGAGGCGGGGCCGGAGCCGGCGTCGGGGGCGGGACCGGGGTCGGTGTCGGCGAGGATCTCCCGTACCGCCTCGTCGAGGAATGCGCGGGGTACCGGGAACTGCTCGGCGGCGATGTCGGCCAGGTGCGCCGCCTTGGCCCGGTCCAGCACCAGCAGGCTGGTCAGCGGCAGGAACAGCGCGAGCCGCAGGCAGGCGAGGGCGTAGCGGTCGACGGCGAAGCCGCGTCGGCCGGCCGGGGCGACGAACGCCGGGTTGGCGACGGTCTGGCGGAGCCCCTCGTCCACGTGCGCGGCGGCCTCGAAGTCGAGCAGGGCGACCGACATCCCACCGGTGGCCTCGTCCTCCGCGACCATGATGTTGAACATGTGCAGGTCGTTGAAGACGATGCCGCGGGCGTGCACCGCCTCCACGGCCGCCGTCACCCGCCGATGGACCTCCAGGGCCCACCGGGTGTACTCCGCCAGCTCCGCGGGATCGGGGTCCGCCTCGATCAACGGGTGCCGGCGGGCGAAGTAGGTGTTGAGGGGTTTGCCCTCCAGGTACTGCATCACCAGGAAGTGGTGGTCGCCCACGGTGAAGGTGCCGTGGACCGCGGGCACACAGTCCGTCCCGGCCAGCTGTTCCAGGGCCCTGCGTTCACGGTGCAGCCGGGTGACGGCGTCCGCTCCGTCGGCCGCGAGCCCCGCGAAGGGGCGCGCCTCCTTGAGGACGACCGGCTCGCCGGTGCGCACGTCACGGCCGGCGTAGACACCGCCGCCGTTGGAGAAGTGCAGGGCCCGTTCGACCGTGTACGGAAGGCCTTCGAGGGTGACGGCCGCGCGTCGGGCCAGATGGGGCGCGAGGAAGGCGGGCGGTTCGACCCACTCGGGCGGTTGGAACACCGGACCCCGCGGGTCCGGCACGAGCCGGCCGTCCGGCGTCTCGATCGCCGGGACGAGTTCCCCGCGGTCGTCGTAGCAGTGCCGCAGGGTGAAACTGCCGTAACGCAGGTGCACGGGGCCGTCGTTCCAGCGCAGATCGCTCAGGATGTACGGGCCGGGCTCCCCGGCCAGCAACGCGTCGAGCTCCTCGGCGATCCGTCGGCACTGCTCCTCGTCCGCCGGGTACACGGTGAGGAACTTTCCGCTCGCCGCGCGGTCGGCGTACTTCGCGTTGCGCAGGTGCAACAGGTACCGGCTCGGCACGAACTTGAAAGCGATCCGGCGTTCCACGCAGTACGCGTGGACCCGTTCGAGGACGGACTCGGCGTTGTCCAGGCACGCCGAGACGTGGATCTTCCAGCCCTGGGAGGGAAGCCGGGCGTCGACGGGCCGCAGCGCCAGCCAGTCCCCGCTGCGGTGCGTCTGCCACCCCGCCGGTACGGGGGCCGTCGCGGCCGGGTAGCTCTCCTCGGTCCGCCGGTACGGCGCGTCGTAGAACCAGCGGTCGGCGTCGCAGAAGGCGGCGTACCCCTTGTTCACTCGTGCTCCCTCGGTCGGTGACGTGTCCACGCTGTCACGCGGTCCGAGGGCCGCGACAGTCGCGGCTGTCACCGATGGGGTGTGCAGTACGCACGAGTCACAAGGAGCCCGAGGAGGCCGATGCAGTTGCCTTTGAGTTGCGGTGACCGTCGCCCCGAGCGGCGCCGCCGCCTCCTCCCGGCCCGGCGCGGCAAGGGAAGGCAAACCCCGCCGCCCCGGTGCCTGTTTCCGATCTCGGACCCAGTGAAGGGCGGGTCTCACCTGGTGTTTAGGGTGCGGGCATGGCCGTCCCCGAGATCATCCCTGTCGCCCATGAGCCGGACTACCGAACGAGCACCATCGGCCGGTTCAGCGGCGGCCAGTTCCTGGCTTCGATCACCTACGCATCTCCGGACGGGTTCGCGATGGGGGACGGCTGGGAGGAGCGGAAGCGGCTTTTCGTCGTGCTGCACACGTTCGACCACGACGGGCACCATCAGGAGTCCGACATCTGGTGCGCCGGTACGTGGGCAGAGCAGATGAAGCGCCGGTACGACGCGCGCTCCGTGGTCGCCCGCGCGGAAGCCCGGCTGGCCGACGCCCTCGCCGGCCTCCCAGGGCGTACGTACTGTGACATCGCGATCCAGCCGTTCCAGGTCACCGTTGACGGTGTGGTCTTCGGCCTCATCACGGAATGCCATGCCGAGGACGAGGACGGCGAGCACGACTGGGCCGAGCTCTATCCGGATCGGTTGGGCTTCTCGGCTCCGTGGAACGGTGAGTACGACACCTGACAGACCGAGCCGTCGGCCGAGTCGGGAGGCCAGGCGCCTTGTCATCAAGATCGAGCTAGCCATGGGTGAGCACGACCCTGTCCAGTCGGTCATGCTCCATGTCCGGGGCGGGGAGGACGACGTGCTCCCCGTGAGGCGATCGCGTCCGACCGGGCGGCCGAACCCCAGCCAGGTGCCGACCGCCGGCGCCACGGTCGGCCAAGCAACTGGATCGGCCGGAGGACGCCCGGTCAGGTCGTCAGTCCTTGCTCGCCGACTGCCAGCTCATGTCCCAGCCGTACTCGATGTCCGCCGCCTGCTGCTTGAAGATGCCGGGCGCCGGCAGGAGGTACTTCGCCTCGCGTCGGACGATCAGCTCTCCGCCCACGTTCTCGATCAGGGCGATCGCGGCCACCGGAGAGGGGACGGTGCACTCGTCCAGGCGCACCTCGATCGGCGGACCGACGGGCGGATGAAGGGTGGCGACCCCTTGCAGGCCCGCGAAGCTGGTGGCCCCGGCGTAGATGACCACGAAGACCAGGACGCGCTTGATCTCGGCCGCGTGATCGAGGTTGATCATGAGGTTCTCGCCGGCCTCGCTCGCACCGGTCCGGTCGTCGTGGTCCAGCTGGATGTACGGCGGCTGGTGGAAGGAGCCGAACTGGTTGTCGATGGGGTGGACGATCCCCTTCGTTCCGTTCCGCAGCTCCCACAGGCAGGAGAGGTCGAGGTCGACGTCCTCCAGCCGCACGGCGTCGTTCCCCTTGCGCATCCACCCGCGCGGCGGCGCGGCGACGCTCCAGGTCAGATTCACGCGCATGCCGCCGGAGGTGGCCCCCTGCTTGGTCAGCGACACCGCGGGGGCCGCCTTCGTCAAGGTGATCTTCGACAGCCGTACCGGGCGGGTGGGCGCGGGTACGGTCACCTCCGGCCGCACGGGCGCCGGAACGGGCGCGGGCGGGGCCGGGGTCGGGGACGGGGACGGGGACGGGGACGGGGCGGGATCGTCCACCGTGATCCCGAAGTCCGTGGCGAGACCGGCCAGCCCGGAGGCGTACCCCTGACCCACCGCCCGGAACTTCCACGCACCGGCCCGCCGATACAGCTCCCCGAGCACGAACGCGGTCTCCGACGTGGCGTCCGTGGCGTCGAACCGTGCCGTCTCCTCGCCGCTCCGCGCGTCCAGCACGCGTACGAAGAGGCCGGACACCTGACCGAACGTGCCGTCGGTGGAAGCCGCGACCACCACGGTCCCGATCTCCTCCTCCACCCCGGACAGCGTCACCCCGATCGTTTCGAGCACGCCCGCGCCGTCCTGGCGCCGCCCCTCGTGACGCACGGCGCCACTGGGGTGCGTGGGCTGGTTGTAGAACACGAAGTCGTCGTCCGACCGCACCTTGCCGGCGGCCGTCAACAGCAGGGCCGACACGTCCACATCGGGCGCACCAGGACCCCCTCGCCAACCCAGCTCCACCCGGACCGCGGCACTCGGCACCGGTACGTTGGCACCCTTGCGCATGGACATGCGGTTCCCCCTTCCGCTGCTTCACTCCGACTCCCGCAGCGTACGAGGATTCGGCCCGATCCCCGCCCCGAAGGCGGCGATTGCCTCCGCCCCGGGGGAAGTCACGGGGCCCCGGCATGATGGGGCGGTGATCACCATTCATCTGAAGTACGAGATCGACGTCGACAAGCTCGCGGACTTCGAGGAGTACGGACGCCGTTGGGTCCGGCTCGTCAACCGGTTCGGAGGTACCCACCACGGCTACTTCCTGCCCAGTGAAGGCGACAGCGACATCGCCTACGCCCTCTTCTCCTTCCCCGGCTTCGCCGCCTACGAGCGGTACCGCACGGACAGCGTGTCCGATCCGGAGTGCCAGGCCGCCTTCGACCTGGCCCGCGAGACCCGCTGCATCAAGCGGTACGAGCGCCGCTTCCTGCGGCCGCTCGACACCCCCGCCGTCTGACCGGTCCGGGCCGAGCCGCGAACTCACCTCACCCTTCGCGGTCCAGGACGCGGCGGGCCGCCTCGGCCTCCGCCGCGGGCGGTGACAACTCGTCGAGCGTGTCGAGCTCGTCGTCCGAGGCCAGCTCCCGCTCCCAGGCCGCCGCGAGCCGCTCCTGCTCCTCGCGCGGTCTGCCGGTGACGGCCTCCTGATGCTGCGGTCCGAGAGCCGCGAGGAATCGCCCGACCGCGTCCGTCGGCATGCCGTACTCCTTCTCGACGTGGGGGAGGGCACCGGCGATCGCGATGCCGTGCCTGGCCCAGGATGGCGAACCGGGTCGGAGCGGGCGCTCCGACACGGCGGTCCGCCACCCGAATGCCCGCGCCCGGTACCGACGAGCCGGACCGGACCGGACCGGACCGGACCGGACCGGACCGTCGAGCGGTTCCGCGTCACGAGGGTGTGGACCTCCAGCCCTGTCCGTGGAGTCGTTCGAACCCGTCCAGCAGGAGGTCCAGCGCGAATTCGAACTCGAACTGGTCGTCGCACCCCTCGCCGACGACCGTTCGCCGGTCGTGCGCCACCGCCCGGGCGAGCTCGGTGACATGGGGGTACCGCCGGGCCATTGCCTCGTACGCGGCTGCCTGAGCTCCTTCGTCCTGCGGTGCGGTACCCGCCGGGTCCTCGAACAACTCCTCGGTGAAGCCCAGCACCCGGCTGCCGAGGGCGTGCATCACGTGGTGGGTGAGGTCGGTCGAGAAGCCGCCGGCCAGGAACGTGCCGATCACCGAGTCGAGGTACGCGAGCACGGCCGGCGTCGGGCTGGTGCGCGACCGGATCACCTGAGCCGCCCAGGAGTGCGCGAGGAGGGCGCCACGCGCCCCGAGGATCCGCGCGCGGACCGCGCTCTTCCAGTCGGATCCGGGAGCCTGGCTCGCGATGCCCGCGACCACCACCTCCACCATGCCGTCCAGGAGTTCCTCCTTGTTGGCCACGTGCTTGTAGAGCGCCATCGGTACGACGCCCAACTCCTGGGCGAGTCTGCGCATGCTCAGCGCCTCGATCCCGGCGCCGTCGGCGAAGGCCACGGCGGCGCGCAGCACGCGGTCCCGGCTCAGAGGGGTCCGGCGCGGTTCCTGCGCTTCCTGCGGCTGCTCGGGCATGGGGGCTTCTCCCTCGATCCGTTCCCGGAGTGGGTGGTGCGGGTGGCGTCGACCGCGCCTTGACGAGTGTACGGCGTACACCTAGGGTGAGCGCCAACCATCAGGTGTACGCCGTACACCTTTGAGGGAGGGGCTGTTCCGTATGAGTTCGACCAGGAGAACCGCGATCGTCGCGGGTGTGCTGTTCCTCGTCACCGAGATCGCCGCGATCGGAGGGCTCGCGCTCTACCGCCCCCTTCTGGACGACGCCGGCTACGTCCTCGGGCCGGGCGCCGACACCCGGGTGTTCCTGGGGGCGTTGTGCGAGTTCGTCCTCGCGCTGGCGGTCACGGGCACAGGGGCCGTGCTGTACCCGGTGCTGCGCGGGCGCGACGAGGGGGCGGCCGTCGGCTATGTCTGCGGGCGGCTGCTGGAGGCCGCCGTCATCCTCGTCGGGATCGTCAGTGTGCTGTCGGTGGTGACGCTGAGGGCGGGGGCACAGGGCGCGGCGGGCGCCGACGAGGCCTCCCTGGTCACGGCCGGCCAGGCCCTGGTGGCCCTCCACGACTGGACGTTCCTGTTCGGGCCGAACTTCGTCCTCGGGGCCAACACCCTGGTCCTGGCCGGCCTGATGTACACCTCACGGCTCGTACCCCGACCGCTCGCCGTCCTCGGGCTGGTCGGCGGGACGCTGATCTGTGCCTCGGCGACCGCCGTGCTGTTCGGGATCTACGAGCAGGTCTCGGTGGCGGGGTCCCTCGCGGCGCTGCCCGTGTTCGCCTGGGAAGTGACCCTGGCCGTCCGGTTGCTGGCCAAGGGCTTCGACGAGGGCGCGGGTGTGGGTGACAGGACCGTCGGAACCGTCGGGGCTGCCGTGGCCGCCGTGTGACGGTCCTCGTCGACCCTTGCCGACTCTCAGGGCATCCGGTCCACGTTCCACATCGGCAGGCCCCGGAAGAACCCCACGGCCTCCGCGCGCCAGTACGGTTCCCAGGACGCGGCCTCGGCCGCGGCCGCCTCCGCGTGTCGCCGGATCTCCGCCTTGAGCAGCCGGTCCACGTCGGCGGCGCGGGCGATCTCCCGGATCCGGCCCAGGGTTTCGTCCGGGCAGCCGGGATCACCGAGCGCGGCTTCGACGAGGGTGGCGTCGGCCCCGGTCGCGGCGGCCAGCACCGCGCGCACGGCGTAGGTGCGACGGCCCGAGCGGATGTCCGCCCCGGTGGACTTCAGCTCGGCCGCCGGGCCGGCGTCGGACGGGCCGAAGAGGTCGAGGAAGTCGTCGCGCATCTGCTCGGTGATGCCCACCAGTCGGGAGTATCGGTGCAGACGCTCGCGGTGCGGTGCCGGATCCTCACCCGCGGCCAGCAGTCCCATCGTCAGCGGCGCCAGGATCGAGTACCGCGCGCTCTTGAAGTCGGTGACGGTGTGCAGGAATTCCTCGTCGGGCAGGGTGTGTGAGTCCCGCTCCAGGTCGGCGATCTGCCCGGCCACGGTCTCCGCCGCGGTGCGCGTGTGCACGCCGAGCAGCGCCTGACGGAGCTCGGCGGGAACCTGGGCCTCCAGCAGCACCTGGGTGGACAGGAAGGCGGCGAGGTCCCCGGCGAGGATCGCGAGCCCGAGGGCGGTGGCGTCCTGGCCGGGGAACTCCGAGCGGTAGGCGTAGTACGTCGAGGGGCCGCCGCGGCGCAGGGGCGCGTCGTCGATGATGTCGTCGTGGACGAGCCCGTGCGTCTGGAGCAGTTCGATGCTCAGCGCGGCCTCGGCCAGCCCCGGTATCTCGTCGGTGGTGACCAGCCGGGCCGCCTCGTACAGCAGGACGACCCGCAGTCGCTTGCCACCGCGCATGGAGAACTCCCGTAGGAGCTCCAGGCAGCGCGGTACGTACCGGCTGGGCACCGGGACGTCGAGACGTTCACCGAGGCTGTCGAAGTACCGCTCGAACCGGGCGTCGAAGCGGATCCGGTGACCGGCGACGCGTTCCAGGGTGGCGGCGGTGACGTTGGCATGCATGAAGATCAGTATCGACGACCGGCCACCCCCGTGGGTCGGCCGTCGACGCCGGACGGCGCTCGACGTCGCCGCGGACCGTTCAGCTCACCGAGGCCGCCGCGGAGAGGCAGGCCCGCAGGTCGCCCTCGCCGGCGTTGCCGCCCGTGCACATGATCGCCACCCGCTGCCCCGCGAGGTCCTCGCGCGCGGCGAGGAGCGCCGCCAGTGATGCGGCGGCGGCCCCCTCGGCCACCGTACGGGCATCACGCATGAGCACCCACTGGGCCCGCCGGATCTCGTCGTCGTCGACCAGCAGGAAGTCCGCGAGGTGCGCCCGGAGCAGACGCTGCGTGAGTTCGAAGCCCGACCCGGTGGCCAGCCCCTCCGCGGTCGTGGTGTTCGGACGCTCGACGCAGCGGCCCGCGCGCCACGAGTCGTGCGCGGCCGGCGAATGGCGGGACTGCACCGCGATGACCCGGCAGCGCGGGCTGATCGCCGCCGCCACCAGACAAGCGGCGGCGGCGCCGCTGCCACCGCCGACCGGCACGACGATCGCGTCGAGGTCCGGTTCCCGCTCGAAGACCTCCAGGTACGCGGTGGCCACGCCCGCGATCAGAGCAGGTTCGTTCGCCGCGCCGACCAGGCGCATCCCGCGCCGGGGTGCGAGCTGCTCGGCGTGGCGGCGGGCCTCGTCGAAGTCCGTTCCGTATGCGACCAGTTCGGCGCCGAGACGGCGTACGGCCTCGGCCTTCAGGGGATTCGGGTTCTCCGGCATGACGATGGTGCACGGGACGCCGAAGAGCGCGGCGGCATGGGCGAGGGACTGCGCGTGGTTGCCCGTGGAGTACGACAGGACACCGCGGGCGCGCTCGTCCGGGTCCATGGCGGCCAGGAGGGCGATGCCTCCACGGACCTTGAAGGCGCCGGTCGGCTGCAGGTTCTCGTGCTTGACCAGCACCCGCACACCGGCGCCGACGGAGGCGTCGAGGGCCGGATAGGAGAGCAAGGGGGTCGGGGACAGGTGCGCGCTCTGCAGACGACGCGCGCGAAGGACGTCGGAGATCGTCGGACTGTGCATGTCCTCATGCTGCGCAGGAGCCGATCCATAGGACAAATGTCAGTTTTCGATGAATCCATCGATATCATCGATGGATGTTCGACGAGAATCGACTCCGGGTGTTCGCCGCCATCGCCCGCGAGGGTTCGGTGACGGCTGCCGCCGCCGCCCTGCACTACGCGCAGCCGTCGGTCAGTCACCACCTCGCCAGGCTCGAAGCCGAAGCCGGGGTGCCGCTCGTCCAGCGGGCAGGCCGTGGCATCCGGCTGACCGAGGCCGGCCGGCTCCTCGCCGATCGCGCGGAGGAGATCCTCGGCCGCATCGATTCGGCCCGGACCGAACTCGCGGCCCACGCCGGGCTCAGCGCCGGACGGGTGCGCCTCGCGGCGTTCCCCTCCGCGCTCGCCACGGTCGTACCGACCGTGGCCGCCGCCTTCGGCGTCGCCCACCCGGACATCGAACTGGCGCTGACCGAGGCGGAACCCCCCGAAGCCCTGGCGGCGCTACGACGCGGCGAGGTCGATGTCGCCCTCACCTTCCACCACGGCGACGGCCTGCCCGGTGACCGCGAGGGCCACACCGTGACGTCGATCCTGCACGAGCCGCTCTACATCGTCAGCAGGGACGGCGCATCCTGGCCCGGCCCGCCCACCGACCTCGACACCTACCGTGACCAGCGCTGGATCGCCGGCTGCGAGCGGTGCCGCACGCACCTCCTGGCGGCGTGCGGGAAGCACGGCTTCACTCCTGAGATCGCCTTCGAGACCGACGACTACGTCGCGGCCCAGGCACTCGTCGCCGCCGGCCTCGGCGTCACCACGCTGCCCGGCCTCGCCCTGCGCGCACACCGCCACCCCGATGTGCGGATCGACCGCCTACCGGACGACCACCGCGTCGTGGACGCCGTCGTCTACGGATCCCCACCGCTCGCGGCCCCGGTCGACGCCTTCCTCCGGGTCCTCGAAGACACCGCCGTCGACACCGTCCCGTGGCCCTGAAGCCGCTCCCGCCCCAAGTAAAGATGGTCACGTGGAGCCCCCGACCGTCGGTCGGCCTCAGTAGTCGCACAGACGTACGGCCAGGGCGGCGATGTCGTCGTCGAGACGGCCCCTGCTGTAGTCGAGCAGGTCGCGGTGGAGTGCCGTGAGCAGCTCGTCGGGCGGCGTCGGGGGTTGTCGCCCCATCCAGGCCGCCAGCGGAAAGAACTCGCCGTCGCGCGCGCGGGTCTCGGCGATCCCGTCGGTGTAGAGAAGCAGCAGGTCGTCGGGGGCGAAGTCGAAGGTGTCGACGCTGTAGTGGTCGCCGATCAACTCCGCGAGACTGAGCAGGGGTGAGGGGGTGCTGGGTTCGAGGGCGCGGACCTTCCCGGCGTTCAGGAGCAGAGGTGGGGGGTGTCCGCAGTTGAGGATGTCGATCTGTCTGCCCCCGTGCGGGATCTCGACGAGCAGCGCGGTGGCGAAGCGCTCCAACGGCCCCTCGGGTGGGAAGGCGCCGTTGTACCGCATGCTGCTGGCATCCATCCGGCGCGCGATGGCGACCATGTCGGTCTCGTCGTAGGCGGCCTCCCGGAAGGCGTTGACGATCGCCGCGGCCGCCCCCACCGCGGGCAGGCCCTTGCCCCGCACGTCACCGATGAGCAGTCTGATGCCGAACGGGGTGTCGACCACCTCGTAGAAGTCCCCGCCGATCCGGGCCTCCGCCGCGGCCGCGAGATAGAGCGACTCGATCTCGACCCGGCCGAAGCGGCGCGGCATGGGGCTGAGCACCACCTGCTGCGCGGCGTCGGCGACGAGCCGGACCTGGAAGAGGGTGCGCTCGCGCTGGAGCCGGACGTGGCTTCCGTACGCGGCGGCCACGGTGACCGCGATGATCCCCGCGGCCGTCCACCACGTCCCCAGGTCGGGGAAGACCATGCCGAGGCCGATCATCAGGAGGAGGCAGACCGTCCCGAGCAGGACGGTGGGGAGCACCGGCCACATGGCGGCGGCGAGGGCCGGCGCCGCGGGCAGGAGGCGGCTGAAGGCCATCTCCGGAGGAGTGGCGTAGGCCAGGCTGGCAATGACGACGGTCAGGATGACCGGCGACAGCCGCACAAGTCTTCCCGGGCCGGGGCGCCGGCGGAGCCGCGGCCGTCCGGACTCGATCACACTTCACAGGATATCTACGTAATGAGGGCACAGCGCTCTGGCGATCGCAGTCGGCCGCCGGCACCGAATCGTCGGGCCGCGTCGACGGGGCCCTCGGGATCGGCCGGCCGCCGGCCGTCCCCGCGAGCCCCGCACACGGTCCGACCAGGCAGAACGTAGGGCATCCGGGCGCACCGGAAGCGTCGCGGCCCGCACCCGCCCGGGCCGGACCACCCTTGCGGACCGATCCTGTCCGCAACGGGGCGAAGCCCGGTCACCGGCACCGGCCGGCGGCCCTCCCGCACGGGCGGTATCTCGCCACCCTCGCCGGCCCGGACCGAACGGGTGCCGTCGGACGCCGTCGGATGCCGCCGACGCGGCCTTCGCGACCTGATGTGGCCGTCACCCCGACCCGATCGGCCTCGGCCCGGCCCGACGGCGCGTGCCGCTCGGCCCGCCACCGGCGATATTCGGACGCCGTTCCGTGTTGCTCCAGTGGGCTGACGTAGAGCCTGCGAAGTGCCACGATGATCCGTGCTTCGACAGTGTGCCGGACGGGACGCGGTGAGCGCGGTGACAACGTGTCCCGGAGGCAGCCCTACCCCACGAAAGGGCGGACACCCATGCGCGTCACCCCCCTCGTAGCGTCCTTAGCCGGCGATCGGGCTTCGACCTCGGACGATCCCATACAGCTGTATTACAGCCACAAGACCCAGGAGATCCTGCACAAGTACGGCCCGGGCCCGCGTGTCCACTTCCACGTGGGGCTGTACCCGGACGGCCCGCCGGACACCACCGTCCCCCAGAGCGTGGTGAAGCAGCGCCTGTTCGACGCGCAGGAGCGGATAGTCGAGCACTCGGCCCGAGCATGGGGCTCCCACGAGGCGCCCCCGCGGCGGCTGTTGGACATCGGCTGCGGCCTCGGCGGCACCTCGCTCTACTGGGCACAGGAACACGGAGCTTCGGTCACCAGCCTCACCGTCGCGGCCGAACACATCCCGATCGTCCGGCACTTCGCCCTGCAGGCCGGGGTCGGGGAGCGGGTGAACCCCGTCCTCGCGGATGTGCACGACCTGGACGAGATTCGCGCGTACGACGCCGTCTACGCCAACGAGAGCAGTGGCTACACCGACCGGACCCGGCTCTTCGAAGTCGTCGCCAAGGCGCTGGAGCCAGGCGGATGGTTCGGCATCCAGGAACACTTCGTCGGCCGCTCCACATGGCGCGAGTTCATCGACGGCTACTACAGAACGCGACTGGGACTCAGAGGGGAATACCTGGCCGCGGCCGAGGCGGCCGGGTTCGAACTCGTACACGAGGAGGACGTGACGGACTCGGTCGTGGAGTTCTGGGTGCAGTCCATGGCGTGGAACACCGCCGAACTCGACCGGCTCCGCGCGGGGGCCGACGCCGAGCCCGGCGCGTGGACCGGTGAGCGGCTCGAACAGTCGACGATCGCCCACAGCAGATTCTTCCGGCTCTGGCGCGACCACGCGGTGCAGACAAGGTTGCTGCAGTTCCGGATCGGGAGCCGCCGATGACGGTGCCACCCGTACCCGTACCCGCATCCGTACCCGCACCCGCGTCGCCACCGGTATCGCCGTCGGCGCCGCGCCCCTCGCGCCTCGGTGCGCGCCTGCCGTCCTTCTACTGCCCCCTGGAGCGCGACCTCGTCCATCCCCGGGCGAAACAGGTGGAGGCCCGCGCGGTCGAGTGGCTGGACGCCTTCGGCGTGTACCCCGATCCGGTCGAGCGCGCCTGGGGACTGGCCACCCACAGCGCCGACTTCTCCTGCCGCATCATCCCCGACGGAAGCGTCGACGCCCTCCTGCTCTTCGCCGAGTGGAACTACTGGGCCAACGCCGTCGACGACTGGCAGGATTCGGGCTCCGACGAGGTCGGTACGGGCGCCGTCGTCGAACACGGCGTACGCCTGCTGCGCACCATCGAGGACCCGGGGGCATCCGTACTGCCCGACGGACCGATGACCCGGGCACTGCTGGACCTGGTCCGCCGCACCCATGCCCTGCTCACGCCCTACGAACTGCGCAGGTTCGTCGAGGGGACGCGCGACTGGCTGCTCGGAGCGGCCTGGCGGTCCGCCCAGGCCGAGGCGGGAGTCATGCCGGGGCTGAACGACTTCGTCGCCATGGGGCCGTTGGCGAACGGCACGCGCTTCTCGCTGACCTGGTCCGACGTCGCGCGCGGGGACCGACTGCCGGCGGAGGTGCTCTGCTCCCGCGCCCTGACGGCGCTGACGGACGCGGCGGGATTCGTCGTCAGCGCGGACAACGACCTGTTCTCCTACGACAAGGACGATCACCTGGAGCCGCGGGAGGTGAACCTCGTCAACGTCCTCGCCCACGAGGAGAACTGCTCTCCCGCCGAGGCCGTACCGCTCGCGGTGGCCCTGCGCGACCGGGTGATGGTCCTCTTCATGACGCTCAGGGAGAAGCTGGAGGTCGGCGCGGACGCGGAACTGCGCCGACACCTGGCGGCGTTGGGCCACTACGTGGCCGGCTCCATCACCTGGCAGAGCCGGGCGCCCCGGTACGCGAGCCCCCGCAACCGGCACGAACTGCCCCTCGCGGAAGCCCGGTTCGCGATCCGGTTCGCCGATGCTCCCAGCCGCACCGGAACCGAGCCGCCGGACGTGCCCGCCCTCGCCTCATGGTGGCGGCACGTACGCGACTGAGCGAGGCCGAGGCCCCGGCCGGTGCGGCCGGGGCCTCGGTACGCGGAGCTGTCAGCCGATGCCGAGCAGCCGCCGCCACCAGCTGACCGCGCGACGCCGGCGACCGGGGACCACGGGCGCCGCCGTCGGCTGCGGCGGGACGAACACGTGCTCGGCGTGCTCGGGGTGCCCGGCCGGCTGCTCGACCTGGGGCTCCGCGTTCGGCGCGGAGCGCGGGGCGAACCGCACGGGCAGGGACAGCAGGTGGCGCGACATGAGGGTGCCGCGCCACTGCAGTTCGCTCGCGTCGACCGCCAGCTGGAGGTCGGGCAGCCGGTCCAGCAGGACCTCGATGCCGGTGTCCGCGATGGCGCGGCCGATGTCCTGGCCCGGGCACTCGTGCGGGCCGCTGCTGAACGCCAGGTGGGAACGGTTGCCGCGGACGGAGGCCTCGGGGTCCGGGCGGATCTGCGGGTCGGCGTTGCCCGCGGCCAACCCGAGCAGGATCATGTCGCCGGCCTTCACCTGCTGGCCGCCGAGCAGGGTGTCACCGGTGGCCCAGCGCCCGATGATCGTGTTGATCGGCGGGTCGTCCCACAGGACCTGCTCCAAGGCGTCGGGCAGCGTCATATGGCCTCCGGAGAGGCTGGCCCGGAAGCGCGGGTCGGTCAGCACGGTCCGCAGCGTGTTGGCGATCAGGTTGGCGGTGGTCTCGTAGGCCGCGATCAGCACGACGCGCAGGTGCATCAGCACCTCGGTGTCACTCAGGTTCGCGGGGTGCTCGATCAGCCAGGAGGCCAGGTCGCGCACGGGCCTGGCCTTGCGCTCCACGACCAGCGCTTCCAGCGTGGCGGTGACGTAACGGTCGCTCTGGAGGGCCGTCTCGGTCCCCTGGAGCATGTCGCGCGCCGCGTTGACCAGCAGCGGGCCGTGCTCGTCGGGCGCCCCGATGAGCTGGGTCATGACCAGCATGGGGAGCTGGTCGGAGAAGGCCGGCACCAGGTCGGCGTACCCTTCGCCCGCGATCTGGTCGACGAGCTGGTTGGCGAAGCGGGTCACGTAGCGGCGGATCCCGCGCTTGTCGAAGCGCTCCAGGGACTCCACCACGGCCGCGCGCAGCCGCTCGTGCACGGGACCGTCGGTGAAGTTGCACACCGGCACCCAGGAGACCATCGGGCCGAGCGGGGTGTCCGCCGGCACCCGGCCCTCGCGCATGTCGCGCCATCCCCGGGGGTCGCGGGCGAAGCGTGAGGACGTGCGCGCCACGTCCAGGTTCTCCCGGTGGCCGAGGACCAGCCAGGCCGGGAGGTCACCGCTCACCAGTACGGGGGCCACCGGCCCGTGTTCGGCCCGTAGCTTCTCGTACAGCGCGAGGGGATCGGCCTGGGCCTCCGCTCCGTGGAGCCGGTGGAGACCGCCCGCGGTCGCCGCCGCCGCGTGGGCGGGGCACTCGGGCGGTGGGGTGGGGGTGGTGCTCACATTGCCTCCTGGGTGGCTGCCTGGGAGTGCAGGTAGCGCATGAGGGTCAGCAGGACATCGCGGGACGAGTCCCGCCGTCTGGCGTCGCAGACGAGGATCGGGACGGCGGGGGGCAGATCGAGGGCCTGGCGCAGTTCCTCCAGCGGATGCTCGGGTGCGCCGGGGAAGGAGTTGACGGCCACGACGAAGGGGACGCCCCGCTCCTCCAGCCGTCCGATGACATCGAAGCTGATCTCCAGACGGCGGGTGTCGAGGAGGACGACCGCTCCGAGCGCGCCCTCGAAGAGCCCGCGCCACAGGAACCAGAAGCGCTCCTGGCCAGGTGTCCCGAACAGGTAGAGGACGAGCTCGTCGTTGATGCTGATGCGGCCGAAGTCCATGGCGACGGTGGTGGTGATCTTGCGGTCCACGCCCCAGGTGTCGTCGACGCCGACGCCGGCCCTGGTCATCGTCTCCTCGGTCGTCAGCGGCTTGATCTCACTGACCGCACCGACCATCGTCGTCTTGCCCACGCCGAATCCGCCGACGATGACGATCTTCACGGCAGCCGCGGCCGTCTGCGGGAGTATGTCCGCCGGGCTCGGCCCGGCGGGCGGCTCAGAGCTTCTGAAGTCCATCGATCACTGCCTCGATCAGAGCAAGGTCGGGTAGCTGCGCGGCGGGAACGGGCGGGCGGACGTATACGCGCTGAGCGGCCATCAGGTCCCCGACGAGCACGGTGACGACGCTCACGGGCAGGCCCGCGTACGCGGCGATCTCGGCCACCGACAGCGGTGACCGGCACATCCGCAGGATGGCCGCCTGCTCGGGCTGCATCTCGGGCCGGGCGGACCCTTTGGCCACGACTAAGGTCACGAGGTCGAGATGGACGGCGGTGGAGGGTCCGCTGCGTCCGCCGGTGATGACGTAGAGCCGTTCGGGGCTGCTGTCCTCCCAGCTTGTGGGTGGCTCATTCACGCGGGCTGCCCGTCATGTCGGGGCGGGCTGCTCAGGTGGTCCCCCATTCGGGTCACCAGGTTGCGCATCTGCGCGCCCATCAGGCCCGCGTCCACACCCTCGTCGGCGAGGACCGCGAGGTAGGAGCCGTCACCGGCGGCCATCAGGTAGAAGAACCCGCCGTCCATCTCGATCACGACCAGACGCATCCGGCCCTCCGAGCGGGGCAGTTCCGCGGCGACCGCTCCGGCCAGACTCTGCAGGCCCGCGCAGGCCGCCGCCAGGCGGTCGGCCGTGTCGGTCTCCGCCCCGTACTGCGCCACGCACAGCCCGTCCGCCGACAGTACGATCACGTGCCGCGTCTGCGGCACGCCGGCCGCCAGGTCCTTGAGCATCCAGTCCATGCTGCTGATTCGCTGGGTCATCACTGTTTACGCCCCCTTGGTCGCTGAACCCGACGTGCCTTCGGTACCCGGAGCATCGTGGCCGGGCGTGCCGGACAGTCCGCTGTGGAACGCCTCCAGCCACATTCCGGGGCCGCCGTCGTCGGCCGACCTGGGCTCCGGGGCCGGGCGGACGTCGGACGTGGCCACCCGGTCCTTCCTACGTCGCTGCGGCAGGCCGGTCGCCGTACGCGCGGCGATCTCCGGCTGCCCGGCGCCGACGGGCGCCGGCCCGGGAGCCGGCGCCGGGGCCGGCCGGGGCACGGCCACGCCCGCCGACGTGCGGTCGAAGGGGTGCTCGCGCGGGGTGGCGGCCACGGCCCTGGGCCCCGAGGAGGAGCCGATGCCGTGGGCGAGACCGGTCGCGGAGGAGGCCGTGGTGATCAGGTGCTGCGGCACGATCACCACGGCGCGGACACCGCCGTACGCGGACGAGCGCAGGGACACCTGGAATCCGTACGCCTGCGCCAGCCGGCCGACCACCGCCAGACCCAGCCGCGGCGTCTCGCCGAGGTCGTTGAGGTCGATCCCGGACTGTGCCTGCGCGAGCATCTTCTCCGCCCGGCTGCGGGCCTCCTCGCTCATGCTCAGGCCGCCGTCCTCGATCTCCACGGCGATGCCCGACTGCACCTCGACGGCCGTCAGGTGGACCCGGGTGTGCGGCGGCGAGTACCGGGTGGCGTTGTCCAGCAGCTCCGCGAGGGTGTGGATCAGCGGTTCCACGATCGGACCGACGACGGCGACCTCGGAGACGGAGTGGAGCTCGACGCGCTGGTAGTCGATGATCCTCGACATCGCGCCGCGCATCACGCTGTACAGGGTGACGGCCCTGCTCCATTGCCGTCCGGGGCGCGCGCCACCGAGGACCGAGATGGAATCGGCGAGCCGGCCGATCAGGGCGGTGCCGTGGTCGAGCCGCAGAAGGTCGCCGAACACGTCCGGGTTGCTGCCGTGCCGGTCCTCCATCTCGCGCATCTCGTGGGCCTGTTGGTGGACGATCGCCTGCACGCGCCGGGCGACGTTCACGAAGGCACGCTGTGCCGAGTCGCGAAGGCTCTCCTCGTTGTCGACCGCGTCGATGACGTGGGCCAGCACCGCCTGGAGGGCGGCCCTGAAGCGTGGAGTCAGGGCCTCGTCGTCGCCCCAGCGGTTGCCGCGGCCGCCGCGTCCGCCCAGGGCGGTCAGCACCTCCTCGGCCAGCTCGCCCTTGCGTAGGCGCTCGATGGCCTCGGGCAGCACGGACTCGGACAGCCGGGCCGCCTCGACCTCCTGCCGGGCCAGGGCGTGCTGGAGCGCCGCGACCTGCGCGCGCCCGGCGGCGAGCGCGCGGCCGCGCCGTCTCGCCTCGACGAAGACCGCTGCGGTGCACACGGCGCCGACGGCGAGCAGGGCGGTGTCGAGCGGTGCCGAGGAGGAGACGAGTGCCCCTGCCAGACAGGCGACGGTCACGACCGCGATCGCGGGCAGCATCCGGCTTGCTCTTCCCTCCAGGTGGAGGCTTGCGGGGGGAGTACCTCTTTGCTCCATCGGCGTCCTCGAACTATCGAAAAGGGGGGCCTTCTGACCGGTGGGCGGGAGCATAACTACGCCCAACTTCCCTCATGCGAGCTTTCGTTGGAGTTCATCGGACCGGAGGAACCGTTATGCGCCATCGGTGACGTCGGATTTCGATGAGAAAAGGGGCCCGCGCGCGGTCCGGGTCGACGAAACGCGAGGTCGGCCGCCCGTCGACCCCGAATCCCGGGCAGGAATGCCCGGGCACGTTCCGATCGGTTCCGGCCGCCCCCCTTCGCTCCCCGGTGGCGCCGTGGACGGATATGCGCTAGGGGGTGCCTTGTCGATCAGCTCCGAGGCCGGTGAGCAGGACGTCGAGGGCGAGCTCGGTCGCCTCCTCCAACGGCGTGTCCTCCAGGAGGGAGCCGACGGCCAGTGACGCGAGGCCGTGCACCACGGAGAAGGCGACCTGGGCGAGTCGGGCCGGGTCGCCCGCCCGTACGACACCCTCCCGTTGGGCGAGGGCGATCAGTTCGGCGGCGATCTCCAGGCTCTGGTGGCCGAGTTCGCGCAGTTCGGAGCTGGACCGGTCGGCGTGCTTGGCCGTGAACATCAGGCTCAGCAGCGGGGCGTGCGCGACGGCGAAGTCGATGTACGCGCGGCCCATGCCGGCGAGCCGGGTGGTGACGGGTCCGGAGTCGCCCACGGCGGCCCGCAGGCGTGCGTTGAGTCGGGTGAAGCCGCCCACGGCGAGCGCGTCCAGCAACGCCTGGCGGTCGCGGAAGTGGCGGCCGGGCGCCGCGTGGCTGACACCGAGGTCCCGCGCGAGGGCGCGGAGGGAGAGGCTGTCCGCCCCCGAGGTCGCGAGCACGTCCTCCGCGCGGGCCAGCAGGGCCTCCCTGAGATTGCCGTGGTGATAGGGCGCATCGGCGTCTGCCAAGGCGATCTCCTCCTCCGATGTTGTCATTGACAACAATGTTTGCTCTGCCTACATTCAAGTATCGACCATCAACCGGAGTCCCGGAACGGAGCGCCGACCCATGTCTATGACATACCGCGGAACCACAGCCCTGATCACCGGGGCGAGTGCAGGCCTCGGTGTCGAGTTCGCCCGGCAGTGGGCGCAGCGCGGAGCGGACGTCGTCCTCGTCGCCCGGCGCGTCGACCGGCTCGAAGAACTGGCGGCGGACCTGGAACGCAGCTACGGGATCACGGCCCGCCCGATCGCCGCGGACCTGGCCCGGCCCGGTGCCGCGGCAGCGCTGCGCGCGGACCTCGACGCACTCGGCGTACCGGTCCACACCCTGATCAACAACGCGGGCTTCGGCACCCACGGCCCCTTCGCCGACGAGGACCCCACCCGGGTCAGCGAGATGATCCAGCTCAACGTGCTCGCGGTGACGGAGCTGACCCGAGAGTTCCTGCCCGCCCTGACGGCCGACGGCCGGGGTGCCCTCGTCACCGTGGCCAGCGCGGCCGCCTACCAACCGACCCCGGCGATGGCGGTCTACGGCGCCACGAAGGCCTTCGTCCTGAACTTCACCGAGGCCGTCGCCTACGAGACCCGCGCCTCCTCCCTGCGGGTGCTCGCCGTCTCGCCGGGGCCCGTCCGCACCGAGTTCTTCGACGTCGTCGGCAGCCGGGACGCCGCCGTGGGCCGGATGGCCACGCCGGAACAGGTCGTCACCGCGACGCGCCGGGCACTGGAACGCGGCAGGACCCCGGCCAGCATCGTGGTCGGCCTCACCAACCGGATCAACGCCACGGCGTCCGCCCTGGTCCCCCGCCGCCTCGCCCTGGCCGTGGCAGGGCGCGCCCTCAAGGCGTGACCCGGGCGGAACCGGATCGAGGCGCGCCACCGGAACGTCCGGACGCGTCTCCCCAGGCACCGAAGGGCGGGCCGTCACAGGGGTGACGACCCGCCCTTCGGGCACGCACGGACCGGCCGGCCGCAGGCCCATGGCCCCGCCGCCTGATGGCCCGTAGGCTGCGCCGATGCACGCTGGATCGGGACTTCTCGACAGGCTCGACGGACGGTACCGCCCGCTGGTCACCGACGTGTCGCTCGCCCTCGGGTACGTCGGCGCAGGGCTGCTGCTGGGGCAGGAACAGCCACCGGCCGGATGGCGGCCGGTGGACATGCCGGGGGCGGTCCTGACCGCTCTGGTCGGTCTGGTCATGGTGGCCCGCCGCCTCGCACCCGTCGCGGTGTTCGCCACCAGCAGCTCGCTGTGGATCCTGTTCATCGCCTGCGGGTACTGGCCGGTGGTCAACTCGATGCCCGCGCTCCTGGGCCTGTACACGGTGGCGGCGACCCGGCGTCGCCCCACCGCGCTCGTCTGCGCGGCCGTCGTGGGGGGAGTGTGGGTGTACGCCGGCATCGGCAACATCGAGCACAGTTCCATGCCGACCGTCCTCGCCCAGGCCGTCCTGTTCCCTGCCGCCGTGTTCGTGGTCGGGCGCGGCTCGGGCGCGCTCGCCGAACGGAACAGGCAGTTCGCCGAACTGACCCTCCGGCTGCGCCGACAACAGGAGGAGAAGGCACTCCAGGCGCTCACCGAGGAGCGGGTGCGCATCGCACGGGAGCTGCACGACGTGGTCGCCCACCACATGTCGGTGATCTCCCTCCAGGCGGGCATGGCCTCGTACGTGTTCCCCACGGACCCGGCGGCGAGCCGCCGAGCCCTGGACACCATCGCCGACACCAGCCGGGAGGCGCTGGAAGAGATGCGCCGGATGCTCGTGCTCCTGCGGGTCGACCAGGAAGGACAGCAGGACGGCGCCGGCTACACGCCCGCCCCGGGGCTCGACCTTCTGGAACCACTGCTGGAGCGGGTGCGCGGCGCGGGCGTCGAGGTCACCCTGGACGTCGCGAGCTCCCCGCCCCGGCTTCCGCAGGGCATGGCCCTGTGCGTCTACCGAGTGGTCCAGGAGGCGCTGACGAACGTCCTCAAGCACGCGGGACCGACCACGGCGGCCGTGAGCATACGCACCGCACGGCGCACCCTCGTGGTGTCCGTGACGAACGAGGCGGGTGACGACTTCCGGCCAAACAAGGAGATGGCACCTGGTCACGGCTTGATCGGTATGAGAGAGCGCGCGAAGATCTACGGCGGGTCGGTCACCGCCGGCCCCCGCGCCCTCGGCGGATTCGAGGTACGGCTCACCCTTCCGGCGCCCACCACCGATGACCGGCCGAGTGGTCTCCCCGCCCCGGGCACCGGGGACGTCCCTATCCGATGAGGATCGAATTCCCCGATGCCCACGGTCCTGGTGGTCGACGATCAACTGCTCATCCGTGCCGGACTGGTGTCCCTGCTGAACGCGGCCCCGGGGCTGTCCGTGGTCGGCGAGGCCCGCGACGGTGAGGAAGCCGTCCGACTCGCCGAAGCCACCGCACCCGATGTCGTCCTCATGGACCTCCGGATGCCGGGTACCGACGGCATCACCGCGACGGAACGCATCCTCCGCCGGGCCGGCGACACCTGTGACACACCGCCGAAGATCCTCGTGCTGACCACCTTCGACCTCGACGCGTACGTCTACAACGCCCTGCGTGCCGGCGCCTGCGGGTTCCTGCTCAAGGAAACGCCTCCCGAGCGCCTGGTCGCCGCCATCCACACCGTCGCCTCGGGCGACATGCTCTTCGCGCCGACCGTCACCAGACGCCTGATCGAGGCCTACCACCCGGGGCCGACAGCACCGGAGGCGATCGCCCCGGACTGGCACACCGTGACCGGCCGGGAACGCGATGTCCTGCGGCTGGTGGCCACGGGCGCGACCAACGCCGAAGTCGCCCGGCGGCTGTTCATCAGCGAAGCCACCGTGAAGACCCACCTCAACCGGGCGATGGCCAAGCTCGGGCTCGCCAGCCGCGCCCAGGTCGTCGTCTTCGCCTACGAGACGGCGCTGGTGACGCCCGGAGGCCCGACGAGCCTCCCGTCCTCCCCGCCCGACGAGGGCCCGGCGGGCTGAGCGGCCGGGGGCCCACGCGCGACGGCCCCCCACCCCACCATGGTGACCGGCGAGCGGGAGGGGAACGGGCATGACGGACGAACAGGCCTCGGTACGCGTGGAGCGGGACGGCCCCGTGTACACGGTGATCCTGAGCAGGCCGGAGGTACGCAACGCCGTCGACGGGCCGACGGCGGCACGACTGGCCGATGCGTTCCGGGAGTTCGAGTCGGACGAGGACGCGGCCGTCGCCGTGCTCTGGGGCGAGGGCGGCACGTTCTGCGCGGGCGCCGACCTCAAGGCCATCGGCACCGAACGCGGCAACCAGGTGCTCGCCTCCGGCGACGGACCCATGGGACCGACCCGGATGCGGTTGAGCAAGCCGGTGATCGCGGCCGTCGCGGGGCACGCGGTGGCGGGCGGTCTGGAACTCGCGCTCTGGTGCGACCTGCGGGTGGCGGAGGAGGACGCGGTGTTCGGCGTGTTCTGCCGCCGCTGGGGCGTCCCCCTGATCGACGGCGGTACCGTGCGACTGCCCCGCCTGATCGGCGAGAGCCGGGCCATGGACCTGATCCTGACGGGCCGTCCGGTGTCGGCGACCGAAGCGCACGGGATCGGACTGGCCAACCGCGTGGTCCCCACGGGCCGATCGAGGGCGGCGGCCGAGGAACTGGCCCGCGAGATCGCCGCTTTCCCCCAGGTCTGCCTGCGCCACGACCGGTTGTCCGTACGAGAACAGCACGGACGGTCCGAGGAGGACGCGCTGGCGGGGGAGTACCGGCACGGCCTGGTGCCCCTGACCGCGGGGGAAACGCAGGCCGGAGCAGGCAGGTTCGCCGCAGGGGCGGGCCGGCACGGCGCCTTCGGAGCGTAGCGGTTCGGGTCGGCGAGCGGCGTTCCCGGTCGCCGCGTCCCCGGACCCGGCCGTCAGCCGCGCCGCCGGCACTCGGTGAACGCGCGGGCGGCGGCCAGGTCGTCCGCGTTCGGACGCCCCTGGTCGATGCCACCGACCGACCGCCCGCTGTGGCGCCCGCCACAACATGGCGCGGGAACCCGACCGCCGACCCTCTCGACTCCTGTCGTAGAGCGACGGGCCGGTCGCCGAGGCCGGCCGCAGCGATCGGAAGGAACCATCGGATGAACCGCAGGAACGTGCTCCGGGCCCAGGTCGCCGTCGGGGCCGCGGCCGCGTTGGGGGGCGCCGCAGGGGTGGCCGCGGCTGCGGAACCGCGCCCCGCCGGGAAGCCGACCGGGCCGTTACGCGTACACGTGGTCCTGTACGACGGGGTGGAGGAGCTCGACTTCGCCGCGCCCTACGAGGTCTTCTGCGCGGCCCGGTTCTTCACGGACCGGAAGGTGGACGTGCGGTACGTCTCCACCTCCGGGCCGGGGGTCGTGCAGGCCGCCTACGGCACGCGCGTGAGCGTCGAGCACGGTTGGGATCCGCGCGCCGCGGACATCCTCCTCGTGCCCGGCGGCGGATACGCACGTCGCGACAGCCCCGGCGTATGGGCCGAGATCCGCAGCGGCGTCCTCCCGAGGGAACTGGCCGCGGCGCCACGTTCCGGCCTCACCATCAGCGCCGTCTGTACCGGCGCCATGCTGTTGGCGGCCGCCGGGCTGACCACGAACCGCCCCTGCACCACCCACCACAAGGCGCGGCCCGACCTGGAGAAGCAGGGCGGCCTCCTGAAGAACGGCCGCGTGGTGGACGACGGCGACCTGGTCACCGCCGGAGGCATCACCTCGGGGCTGGACCTCGCCCTGTGGCTGGTACGCCGCGAACTCGGCGCCGAGGCCGCCACGGGCGTGGAGGCCATGCTCGAGTACGAGGCCCGCGGCACGGTGTGGACACCGCCCGAAGCCGGACGGCGGTAGACGCAGGTGGGCGCAGGTCAGCGATGCAGTCGCCGGGTCCAGTCCTCGGGCACCCGGCCGGTCGGGCCGGGGGCCGGCTGGTCCGCCGGGTGGTCGCGCGGAGCGGTCAGTTCGGGGCCGGAGTCGTACAGGGCGTCCGTGTCGTAGTTCCAGAACCACTCCTCGCCCGGCTCGAAGCTCTGCACCAGGGGGTGGCCGGTGGACTTCCAGTGGGCGGTGGCATGCTGGGCCGGCGAGGAGTCGCAGCAGCCGATGTGGCCGCACCGGGCGCAGCGCCGTAGGTGGAACCACCACCCGCCCAACTCGTCGCACTCGACGCAGCCGGTGCCGGTGGGTGCGGCGGTCGGGTCGATTCCCTCGATGTCGCTCATGCGGGCTCCTCAGCGGTCTCGGTCGTGCTCCCGGTCGCGGTCGCGGGTTCCGTCTCGGTCTCGGCTTCGGCCTCGGGGGTCGGCGCGGTCAGCGGTAGCAGCACCTGGAACCGGGTGTCACCGGGGGCGGACTCGACCTGGAGGCTGCCGTGGTGCTTGTTGACGACGATCCGCCAGGAGATGTCGAGGCCGAGTCCGGTGCCCTCGCCGACCGGTTTGGTGGTGAAGAAGGGGTCGAAGATGCGGCTGCGGATGTCCGCCGGGATACCGGGCCCGGTGTCGCGGAACTCCACCAGCAGGCGGTCGCCCTCGCGCCCGGTCCGGACCGTCAACGTGCCCTCGCCGCCGGTGCTCCCGATGGCGAACACGGCATTGTCGATGAGGTTGGTCCACACCTGGTTGAGCTCCGCCGGGTAGGCGGGCACATCCGGTACGGAGCGGTCGTACTCCTTGACCACCCGTACCCGGGAGCCGATCTTGCCGGACAGCATCAACAGCGTGCTGTCGAGGAGTTCGTGGACGTCGACGACCCGGTACGGGGCGCGGTCGAGCTGCGAGTACTGCTTGGCCGCGTCCACGAGGTGGGAGATCCGGGTGGTGGAGTCGTCGATCTCGTCCATCAACAGCTCGGTCTCGACCGTGTAGTTGAGCCAGCCGATCGCCGACGGCAGGATCTCCTCGGCCACGGTCGCCGCGACCTGCTCCAGCCAGTCCGTGTCCAGGCCGGCCTGGACGAAGGTCGGCGCGAGCCGCCAGCCCTCCGCGATGCCGTGGTCGTCGAGCCAGTCGGCGAGTTCGTCCTCCCGGTCCGAGGCCTCCAGCGGACTGAGCGCGGTCGCCTTCGCGACGCGCTCGACGGTCCGCTCCTGGATCTCGATGAGGTCGGCGATCGTCTCGCGCGAGTACTGGCCCTGGGAGATGTGGGCCAGCTTGTGCCGCATCTTGCCGACCCGCTCCCGCAGGGTCGCCGTGGCACGGACGGCCGCCGCCGCCGGGTTGTTGAGCTCGTGGGTGAGCCCGGCGGACAACGACCCCAGCGCCAGAAGCCGTTCGCGCTGCCCGATGGCACGCTGGGTGTTCTTGGAGCCGAAGAACAGCCCCTCCAGCAGATGCGCCGCCATCGGGAACCATTCCCGCATGATGTCCGCGAACGACTGCGCGGGCAGCACGAAGAACCGGGTCGGCTCGGTCACCCGCATCGAGTTGGTGTACGTCTGCGGTACCTGGTCACCCAGGTACGCCTGCATCGCTCCCGCGTACACGCCGCGCTGCGAGGTGCGGCTCACCTCGACGTCGTCGCCGCCGACCCGGCGGGAGAGGACGACCGTGCCCTCGATCATCACGTAGAAGCAGGTGGCCGGGCCGCCCTCGGTGTACACCGGACCGATGTCGAACCGCTCCACCCGCCCCTCGCCGCACAGCCGCCCGAGCTGCTCGGGGGTGAGCTTCTCGAACAGGAACAGCGAGGAGATCTCCTGCGGGCTGCAGGGCATGACCTGTCCGCTCATGACTGCTCCAGGTACCGGTGGACGAGCATCACGGCCATGGCTCCCTCTCCGACGGCGGACGCGACGCGCTTCGCGGACTGGGCGCGGGCGTCGCCCGCCACGAACACGCCGGGAATATTGGTCTCCAGGTGGTAGGGCGGCCGGTCCAGGCCCCACTCGGCCGGCGGGCGCCCGTCCGCCGTCAGGTCCGGACCCGCCAGGATGAAACCGTGCTCGTCGCGCAGCACGGTGCCGTCCAGCCAGTCGGTCAGCGGAGCCGCGCCGATGAACACGAACATCCACTGCGCGTCGACGAGTTCGCTCGCCCCGCCGTCCACGTCCCGCAGCGTCAGCTGCTCCAGGTGCCCCTCGCCGTGCGCCGCCTCGACGACCGTCCTGGTGCGGACGGTGATGTTCGGCGTCTCCTCGATCTGCTGGATGAGGTAGTACGACATCGATGCCGTCAGGGACTCCCCGCGCACCAGCAGCGTCACCGACTTGGCGCCCCGCGCCAGGTACATCGCCGCCTGCCCGGCCGAGTTGGCGCCGCCCACGATGTACACGTCCTGCCCCTGGCAGGAGGCAGCCTCGGTGAGCGAGGAGCCGTAGTACACCCCGCAGCCGGTCAGTTGGTCGCAGCCCGGCGCGCGGAGCTGCCGGTACGACACACCGGTCGCCAGGATGACGCTGTGGGCGGCGATCGCCGAGCCGTCCGAGAAGCGGACGACGCGCGCGGCGCCGTTCACCTCCAGCCCGGTGACCTCGCGCGCCGTGAGGATCTCGGCGCCGAACCGGCCGGCCTGCCGGCGGGCCCGCTCCGTGAGCTGGGCACCGGAGACGCCGTCCGGGAAGCCGAGGTAGTTCTCGATGCGGGAGCTCTGGCCGGCCTGTCCGCCGGTCGCCGATCGCTCGACCAGTACGGTACGCAGCCCCTCGGAGGCCCCGTACACCGCCGAGCCGAGCCCGGCCGGGCCGCCACCGATGACGACGAGGTCGTAGAAGTCGGCGGCCGGCGTCGTCGCGAGCCCCACGTGCGAGGCCAGCTCGGGTGCCTCGGGTTCGATCAGCGCGGTGCCCTCGGGCGTGATCACCAGCGGTAGCCGGCGGCCGTCGGCCCCGGCGGCCTCCAGCAGCCGCCGCCCCTCCGGCTCGTCGGAGGAGTACCAGCGGTACGGCACCTGGTTGCGGGCCAGGAACTCCCGCACGTCCGAGGAACGCGCCGACCAGCGGTGCCCCACCACCTTGGTGGCGGGGACCGGCCGGTAGTCGCTGGTGCGCCAGGCCGTGAGCAGATCGTCCACGACCGGGTAGAGCTTCTCCTCCGGCGGGTCCCAGGGCTTGAGCAGGTAGTGGTCGAGGTCGACGACGTTGATCGCGTCGATCGCCGCGTTGGTGTCGGCGTACGCGGTCAGCAGCACCCGCCGGGCGCCCGGGTACACGGCCAGGGCCTGTTCGAGGAATTCGATGCCGTTCATCTGCGGCATCCGGTAGTCGGCGAGGATCACCGCCACCAGGTCGCCGCGCAGCTTCAGCTCGCGCAGCGCGTCCAGCGCGGATTCGCCGGACTCGGCGCGCACGATCCGGTACTCCGCGCCGTAGCGGCGCCGCAGGTCACGGGCGATGGCCCGGGAGACTCCCGGGTCGTCGTCCACGGTCAGGATGACGGTCCGCGCCGTGTCGGCGGCCTGTGCCATACGTCGTCTCCACCCCGAGTGCTCTGGGCAGGCGGCCCGGCGAGCCGCCCGCGCCGGTTCCCGCCCATCGTAGGGGCGATCCTTCGGGACCGCTCCGGGACGAGGTGGGCCGTGCGCTCCTGGTACCCGCCCGGTCGCTCCTGGTCAACGGCCCGCGGGCCGGTTCCGGCCCGGCCGGCGGCGGGGGCGCGGGGTCAGGAGCCCTTGCCCGCCCGGACCCAGCCCTCGCCGCCGAGGGGGAACTCGAAGCCGGGCCGGCCGTCGCGTCCGCTGGTCCGGAAGGGCCGGCCGTTGTGGTCGATCGCGAGGGTGCCGTGGCGGGAGCCGCTGGACCAGGACAGCTCCAGGTACCAGCTCACGTCGTGGGCGGAGGCGGCGGCCAGGATGTGGAACACCTCGGGCTGCGACTCGGTCACCGAGAACGGGAAGCCCGGCTGACCCTCCGTGGGGGCGACGGCCGGTCGCGCGGAGTCGAGGGAGACGCCGAACGAGCGGGTCGGAACGCCCGCGCCGCAGCCCACGCCCGGGTAGCCCATGGCGTAGTCGTTCCAGGGGAGCGGGGCGCGTTTGGCCACGGTGCGGACGGTCAGGCCGTCCAGGACCACCGTGTCCTTGCCGGAGCCCTGCAGGGTGAGGGTGACGTACTGCTCGCCGGCGGGTACCGCCCCGGCCGCCGCGACCCAGGCGGGCGCGTCGCGTTCCACGGGAGGTGGTCCGACCTGGGCCGGGGGCTTGTCGATCAGGTAGTGCTGGCCGCAGGGGGCCTCCCAGGTGTGCGGGCGGACGGTGACCTTCACCGGCGCGCCGGCAGCGTCGCCGGCGGTTCCGCTCGCCCCTCCGCTTGTCCCTCCGGTCGCCCCTCCGGTTCCTCCCGCGCCCGCGCCGTCGCCTCCGGGCGCGGGCGCGGCGGGGGCGGTGCCGGAGGGCGCGGCCACGGACGGCGACGGAGACGTCGGTACCGAGGGCCCGTCGGGGCCCTGCGGGGACACCTCCGCACCGGGGGTGCGGCCGGCGGCGACGGGGCTGTCCCGGACCTCGGCCTCCCGTCCCGGCCGGCCCCCGTCGAGCGTGAGCTGCCAGGTCAGGGCGGTGACGGCGGCCACGACCGGCACGGCCACCGCGGCGAGCACGGCCCGGCGCGGGCGGGGCCGCCGGGTCGGCGCGGCCTGCCGCGCGGTCCCGGCCACCGTCGGGACGACCTCCACGACCTGCACGACCTCCGCGACCTCCGCGACCTCCGCGGGAGCATCGTCGGCCACCGCAGGCGCCTCGGCCTCCGCCGGTGCCTCGGCCGCCGCTTCGGTCGTCGCCGTGCCGCTCGTGTCCGCGCCCCTGCGCGGGCGGTTCGCGTCGGCCTCCATCCAACCCCGGTGCAGGGCCAGGAGTTCGTCGGGGGTGGCCTTGCAGAGGCGGGCGAGTCGTTCGAGCGGGGCGTAGTCCGCCGGGACGACCTCGCCACTGCAGTAACGGTGCAGTGTCGACGTACTCATGTGGAGCCGCCGGGCGAGCGTTCCGTAGCTGAGCCCGGACCGCTCCTTCAACTGCCGCAGCAGCCGCGCGAACTCGGGTCCAGCCGTGTCCTCCGGCACCTTTCCTCCCACCCCATGGCCTGTCCCGCATCCCAGGGACAGGTTGTTTCCGCAGCTCAGAGCCTGTTGTGGTATCCCAGCATGCCGGCTTGCCCAGCGGATGTGGTGGCTGGGACGGATCACCGCTCAAGCTGGGGTCATCCAAGCACACCGCTCCCGGCGGCCGGTCCGGACGGACCCCGACCGGCCCTGCGGTCACGCCCTTTGAGAGGTCGTCAGTCATGCACGCGTTCCACGGCACCCCGCTCGTCCGCACCTCCCGTCCGCACCCGCTCCGGCGCTTCGCGGGAGTGGCCGCGGCCTCGCTCTTCGTCCTCTCCCTCACCGCGTGTCAGGACGGTACGGGCCTCAAGGACGGGGGAGCGGCGAGCGCTTCGGGCTCCGCCGCAGAGGCCACCGGGGGACCCGCCACGACCGCCGCCCCCTCGACCGCCCCGACCTCCGCGCCGGCCACCGCACCTGCCACCAAGACCTCCGCCGCCCCGTCGGCCCCGTCGGCCCCGTCGGCCCCGTCGGGCGCGGGGGAGCGCGTCCTGTGCAACGGTTCGACCACGCGCGTCACCGCGCAGCCCGTCTCCCGGCCGCTCAACCACATGCTGATCACGGTGAAGAACATCGGGTCGAAGACCTGCGATCTGACGTACCACCCCGTCCTCCGCTTCGACGAGATGCAGTGGGTGCCGGCCGCGCGGCCCGAGACCCGGCCGCAGGCCGTGGTGTCCCTCGCGCCGGGCGAGGAGGGCTACGCGGGGGTTCTGCTCTCGGCGGCCGACGGCAGTGGCGAGGGCGGGACGACCGGGCACCGGCTCACGATCGCCTTCCAGGGCCGTACGCCGCTCAGCGACGGCGGCGCGTCCGCGACCCCGGACCTCCCGGCCGCCGGTGTCGCCTACGACAGCTCGCTGACGGTCACCTACTGGCAGCGCGGCAGCGCGGACGCGCTCGGCTCATGAGTCGGCGTCGACGATGCGGCCGTCGCGCAGTTCCACGACCCGGTCGGCGAGTTCGATCAGGTTCGGGTCGTGGGTGGCGACCAGGATGGTGACCGACTCGCTGCGCACCACCGCGCGCAGCAGCTCCATCACCGAGCGCCCGGTCTCCGAGTCGAGCTGGCCCGTGGGTTCGTCCGCGATGATCAGCTCGGGGTCGTTGGCCAGGGCGCGGGCCACCGCCACGCGCTGCTGCTGGCCGCCGGAGAGCTCGCCCGGGCGCTGCTCGGCGTGGTCCGCGAGTCCGACCAGGGCCAGCAGGGTACGGGCGCGCTCCTCGCGCACCTTGGCGGGGACGCGCCGCAGCCGCATCGGAACGCCGACGTTCTCGGCGGCGGTCAGGACGGGTATCAGGCCGAAGGACTGGAAGACGAAGCCGATGCGGTCGCGGCGCAGGGCGAGCAGGCCCGCCTCGTCGAGGGTCGCGAGGTCCGTGCCGTCGAGGGTGATGCGGCCGCCGGTCGGGGTGTCGAGACCGCCGACGAGGTTGAGCAGGGTGGTCTTGCCGGAGCCCGACCGGCCCCTGAGGGCGGTGAGTTCGCCGCGGCGGACCTCGAAGGACACACCGCGCAGGGCGTGGACGGCCTGCGGACCGCTGCCGAAGCTGTGGTGCACGTCGTCGACGACCACGATCGGCGAGTCGTCGCCCTCCCGCGGTGCCTTCGTCGCGACCGTCGCCGGTTCCTGGTGATGCCTCATCGCGTCTGTTCCCCCGTCGCGTCGTCCGCACGGGGCGCCCGGCCCCGCGTCCCGCACACGCTGCCACTGCAGCTTTCCGATCGCATTTGCGCACCTGTCGCACCAATCACGCAAGCCCCTTCCCTCTCTCGCCCACATCTGACAGCATCGTCCGCTATCCGGTACCGAGGGTCCGGACGGGGGAGGAACTCAACACGTGCTCGGCTTCGTCGTGCGCCGACTGCGCGGGCGATGGCCGCTCGCCGTCGCCGTGCTGCTCACCGTACTGATCACCGCGACCACACTGACCGCGCTGACGGCGTTCACCCGTGGCGTGGGCGAGGAAGGGCTCCGGCGGGCCCTGACCGGGGCGGAACAGGCCCGGACGACCGTCCTGATCACCAGCGGCCGTCCCGCCGACTCCCGCGCCAAGGACGACGCGTCCGTACGGGCCTTCGCGGACGAGGTGTTCGGGCGGCTCCCGGTGGCCTCCGAGAGCGTCGCCCGCAGCCGGTCGTACGGTCTGCCCGGCGTCGCCGCCTCCGGCCGCGACGCCGACCTGACCGTGCTCGCCGCCCTCGGCAAGGACCACGTACAGCTGCTCGCCGGTGCGTGGCCCGGGCCGGTCGCCGCACCCCAGGGCGCCGGCGCCCAGGCCGCCGCACCCCAGGTCGCCGTGCCGCGCGCGGCGCTCGTCCGGCTCGGCCTGGCCGAGTCCGCGCTCCCCGCACCGGTCCGGCTGGACGACCGGTTCGGCGGACCTCCGCTGACCGTCCTGGTCACCGGCGTGTACCGGGCCGCCGAACCGGACTCCGCGTACTGGCGGCTCGACCCGCTCGGCGGCCGCGAGGTCCAGTCCGACACCTTCGCCATCTACGGCCCGCTCCTGGTGGACGACAGCGCCTTCACCACCGGCGGCCTCCTGCAGGACCACCGCCTCACGCTGCTCACCCCGGACCTGCGCACGGTCCGCGCCGACGAGGCCGATGCCGTACGGACCGCCACCGAACCGGCGAGTGCCACCCTCGAACGCGTCGGCTCGCTGCGGGCCGCCACCGAACTGCCCAAACTGCTGGCGGAGCTGAGCGCCGGCATGGTCGTCGCCCGCTCCACCCTGCTGATGGGCGCCCTCCAACTCACCGTCCTGTCGACGGCCGCCCTGCTCCTCGTCGCGCACATCCTGACCGTCCGCCAGGAACCGGAACGGGTCCTCCTCACCGCGCGCGGCGCCTCCCGCCGCCGGCTCGGCGCGCTCACCGCGACCGAGTCGCTGCTGCTCGCCCTGCCCGCGGCCGTCCTGGCGCCCCTGCTCACACCGCCCCTGCTGCGGCTGTTCGGCCGCTTCGGCCCCCTCGGCCGGGTCCATCTGGAGATCCCGGACACCTGGCTGGTGTGGCCGGTCGCCGCCGGCTGCGCCCTGGCCTGCGTCCTGCTGACGACCCTGCCCTCCGTCCTGCGCGGGGCCTCGGCCGCCGTACTGCGCCGCGTGGGCAGCCGCCAGGCCCTGGTGACGGGCGCCGCCCGCTCCGGCGTCGACCTGGCCGTCCTGGTCCTCGCCGTCCTCGGCTACCAGCAGCTCGCGCAGTACGGCGGTACGGACACCCCCGCGTCCGGCGTCTCCGCCGGCGGCGCGCTCGGGGTCGACCCCGTCCTCGTCGCGGCTCCCGCCCTGGCCCTGTGCGGGGGCACCCTGCTGGTCCTGCGCCTGCTGCCGTTCGCGGCGCGCGCCGGGGGACGGCTCGCGGCGCGCGGCCGGAGCCTGGGCCCGGCCCTCTTCGGCTGGCAGCTCGCCCGACGGCCCGGCCGGGCCACCGGGCCCGTGCTGCTGCTCGTACTCGCCGTCGCCAGCGGGATCCTGGCACTCGGCCAGCACGTCGGCTGGTCCGCGTCCCAGCGCGACCAGGCCGACTTCGCGACCGCCGGCGGCCTGCGGATCTCCGGCAGCAGCATGTCCCCGATGGGGCAGGGCGGACGCTACGCGGCCCTGCCCGGCGGCGACCGCCTCGTGCCGGTGGTCCGCCGCGAGCAGAAGCTGCCGGACGGCAACCCCGCCGACATCGTCGCACTGGACGCCGTCAAGACCGGCGAACGCGTCCCGCTGCGCGCGGACCTGCGCGGCGGCCACGGCATGAGCGAGCTGTTCACCCCGCTCGCCGCCGGTGGCCCGGGCGCCCAAGGCCCAGGCGCCCAAGCCGCCCCCGCGAGCCCCGGCGTCACCCTGCCCGGCTCCCCGCGCCGGATCGACCTCGACGTGTCGGTCCGTACCTCCGCCATGAGTTGGTCCGCCGTGAGCCTGCTGCTGCGCGACCGGTTCGGGGCGACGTACGGGACGGCCTCGGTCACCCTGCCCGCCGCCGGCGACACCACCCTCACGTTCTCCCTCGACGCGCTGACCGGCGCCCCGGTCGGCTCGGCGGCCACCCCGCTGACCCTGGCGGGGATACGCCTCTCGTACGCCGGGGACGGCGACCATCCGGGCGACGGCAGCGAACTGACCGTGCGCCGGATCGCCGCCTCCGACACCGCGGACGGCGCCGCCACCGCCGTCACCGCACCCAAGGACGCCACCGGCTGGCGGACCTCCCTCCCGCAAGGGAAGAGCCTGAGGGCCCCCGAGCCGATCCCGGTCCCGGCCGGCTCCACGGACCTGTTGCGGCTGCGCTACTGGGGCGGCTTCAGTACCTTGCAGGGCGTCACCACCGTGGTGTTCCCGACCCCCGCCGAGCCGACCCCCGTCGCCGTCCCCGCGGTCGCCACCACCCGCTACCTGCGATCCCTGGGCGCCGCCGTGGGCGACACCGTCCCCGTGACCCTGGACGGCGCCGCGGTCCAGATGCGGATCACCGCCTCCGTGGACTCCCTCCCGGTCGTGGGCCGCTCGGCGCTCGCCGTCGACCTGCACGTACTCGGCCGGTTCCTGCTGGAGTCCGTGGGCCGGCAGCCCGCCTCGCCCACCGAGTGGTGGCTGCCCGCCGAGTCGGCCACCGACCCGGTCCCGGCCCGCGCGGCGACGCAACTGCGCGACGGTGCCCGCATCGAGCGCGTCCAACTGCGCGAGGAGATCACCGAGCGACTGCTCGACGACCCGCTGAGCGCAGGCCCGCAGAGCGCCCTGGCCGCCCTCGCCGCCGCGTGCGCCGTCCTCGCGGCCATCGGCTTCGCGACCTCCACCGCCGCCGAACGACGGGTCCGAGGGCGGGAGTTCTCGGTGCTGCTCGCCCTCGGCACCCCGCGCCGCTCGCTGGCTCTGGCGTCCGCCGCCGAGGGTGGGGTACTCATCGCCATCGGGTCCGCGGTCGGAGCCGGGCTGGGTATCGCCTTGGTCCATCTGATGGCACCGCTGGTCGTGCTGACGCCCGCCGCCGGGCGGCCCTTCCCACCCGTGCGCGTCGACATGCCGTTCTGGCAGACCGTGTTCACGGTCGCCGCCATCGCAGCCGTTCCCCTGCTGTCGGCCGCGCTCAGCGGCCCCCGCGGCCGCGACATCGCCGCCCGGCTGCGTCCCGTGGAGGAGATGTGACCACCCCGCCGTCCACCACCAGGCCTTCCGCCACCCGGCCGTCGCCCACCCCGCCCCCGTCCACCGCCCCACGGCCCGCGCCCTGGGTCAGGACCCGGCTGCGGGCGGCTCCCCTGGCCACCCTGCTCGGTGCCGCGCTGGCCTTCGTCGCCGTCCTGCTGGCCGCCGCGCTGCCACGGGCCCAGGACCGGGGCGCCGACCAGGCCCTGCGGTCCTTCCTGGAACGCAGCGCCGCCGGTAACACCAGCCTGCAGGTGACCGCGCCCTCCCCGGACACCGGGCAGAGTGCCCAGGCCCTGGACGCCACCCTGGAGAAACTGCTCGGGCCGACCGGATCCACCTTCCGCGTGGACCCGGACAGGACGGTCCACGGCGCGCGCACCACCAAGCGGCAACCGCTGATGAATCCGGAACTCTCCCGACCCTCCGGCCTTCCGCCCAGCATGAACCTCCTGCACGTCCGCGAGGCGGAGGCCCATGTGAAGCTGGCGGAGGGGAAGTGGCCCGGCAGCACACCCACGGCCCCCGCGCAGGCCACCCCCGGTGAGGCGGCGCCCGTGCAGGTCGTCCTCTCGCAGAAGGCCGCCGCGACCCTCGGCGCCCGTGTCGGATCCGTCCTGAGGAGCGAAACCCGGGTCGACGGCACACCGTCCGTCGAGGTCGTCGGCCTCTACGCGGTCCTCGACGAGACCGACGACTTCTGGACGGACAACCTGGGGTGCCTCGCCCGCGCCTGCGAGCACTTCTACAACGAGAGCCTCGCCTGGGACGTCGACGCCCTCGTCGGCACCGGGGACCTCGACCGGATGGCCGCCTGGAGCCGCACCGCCGAGGACTTCTGGCAACTGCCGGTGGACGTCGGCCGGCTGCGGGCCGACCGGCTCGACGCCACGAGGAAGGACATCGCCTCCTACATCGCCGGGCCCACCGCCGCCACCCTCGCCCGGGAGACCGGCCGCCCACGGCTGCACACCACCTCCTGGCTGCCCGAGCGGTTCGAAGAGGCCCGCGCCCGCACCCAGGCCGCCGCGCCGCTCGCCGCGATCGGACCCGCCGGGGTCGGCGGCGTCGCCTTCGTCGTCCTGTGCCTGGCCGGCGCGCTCGCGGCCGACCGCCGCGACGCCGAACTGCGGCTGCTGCTCGCGCGCGGCGGCTCGCGCGCCGCCATCGTCGGCCGGCTCCTCGGCGAAGGAGCCGTCACCGTGCTCCCTGCGGCCGCGGCCGCCACCGCACTCGCCGTCCTGCTGCTGCCCACCCCCCGGCTAGCGCCCACGCTGCTCGCGGCCGCGGCCGTCGCCCTGCTCGCCCTGCTGGCCTTTCCCGTACGGGCCGCCGTACTGCTCACCCCGGCCCGCCCGGCCGGGCGGTGGCGCAGGCCCGTCGCCGAACTGCTCGCCCTCCTCGCCACCGTCGCCGCCGTGGTGGAGGTCCGCCGCCGCGGGGTCGCCCCGCCCGGCAGCGACCTCGACCCGCTGCTGATCGCGGCCCCGCTGCTGCTCGCCCTCTGCGGCGGGCTGCTGCTGGCCCGACTCCAGCCGGTGGTCACCGGATGGCTCGCCCGGCTGGCCGGCCGCAGCTCCGGACTGGTCGGCTTCCTCGGGCTCGCACGGGCCGCCCGCGGCTCGGGGTCCACCGGCCGCACCGGCCCCTCCGTCCTGCCGATGATCGCTCTGCTCCTCGCCATCACCACCGGCGGATTCGGCGCCTCCGTACTGCACTCGGTGGACTCGTCCCGGCTGGGCGTGGCCAGGCTGACCGTCGGAGGCGACGCGGCGATCTCCGCGTACGGGAAGTCCCCCCTCCCGGCGGGGCTCGCGAAGACCGCGGGCCAGCTGCCGGGCGTCCGGACGTCCGTGCCGCTGTGGATCGACCACGACTCGGCCCTGCACGGCACCACCGTGAGATCCAGCCAGGTCACCGTGGTCGTCGCCGACCCGGCCGCGTACGCGGAGCTGTCCCGGACCCTCGGCTGCGGATCCTTCGACCCCGCCCTGCTGGCCACCACCGGTGCGTCGGCCGCCGACGCCCCGGTGCCCGCGCTGTTCAGCGCGAGCCTGGCCGGCCAGGCCGTGCAGGGCGGCACGTACACCGTGCAGCCCGGCGACGGCGGGGAACTGAAGGTACGGGTCGCGGGAACGATCGACTGCACCCCGGCCCATCCGGCCCGCGACGCCGCGACCGTCGTCCTGCCGACGGGCGCCGCCACGGCCCTCATGGGCGGCGCCGACCACCCCAACCGCTGGCTCGGCATCGGTGACATCGACGGGGACCGGCTGCGCGCGCTCGTCCGCTCCAAGCTCCCGGCGTCGTCCGGGACCCCCGCCCCGGCCCCGGCTCCGATCCCCGGTTCCGGTTCCGTCGCGGGCCCGGCCGCGCTCGACGAGCCGTACCCCGTGAGCACCAGCGCCGAGGCCGTCACCGCCCTGGGCTCCGACCCACTGCAGCGCTCGGCGCAACGCCTCTTCTGGGCCGCCATGGCCGGAGCGGCGGGCTTCGCCCTGCTGGCCGTACTGCTGACGCTGATGCGGGCCGTCCCCGAACGGGCCGCGCTGCTGGCCCGGCTGCGCACCATGGGCCTGCGTCGCAGGCAGGGCGTGGCCCTGATCCTCGCCGAGACCCTGCCGCAGACCCTGGCCGCGACGCTCGGCGGGGCACTGGTGGCGGCCGCCGCGGTGGCCCTGCTCGGCCCGGCGATCGACCTGTCCACGCTGGTCGGCGCCCATGTGCCGAACGGAGTACGGCTCACGGCCGGGCCCGTCCTGACCCAGGCCCTGGGCCTGGCCGCCCTGGTCGCCGCGGCCGTGTTCGTGGAGGCGGCGACATCCGGGCGACGGCAGATCACCAACGAGTTGAGAGCGGGAGACCAGCGTTGAACACCGACCAGCCGACGTACGAGGAGCTGCGCCGCCGGGCGACGGCCGCCGCGGAGCCGCGCACCCCGGCGGCGGACGCCGCGATCGCCTGCGACCGCCTGGTCCGGATCTTCAGCCAGGACGGCATCGAGGTACAGGCCCTCCAGGGACTGGAGCTGACGGTCGACCAGGGCGACCTGATGGCCCTGGTCGGCGCCTCCGGCAGCGGCAAGTCCACCCTCCTGAACATCCTGGCGGGCCTGGACGTCCCCACCGCCGGCAGCGCGGCGGTCGCCGGCTACGACCTGCTGGAACTCTCGGCACGGGACCGGCTCCGCTACCGGCGCGAAGCGGTCGGCTTCGTCTTCCAGCAGACGGCCCGCAACCTCCTGCCGTTCCTGACGGCCGCCCAGAACGTCGCCCTGCCGATGCAGTTGAAGGGCGACAGCCCCCGCCGCGGCGCGAGCGCACGCCGCGCGACCAAGGTCGGCGAGATCCTGGAGGCCCTCGAGATCGGCGAACTGGCCCACCGGCGACCGGCGGAACTGTCCGGTGGCCAGCAGCAGCGCGTGGCGATCGCCGTGGCGATGGCGAACGACCCCAAGGTGCTGCTCGCCGACGAGCCCACGGGCGAACTGGACTCGGAGACGGCCGCGGCGGTCTTCGAGACCTTCCGGACGGTGAACAAGGAACTCGGCGTGACGGTGGTCATCGTGACGCACGACCCGATGGTGGCGGGCGAGGTCCGCCGGACCGTGGCGATCCGCGACGGCCGCACCAGCAGCGAGGTCCTGCGCCGTCTGGTCACCGACGAGCACGGCGAGGAATCCATCAGCGAACGCGAGTACGTCGTCCTCGACCGTTCCGGGCGCGTCCAGCTCCCGCCGAAGTTCCTGGAGGCCCTCGGTATGGAACACCGCGTGGCGGTCGACCTCGCCCCGGACCACATAGAACTGCGCCCGGACGGCGCCCACTGAAGAGGAGCGACGACGCGTCGCGCGGCCATGGGGGTGGGCCGGACACCTCCGAGCCGCGCGCGCTCAGGGTGGACGACGATCGGATGGCGGTCGGGACGGTTCGTCGGATCGAGTACATCGGTCGTTCCTCCTGCTCGTTCGGCTGACCTCCTCAAAGTCCCACGACGTGTGGCGCACCGTCATCACTCCTGGGAGCGGTCCACGAACTCATACCTGAGAGCCACCCGGATCCCGGATCCCGGATCCCGGATCTGGCCCACGCCACACGGACCGCTTCCACGTCGGGCGGCGCCGGTCACACACCGTCGGCGCGCAGCGACTCCACCGCCCTGGCCAGACTGGACGCGGCGTGCCCCGCGCGGATCTGGTCCTCGAACAGCCGCAGCAGCGGCGCCAGCAGGTCCGTCCGCAGTCCCTGGGCCTCGGTCGCCGCGAGGATGTTGCGCAGTCCCACCGCGTTGATCTCCAGGTTGGAGGTGGTGGTCGTGTAGTCCTTCGCGTCGATCTCCTCCGCGAAGGCCGGCAGCGCGTCCGCGGCCGCGGTCAGCCAACGCACCAGCGGGCGGGTCAGTTCCGCCGCGCCGATCCCCTCCGTACCGGCGAACGCCACCGCCTGGAAGAACCCGGCGAACATCCCGTACATGCCGCTCAGCAGAGCGGTGTCGTACACGGAGGACAGCTCGGGGGCCGGACCGACGAGGCTGCCCTCGCCGATCGTGTCGAGAACCGCACGGTAGTTCTCGTACGCCGCCTCGTCGCCGCTGTAGAGGACGAAGGCGGCCGAGGTGCCGATGGTCTGGGGCACCGCGTACACCGCGCCGTCCAGGTACGCGGCCCGCCGGTCCGTCGCCCAGGCACCGAGGGCCCGCGCGGCCGACGGGGTGCCGGTGGTCAGGTTGACGACCGTGCGCCCGGCCAACACCCCCGCCGCCGGCCGCAGGAGCTCGCCGACCGTGTCGTAGTCCAGTACCGCGACGACGACGAGCTCTCCCGCCGCCACCGCCTCGGTGGGCGTGGCCGCGAGGGACGCCCCACGCTCCACCAGGCTGTCGGCCTTGCCCGCCGAGCGGTTCCAGACCGTGACGGGATGACCGTGCGTCAGAAAGGTCCCGGCCAGGGCCTGGCCGAGGTTGCCCAGGCCGATGACACTGACCGGGATCCTGTGGGGGGCGGTGACGGTTGCGCTCATGACTGTTCTCTCCTCGGGTCGTTGCCGCTGTCGAACGGGACCCACCCTGCGGGTCCGCACTGCCGGTCGCCTGTCGGTCCACTGCCGGTCCGCCGCCGACCGGCCGGTTAGGGTGATCGACATGCGCGTGGGGGTTCTGGGGCCGCTGATGATGTGGACGGGCGACGGCGACGGCGGCGGTGACCGTGTCGGCGAGCCCGTGGCCGTGGTAGTGCCCGTGACCGGGGCGCGGGTGCGCAGACTGCTCGCCCGACTGCTGGTCGAACCGGGCCGCCCCGTCACCGCCGACCGGCTGGTGGACGCGCTGTGGGGCGGCCCCGACGCCGAGCTACCGCTCCATCCCTACGCGAGCCTCCAAGGGCAGGTCTCACGGCTGCGCGCCGCCCTCGAACGCGCGGCGCCGTCGGACGGACGTAGGCGCCTGCTCCATGACGCGAGCGGGTACCGACTGGAGCTCGCGCCCACGGAGTTGGACGCGCAGCGGTTCACCGAGCTGCTCGCGAGAGCCCGCGCCCAGGGCCTCGCCCCGCGACCGCGTGCCGCACTGCTGGACGAGGCCCTCTCCTTGTGGCGCGGCGAGGCCTACGCGGGCCACACAGACGACCCGGCCGTGCGGGCCGCGGCCGCCCGGCTGGAGGAGGAACGGCTCTCCGCACTCGAGGAATCGCTCGGACTGCGCGTGTCATCGGGCGAGCACCACGCCGTACTCGGCGAACTCGACCAGCTCGTCGCCGCCCATCCGCTCCGCGAGCGCCTGCGCGCGGTCCAGCTGCGCGCGCTGTACCGCGCCGGCCGGCAGACACAGGCGCTGGAGAGCTACGAAGCCCTGCGCGAGCGCCTCGCCCAGGACCTCGGGCTGGACCCGGGCCGCGAGTTGACGGCGTTGCGGCAGGCGATCCTCCGCCAGGACGCCGACCTCGACCGTCCACCCCACGAGGAGAGCGCGGGAACGCCAGGCGATGCCCGGCCCCCGGCCCCCGACGGAGCGCCGCCGGCCGCCCCGCGTCCGCGCACCACGCCGCGCACCGCGCAGGTCGGGGCGGTCGGGCCGGTCGGACAGCTGCCCGAGCCGCTCACCCGACTCCTCGGCCGCGACGCGGACCTCGCCGCCGTCGGCACCCTGTCGGCGCACTCCCGGCTGGTCACCGTCACCGGTCCCGGCGGCGTCGGCAAGACCCGTCTGGCGGTCGCGTACGCCGGCCAGGCGGCCGCCCGTCACCCGGACGGCGCCTGGCTGGTCGAGCTCGCACCGCTCCCCACCGGCGCTCCGGCCGCCGCCGTGGCCACCGCCGTGCTGCGGACCCTGGGCGTACGCGACCCCGAGACAGATCCGACCCCGGGAGGGGACGGCCGCCGGCCCGACGCGCTGCGGCTGCTCGCGGCCGCCGTCCGGGAGCGCCGGATCCTGCTGCTGCTCGACAACTGCGAGCACCTGTCCGACGCCGTCGCCGACGTGCTGGAGGCGGTACTCCCACAGGCCCCCGGGCTGTCGGTACTGGTCACCGGCCAGGAACCGCTCGCCCTCGCGGGGGAGGCGGTGCACCCGTTGGCACCCCTCGCACCCGCCGATGCCGTCGCCCTGTTCACGGCCCGCGCCGGGCTCCCGCCGGACCGCACCACCACGCCCGAGGACACGGCGGCCGTGGCAGCCCTGTGCGGCCGCCTCGACGGGCTGCCGCTGGCCCTGGAACTGGCCGCCGCCCGGGCCCGGACCCTGGGCGTGCACGGTCTGCTCGCCGGACTCGACGACCGGTTCACCCTCCTGTCACGGGGGCTGCGCGGAGTACCCCCGCGCCAGCGGACGCTCCGCGCGGTGATCGACTGGAGCTGGGCCCTGCTCGGCGGCGCGGAGGAGGCCGTACTCCGACGGCTGTCCGTGCACGGCGGTGACGCCTCTGCGGAGGCCGCCGGCGTCGTGTGCTCGGACGCGGCCGCGTACGTACCGGAACACCAGGTGCCGCTGCTGCTCGACCGCCTGGTGGAGCGCTCGCTCGTGGCCTTGGTCGACCGTCCGGACGGTCGGCGCTACCGGCTGCTGGAATCCGTCAAGGACTACGCACAGGAACGGCTGCGCGCGGCCGGCGAGGAGGCGGAGGCCCGCGCCCGGCACGGTACGTACTACCGGGAGCTGGCGCTGCGCGCCGAACCGCAGCTGCGCGGCCCGCACCAGCGGCTGTGGCTCGCCCGGCTGGACGCCGCCGAGGCGGAGCTGCACCCGGCGGTCGAGGAGGCGCTGGCGCACGGCCGGGTGGTACCCGCCTTGCGGGCGGCGCGCGCCCTGGCCCGGTACCGGCTGCTACGCGGCGGACCCACGGAGGGCGGCCGGCTGCTCGACGCCTGCCTCGCCGCGGAGCACGACCACACCGCGCACCCCGACCACACCGTGCACCCGTGCGCGGGAGAGCGGATCGCGGCCACCGCGCTGGCCACGGCCTGGCGGGCCGGCCTGACCGTCCGGGAAGGCGCGCCGCACGCCGCCGAAGGCCTGCTGCGGAGCGCGGCGGCCACCCTCGACGCGCGGGAGGTGGCGGAACACGACCCGCTGGGCCACGCACACGCCCTGAGCTTCCTGGCCGCCGCGCAGATGGGCGCGGGAGACGTGGCCACGGGCGAGGAACTCGCCGACCGGGCGTTGGCCGTGGCCGAGGGGATCGGTGACGCCTGGGGGACCGCCCTCGCCCTGAGCGTGCGCGCCCGGCACGCCCTCGCGCACGGCGACCTCGCCGCGGTCCGCCGTGACGCGGAGCGCGCCGCCCGCCTGTTCGGCCAACTGGGCGACCGCTGGGGCATGTTGCAGACGGTATTCCCCCGTGCCGCGCTCCACGAGATCGCGGGCGAGTACCCGCAGGCGTCCCGGTTGCACGAGGAAGGGCTGGCCATCGCGGAGGAGTTGGGGCTGCGGACCGAGGCCGGCAAACGGCTGTGCGCCCTGGGCCGGGCGGCACTTCTGGCGGGTGCGTACGAGGAGAGCGGGCGACGGCACGCGGACGCCCTACGGCTGGCCGGGGAACAGGGCCACCGGGCGGGGGAGGCCGACGCCCGGATCGGACTCGCCATGGTCGCCCGCCGCACCGGCGACCTCGCCGGCGCCGAGGAGCACATGCGGGCGGCGCTGGCGTGGTTCCGGGAAGCCGACTACGGGCCGGGTACGACGCTCGCCCTCGCCGAACTGGGCTTCACCGCCGAGCTACGGGGGGACCCGGAGCGGGCCCGTGCCCTGCACCAGGAGGGTCTCGCGGCCGCGCGAGCACTGGGAGACGTACGCGCCGTGGCCCTCGCCCTGGAGGGCCTGGCGGGCACGGCAGCGGCCGCCGGAGATCCCGAGCGGGCGGCCCGGCTGCTCGGCGCCGCCGACGCGGCCCGCACCTCGGTCGGGGCTCCGCTCCCGCCCGCCGAACGGCACGACGTGGACCGGACCTGGTCGACCTGCCTGTCGGCCCTGGGCAGAACGGCAGCCGAAGCAGCCTTCGCGCTCGGCACCGAGCCGGCTCAGGCCGTGAGGTACGGCTAGGCCGCTACCTCCGGATCACGGAGAATCGGCCTGTGCTGCGTGGGGTGAGGCGTGCACCGGAGTAGGGGGACAGGATTGGCGCTCGTGGTCGAACTGCGTCGAGGGGGCTCTGTCTCCCGGACCGGGCGAAAGCCTGGGCCTCGGCCGTCGCTGGGCATGCTGGAGCGGTGGGTCGACGACAACGACGAATTCTCCATGGCCGTCGAACGGCTCGGCCGGCACCGGGTTCCCTGCCTGGCCCGCATCGATCCGTACGGGGACACCGTCCTGCGTGGTGAGGCGGTGGACCAGATGGTGCGGGAACTGGAAGGCGCGGATCTCGCGCGGCTGAGGAGCGGAGAGCGCAAGGTCGTGACGACGCTGCTGGCCTGGGGGCGGCGGTGCCGCACTGATCGCGCCCTGCGGATCGCCTTCTCGGGCGACTAGACGTCGCTTTCCGATCATCGGGTCGTCGGTGACCGATGCCCAGTGGGGTACGCATCGAGGCGTTGCTGCCGGACCGGACACCGCGGCGGGGTGAGCGGCGGCGTGATCACCGGCAGGTGACCGACGCGATCGCCTTCAAGTACCGCACCGGGACTCTACGGACGGACCTGCCCGATCCACGATCCTCCGCGCCCATCAGCACGCCGCCGGGCCCGTCGAACGGGGCCCAGGCCGGTGAGCCACCCGGCAATACGGCCCGTTCCTCCAGGGCGAACCGCCGCCATCGGCGGCGGTGTGGAATCCGGTCGGTGATCCCGAGGCCCGCGGACCAGGCCGCGAACCGCAAGCGGCTCGGCCGGCGGGGAGGTCGCCCGCCGGCCTTCGACAGTGAGGCGTACAAGCAGCGCAACACCGTCGAACGCTGCGTCAACCAGCCCAAGCAGGCGCGCGGCCTGGCCACTTGCTACGACAAGAACGCCACCATCCACCTCGCCGCCATCCCCATCGCATCGGTCAGCGAGGTGATCCGAAGGAGACGGCCTAGCACGCTGTCCGGACGTCGACGCAGACCACCTCTCCGGAGGCGGACCGGCCCACCCAGACCGGGTGGACGCCGTCGCCGTCCGTGTAGAAGATCGCCAGGTCAGCGCCCAGGTCGCCGCCGTCGAGGTGTATGCCGGCCGCGGAGCCGGCGAGCCGGTCGGCCTCCGGGGAGCCCGGTCGGTGGGCCCGCTCCAGCAGGTCCCGCAGGTCCTGCCAGTCCCCGGCGTCGCCGAAGGCGCCCATCGCCCCGTCCGTGCCGAAGCCGAAGGCTTCTCCGGCACGGAGCCGGAGCGTGTCGTCACCCGGCCCGAGCGCCATCTCCCAGGTCGCCACGGGGGCGTCACAGATCTGCAGCCGGACGGCCCTGACCTCCTCGTAGGGCCCGTGGGCCCGGTCCGCGACCTCGACCGGAGCCGCCTCCAGCGGGTACGTACCCGGCGGCACGGCCACCGTGATTCTCGGCGCCTCGTCCCAGCTCTGCGGGCAAGCCACCGCCAGTACCCCACTCGGCACGCGCACCCTGCCGCACGGGACCGATCCGAGGACCGTCGCCCCGGCGATGTGGGTTCCGGGCCGGAAGACCTCGTCGAAGTCGGCGGTCCCGAGCAGCCGCGAGGGCTCGCGGCGCAGGCCGGGCGCCTCGGGGACCAGCTCCCCGGCGACCCAGTCCGGCAACGTGTCCTCGACCGGGAGCGCCGGCCAGTCGTCGAAGCCGGGGCGGGCCGTCCACAGGTGCTCCTCGGCCACCGCCACCTCGGCCTCCAGGGAGGTGCCCCGCATCCCCTCGGGCTGGTGCGAGATACGTGCGGTACCGCCGTCCGAGAGCTCCACCGCCGTCCGGGGGCAGTGCACATCGAACTCCGCCGTCCGCGCGTCCGGGAACCGTCGTACGAACAGGCGCCGGATCAGCAGCCGCCCCTCGTCGGATCGCAGCCGTAGCTCGGCCTCGGCGGTCCGGCGGCCGTGTTCGTCGTAGGCCCAGGAATCCAGGATGCCCGCCTGCCATGCCACCATCCGCACCCCGAGCGGGACTTCGCGACCGGGTACGCGGTAGACCACCGCGTACGGAAGGCCGGCGCCATCCCGGGCGCGCGCCTCCACGGGGGACAGCGCGCGACCACCGGTACGGGATGCCGCGTCCCAGGACTCCTCAAAGGTCACGTACGTCGTCTCAGACATCGTCGGTGGCTCCGTCCCGATCCCGCGCATGCGCGCACCCCACCTCGCGGACCATTGCCGCCCCCCGCTCCCCGCTGCTGCGCCTCACCTGGCTGTGTGCTGACCTGCAAGGTAACCGCCGGCTGTGACAACGGGCCCAGCCGGCGCCTTCGGTGGAAAAGGAGCCGCGCTGTCTGCGACAGAAGTGACACCATGTGGTGTCATGCCAGATGACAGCACCAGTACGTTTCAGGCGGGCCGGACGGGGCTCATCGTGCGGATCCCGGAGGCGGAGCCGTTCGTCCGTGGGTGGCGTGAACGATACGACCCCTCGGCGCAGGCCGGGGTTCCGGCCCACGTCACCGTGCTCTTCCCGTTCCTCGACGAGAGTCGAACGGATGCGCTCGTCCACGCTGCCCTCACAGACGTGCTGGGCCGCCATCAAGCCTTTGACCTGCGGTTCGAGAGATGTGGACGGCTCCCGGAAGTGCTGCATCTCGTTCCCGAGCCTGATACGCCGTTGCGGCGGCTCACCCAGGCGATCGCTGATCGTTGGCCCGAGGCGCCGCCCTACGGCGGCCGGTTCGCCGAGGTCGTGCCGCACCTGACGATCGCTCAAGGTCAGGAAGGCGCCGTCCTGGAGGCGATAGAGGCCGATCTCGCCGGCAGGCTCCCTTTCACGTCCCGTGTCGCGTCGGTCGAACTGATGGTGCACGACGGGGTGAAGTGGCAGGAGAGGGCATCGTTCGCGCTCGGAGAATGAATGCGGATCGAACCGGCCGCCGGCGATGGAGCGTTGCTCGGCCGCCGGCCCCGCTCGGTGGTCAGGCGTCGGGGCCGGTGGTGGACGGTCTGGTTTCGAGGACCCAGGTGTGGTGGCGGACGGTGTCGGGCTCGGCGCGGCCCGCGAGGATGTCGCAGAGCAGCGTCGCGCAGGCCCGCCCGTAGTCGGCCGGGCGCAGGTCGACCGCCGTGACGGGCGGGTTCGCGCTCCGGTTCGCGGTGCCGTCGACGCAGGAGGCGACCAAAAGGTCGGCGCCCACCGTGCGGCCGAGGTCGGCCGCCGCGCGCAGGGCTCCGGGGGCGGCCCCGTCGGGGGCGCAGAGCACGGCGTCGATCCCGGGGTCGGTCGCGAGCAGCCGGCGGGTGGCGGCCTCGATGTCGGCCGCGGTCGCCGCGAACGGCACGGTGTGCAGGGCGACTTCGGTCCGGTGCGCGGCGCCCCAGCCGGCTGCCGTCTCGCGCAGGGCCTGGGCCCAGGCGGAGGTTCCCTCGGGGGCGAGGAGGGCGGGGCGGCGGGCGCCGCGGTCGCGCACGTGGTCGAGGAGGGCGGTGAGGGAGGCGGCGTTGTCGCAGACGACCGCGCCGGTGGGGGCGGGGGAGGGGCCGAGGTAGCGCTCGCCGGTGACGACGGGGACGCCCGCGTCGAGGAGCCCCGGTACGGCGCTGTCGCCGACCTCGGGGTCGATGACGAGCAGCCCGTCGACCCGTGAGGCGAGCGGGCCGGAGGCGGCGCCGGCCGGGGCGAGCAGGACCACGTCCAGGCCCTCCTCCTGGGCGCGCTGTACGGCGCCGAAGGCCAGGTTCATGTAGTAGTCCAGCCGGGTCGCGGTCTGCGGCAGGTGCAGGCCGACGGCTCCGGTGCTGGAGCGGCGCAGTCGCCGGGCGGCGCTGTTGGGGCGGTAGCCGAGCTCCTCGGCGACCGCGCGGACCCGGTCCCGGGTGGCCTCCGCGACCCGGCCGGAGCCCTGGAGCGCGTCGGAGACGGTGCTCTTGGAGACGCCGGCGGCGCGGGCGACATCGAGCAGGGTCACAGCTGGTGGGGTCACGCCCGCATTCTAGACGCCCGCCCCGGCCTTGCCGGAACGTTCCGGCACGGTCTACATTCGTAGTCTGCCGGAACGTTCCGGCATCCCCGCATCCGGCCCGCCCACCGTGCCGCGGCACCCACCCCTTGACCGATCCTTTCCGTATCCCGCATTCTGACTGAAATTTCAGTCAGATCTTCGAAAGTGGCCCGCCCGTGACCTCTTACGCGCTCCTCACCTCCTTCGGATCCCCGCTCGGCTCGCCGGGCCGCACCCAGCCCGGCGAGCGCGAACCGCTGCGCGTCGGCCTCGTCCAGATGCGCTGGTACGCCGACGCCGCCGAGCACGACGACCGGCTCCGCGAGGGCGTGGCGCTGGCCGCCGCGCAGGGTGCCACGATCGTCTGCCTCCCCGAGCTCACCCGTAGCCCCTACTTCTGCAACACCGACGACCCCATGGCCGACGGCGCCGCCCGCTACCTGGAGGACGTGGAGACCGGCCCCACCGTCGCCCTCGCGGCGGAGCTGGCCACCACGCTCGGCATCACCGTCCACGCCTCCCTCTACGAGCGCGCGGAGGACGGCGGCCTCGGCTACAACACCGCCGTCTGTGTGGACTCCGACGGCAAGCTGATCGCCCGGACCCGTAAGAACCACATCCCCGCGTTCCCCGGCTACCGCGAGGACCTGTGCTTCCGCCCCGGCGACAGCGGCTTCCCCGTCGTCGCCCACGAGGGCGCCCGCTTCGGCTTCCCCACCTGCTGGGACGAGTGGTTCCCCGAGCTCGCCCGCGCCTACTCCCTGGCTGGCGCCGAGATCCTCGTCCACCCCACCGCCATCGGCTCCGAGGTCGACCTGCCCGACTTCGACACCCGCCCCATGTGGGAGCACGCCATCACCGCCAACGGCCTGGCCAACGCCCTCTTCGCCGTCGTGCCCAACCGCGTCGGCACCGAGGGCCGCTCCACCTTCTACGGCTCCTCCTTCATCTCCGACCCCTACGGCCGCGTCATGCTGCGCGCCCCGCGCGACCGCGAGGCGGTCCTCGTCGCCGACCTCGACCTCGACCAGCGCCGCGACTGGCTGGAGTTCGGCCTCATGCGCACCCGCCGCCCCGGGCTCTACGGCAGCCTCACCGAACGGCTGGACGCGGGAGCCTAGACGGACGCCGAAAGTCCCTTCCCGAGTCGGGGAGGGAAGGGAAGGGAAGGGATGGGATGGGACCTTCGGACCCGTCGGAGGCATCCTCGCGGCGTCCACGTGTCACGGCGTCGCCCCGGGTCACCGGGGTGCGACGGCTCCGGAGTCCGGTGCCTGTTGGAGTCCGGAGGCGTCGACCGCCTCGAAGTCCGAACCCTTGAAGGCCTTGAGTCCGTCGAGCTGGGCGTTGTCCCAACCGGCGTTCTCCTCGCCGGTGATGTACCAGGGCGACCCGTTGTCCGCGACGATGACGCCGTACTTCTTGAGCGCGTCGGCCACGGCCTTGGCCTGCGGGGCCAGCCCCGAGGTGTCCACCGAGCTCTTGAGTCGCAGCCGCAGCCCCATCGGCGGCAGCGAGCTGTCCGCCGCCTGGCCCGCCTGGTGTCGCGCGGGCCAGACGTAGCTCTGGTCGGAGCGCGGCACGGTGATGCGGATCGCGTGGTCGATCCGCCCGCCGGCCGCCTCCTCGTAGCGCGCCAGGCCGGGGAGGATGGCGAGGCCGGCGGCATCGGCGGAGGTCCATCCGTCGGGCCGCAGGGCGTTGGACCGCAAGTCGAAGATCGCTCCCGAGCCGGCGTGCCAGGCGCTTCCGCCCTGCCGCTCGGCGTCGAAGAGCTCGTAGGACTTGCACAGGGCCTTGTCCCAGACGACGACGTGCCGGTCCCCGTCGCTCGCCGGACCGTTCTCGACCTTGGCGTCCGGCGGGATCCGGTAGCCGGACGTGTCGCTCTCCTCGGCGTAGTCCAGGGAGACCTTCGATTCCGGCACGGTGGTTTCGGAGACGGTGACGGGAATACCGAAAGGCCGGCCTTCCACGAGTCCCGATCCGAAATCCGGATGAAGGGGCTCGGCGGCGCCGATCGAGGCGACGTACCGGTCGGACTTCGGGTGCACGGGCAGTTCGTCCACGGGAGCGTGCCAGAAACTGTCCGACGGCGCCGTGGGGCAGGCGGGTGCTTTTCCGCCAGGATCGGCGGCTCCGGACAGCAGGAAGGCGGCGGTCACGGTGACGGCCGTGGCGATGGCGGGGACGGCGGGGATTCTCTTGCGCGGGCGCGATCCCGTGATGCGCTTCATCGGCATGGGTTGTCCTGAGCGCCGGTCGAACGACTCGATCCACCCGAGCGGAATGCCGAGAATCCACCGTCTCGGCGGTACAGGCCTTTCGGTTGCTTGCGTCCATGTTAGTGCGGGGGCGGTGGAGGCGCCTGGCCTCCACCGGCTTCCCGTCGCCGGTCGACGAGTCGCCGCTCGGCGCCGGTGAGAGCTGCGTCACTGCCGCCACCGCTCGGTCAGTGGTGTGGAATGCGCCACTTGTGGGGGTCGGTGGCGAAGAGGACGGCACGCTCCGCGACCGTACCGATCCCACGCAACCCGCGCGTGGCCAGCACATACGCCGGTTCCGGCCTGTTATCCGGGCCAACCGCATAAATATTGGCAAATGGGACAAATCTTGCCGTTTCTCCCACAACTCCCTTTGCGGTCATACGTGACTTGATGGTGTGTCAGCCCCCAACGTGCGGGACATAATCGGCCCCGGTCGTCTCCGGAAGCACTGGAGCCATCGGGACACCGATCGACCTCCCAGGCGGATCGCCGCACCGGATCGACCCTCAAGGCGCTGTACATGTCCCTGGCCCGCCGCACCCGACTCGCGGCCCTGCTCGCCGCGTTCTCCGTCGGCACCGCCGGCGTGACGGCCTGGGCCTACGGACACGAAACCGAGCACCCGCACATACCCCCCGCGGCGGTGATCGCCGCGAGCGTGACCGAGGGCTCCGCCCTCCAGGTCGTCGCGCACCCCGACGACGACCTCTTCTTCATGAACCCCGACCTCAGCCGTTCCATATCGACCGGCATCAAGGTCACCACCGTCTACCTGACCTCCGGCGAGTCCGACGGCAGGAACGAGGCCCACAGCCCGCACCTCCAGGACGCCGCCGGCCCCGCCGACCGCGCCGCCTACGCCGAGGCCCGCCAGAACGGCATACGCGCGGCCTACGCGCAGATGGCCACCGGCGACCGCGCCGGCGCCTGGCAGCGCAAGGCCGTACCCACCGCCGGCGGCGGCAGTGCCGAGGTCGACATCCTGGTCGCCCGTCCCGAGGTCAACCTCGTGTGGATGGAGCTGCGCGAGGCCCGCAGCATCTCCGGCGACAACCCCGAGAGCCTCCGAGGCCTGTGGGACGGCCGGACCCCCGCCCTGGGCGCCCAGCTGACCTCCGGGACGCCGGTCAAGGACTGGTTCTCCTACACCAAGGACCAGGCCGTGGCCGCCATAGCGGGCGTGTTCGAGGCGTACCGGCCGACGACGATACGGACGCAGGACCCGACCCCCGGCCGGGCGGACGGCGGCGGCGCCTTCCTCGACCACCAGGACCACATGTACGGCGCCCGCTTCGTGCAGGCCGCCGTCGAGCGCTACGCCACGACCACGGACCGGCCGCACTTCTCGGTCCAGAACTACGTGAGCTACCCGAACAGCTCCCTGCCGCCGACCCTCGACCCGCAGACGGCCGAGGAGAAGCTCGGCTACCTCAAGACCTACGCCTGGACCGACCACCAGGACTGGTGCGGCAGCCCCGCCGGCTGCGGCGACCGCAAGACCGCGACCCGACCCACCGGCGCCGGCTGGAGCCAGACCATCCGCTACAGCCGCGGTGACGGCACCTCCTGGATGACCGAGGGCGTCTCCGGGCGACTGTGGGCGTTCGCCGCGCTGGACGGCCGCATGGCGTACTGGTCGCGCAGCGGCCCGCAGGCCCTCTGGCAGGGCCCCGAGTTCCTGCCCGGCGACGGCATCGACTCCGGGGCCGCGGCCGTCCGCCTCTGGGACGGCCGGATCGGCGTGTTCGCCACCCGCACCACCCTGGGCGCGACGCCCCAGGAGTACGGCCGGGAGATCGTCTACGCCGTCCAGGACACGGTCGACGGCGCATTCGGCCCGTGGCGGTCGCTGGGTACCCCGGACACCGTGGACCTGCCCGGCACCTCGGCGATCAGCGGCCTGTCCGTCGCCGTCGACGACGAGGGCCGGATGACGGTGTACGTCCGCGACTCCCGGCGGACGCTGCGCGCCCGCGCACAGGAGACCCCGGGCGGCGACTTCGGGGCCTGGCAGACCCTGGGCGGATCCGGCCTCCAGGGCGATCCGGTCACCGCCACCGACGCCTCGGGGCGCCGCCACGTGTACGCGGCCACGGCCGGGTCCGTACTGGCCTGGGTCCAGCCGGCGCCGGACGCCCCCTTCGACGGCCCCGTGTCCACCGGGCTGCCCCAGACGACGGGCACGCTCTCGGTGCGCCCCGAGGGCGACGGCGTCCGTGTGTTCTTCCGCCGGCCCGGCATCGGCACCGTCGCCACGAGCCTGGCCCGCGCGGCCGGGCCCGCGCCCGAGTTCTCCCCGGTCGCCGAGGCCGGCGGCCTCGGCGGCTACGGCGCCGTGGGCATAGCGGGCGACCTCCTCGCCGGCCGGGCGGGCGCCGGCACGGTCGGGGTCGTGGCCACCGACGCTCCGCAGCCCTGGCAGGAGTCCCGGATGCTGTACACGGGCGCCCCGGCCGGTGTGACCGAAGGAGCCGGTACGGCCGTCGCCGCGGCGCTCGGCCTCGACGCCGATCTGCACGTGATCACGACGGCCCCCGCGGGAGGCACCACGCCGCCCGGCAGCCGGACCCCCGCCCCGTGGCACCGCGCCGTCCAGCCCTGGACCCTCGCCCAGGCCGGCCGCCCGGGCTCGACCGTCGCCGGGGGACAACCCCCGCGCTGACCTGCGCCGCGGTCCCGGTCCGCCGGGTGGCAGCGCGGAGTGGGGCGGGTGAGGATGGCAGCCGACCACCTCGCGCGGCCGGCGCGGCCGCACTCGGAACAACGGGCGATCGGGGCTTCCATGACCCCTCCTCTCATCTCGCGCCGACGCATGTGCCCGGGGGCCGCGACGATGCGCGCCGTCGCCACCCTCGCCGCCTGCACGGCCCTGATGGCCGGCTGCGGCGACGACACCGCGCCCGACCGGGCGTACCCGGAACTCGCCACGACCCTCCGGGCGCTCTCCCACGATCTCGACGAGGCCTGCGGGCCGACGGAGACCCCCGAGAGCTGCGCGCAGGACCTCGACAGGCTCACGGCACCGACCGAGCGGGCCTTCGCCCAGGTCCTGGACCACAAGCTGCTCGATGTCGGAACCGTGGACGCGATGAACGCACTCGATCGGGCGAGAGAGCTACGCGCCGCCGCCGCGCGGGAGGCCAGGTCGCGGCAGGATCCCCACCACCTCCCCCTCGCCCGCGCGGTGGCGGCCGAGAAGCGCGCGTACCAGAACCTCCTGGCCGAACTGGAGCGCCTGCGCACCGCCCCGCCGCCCGGTGACGGAACCGATCCGGTCTGACGCCCGCCGGGCCGGAGCTGGGCCGTGGCTCGACTACGGCCTCAGGGGTGGTGCGGGGAGCGCCCCACCGTCGAGTGCCACCAGCGTGAGGACGACGATCGACCCCGTCCAGGCCAGTGGCGCGACCGACGAGGGCCGGCCCGCCCGGTCCACCTTCTCGGGCAGTTCCCCGAGCGGGTTCCGCTTGGCGAGGACCCAGTCCAGGACCGACCCGGCCTTCGCCGCGTTCCCCGTCGCCGCCCATGCCAGGGCGAAGAAGGAGGTGCTCGGGGTCCAGGCGTTCGCACCCCAGGGCGCCGTCGGATCGTTCCCCGGGGTGAGCCCGCCGTTGGGCAGGAGCAGCGCCCGGTACGTGGTGTCCAGCGCCCGGGGCAGGTCGGCCGGGGCCGTGTTGAACGGGGGCGCCATGAAGGCCACGGCGCTGTCCCGGCCGTGCTGTCCGTCGACGGTGCGCTGATAGCCGAGCGGGGCGAACCTCCGCGAGATCCCGGCGGAGAGCCGCCCCGCGGCGCCGGACCAGCGGGCCGCGTCCCGCGGACGGTCCAGCTCGCCGGCGAGGTCCGCGGCGGCGTTGAGCCCGGCGAGGAGGGGGGCCGCCGTGCCGATGTTCGTGGTGGTCGTCGTCACCTCCCAGTAGTCCGGGGAGGCCGGGGGCAGCCCGTCCGCCCCGAGGGAGGCCACCGCGTGGTCGGCCGCCTTGCGGATCATCGGGTAGAGGGCGGTCAGCCGGGCGAGGCGGGTGGCGGGCGGCGCCGTCCGGTACCACTGCCAGGTGGCCCAGGGGACCCAGCCGTTGGCGTCGAGCTGCCACCGCCGGCTGTCGGGCGGCCCGGACCCGTCGAGTTCCGTCCGCGCCTCCCAGGTGCCGTCCGCGCGCTGCGTCGCGGCGCTGTAGCGCAGGATCCGGTAGGCCTCGGTGTCGTGGCCGGTGTGCGCGAACGCGGCGGAGGCGAAGCTGGAGTCCCGCGGCCAGGAGTACATCCAGCCCGGGGACCAGCCGGCCGCCATGGCACCGTTCGGCCGCAGCAGGGCGCGCATGGCCAGCAGGGCCCGCTCGGCCGCCGCGCGCCGGGCCGTCGAGCTGCCCGGCACCCGACCGGAGGCCAGCCAGGCACGGCTCTCGGCGATCTGCAGCCGGGCCGTCGGATCCTCCGGGGCCACCACGACCGACGCCGTCCGCCCGGCGGGGAGGTACCGCCACCGGCCGGACAGCAGCCGCAGTACGTGGCTCCGCTCGACGTACCGTGCGCCCCCGGCGAGGGCGGGTGGGACGCCCTCGGCGGCGGTGGTGTTGGACAGGAGTCCGACGGTGGGGGCGACGAGCATCGACAGCGGAGCGTAGCGGCCCTCGGCATCGCCGTGGCTCTGGTGTCCGAGGGGTCGGACGAAGAAGGCTCGCCGCTCGTCCTCGGCAGGCCGGCCGGCGGAGCTCCCCGCGACGCACACCGGGAGGGCGACGCTCGCGAGAGCCGCCGTGACGGCCGCCCAGCGGACGAGCGGGGCAGCAGGCATCGCCACTCCTTCTGTCGGGCTTCCGTGCGCGCACCCCCCGGAGCTCCCATCGTGGGCCTGCGGTGCGGAGCCCGCCACGACATGCCCGCCGCCCGGGTGACACGGAACGACGGACGCACCGACGGACGGAACGACCGGGCGATGACGGACGGAGCAACGGACGGAGCAACGAACGGAGCAACCGGGCGCCGGCCGTGGCAGGGGCGAACGCGCCCGTGGCACACGGCCGGCGGGCCCCGGTCCCGATCCCGGCGGCGCTGCTCTCGGATGCCGGTGGGCGGCGGACCGTGCAGATTGGTGGGACCGGAACCGGCCGCCGCCTCAGCCGTCGCACGTCGCACACACGTCGCACGTCGGCCCGGCCGCGCCTCGCTACGAAGGACTGGTGGATGAGCACTGCTGCGACCGAGGGGAATCGCCGGTTCGTCCGCAGGCTCCTGCCGGTCGCGGGCGGTTGCCTCGTGGCGGCGGCCGGCGCCCTGATCGCCATCGGCTGCTTCCTCGGCCTCTACGTACGCCCCACCTCGGACGACTGGTGCGCCGCCTGGAAGTCCCGCGACATGGGCGTCCTCGGCATCACCCACGACTTCTACGCCACCCAGAACGGCCGGATCACCAACGCCTTCCTGAGCGGCATCATCTACGGCGACGGACTCGCCGGGGTGAAGATCCTGCCGACCGTCATCGCCGTCGTCCTCACCGTCGGCCTGGTGCTGCTCGGGATCCAGTTCCTGCGGTGCCTCGGCGTGAAACCTCCGGTACTGCTCCTGCTCGCCGCCGCCCTGGCCGTCCAGGCCCTGATCTACTTCGGCGGCACCCGCAGCTATCAGGTCCTGCTGTGGGCCCCGGCCACGATCTCCCACACCATCCCGAGCGTCATCGGGGTATGGGCGCTCCTCCTGGGCATCTGGACCGTCCGGCAGCCCCGGGCTCCCGTCCGCGCGGGCGGCTTCGCCGCGGCGTTCCTGATCGGGTTCGCGATCGGCACCCTGAGCGAGTCGTTCTCCCTCGTCAGCGGCCTTCTCGCGGCTTGCGTGGGACTGCTGGCCGTTCCCCGCCTGGGGCTGGCACGGACCTGGCATCCGTTCACCTGGTGCCTGCTCTGGTGCTTCGGGGTCGTCTGCGGGCTGGTCGTGCTCACCACGTCCCCCGGCGCCCGATGGCGCCGCGCCCAGCAGCCCGCCAAGGAGTCCATGCTCTCCGCGGGCGAACTCCGAGGCACCTACGAGGACTGGCTGCGGATGTGGGACACCGTCACCGGCCAGTGGGCCTACCTCGGAGCCGCCGCCGTCGGCCTCCTGCTGGGCCTGGGTGCCGGGCTCGCGGCGCGCGTGCCCGCCCCCGGGAAGCGGGAGTCGGGCCGGGCCGTCCCGCGCCCGATGCTGGTCGCCCTCCTGCTGCTGCCGGTGCTCGTGGTGGTGCTGGGGTCGTTCGCGGTGGTGGTGGGGCTGCGGAGCGGCTACGGACCGACCGGATGGACGTACGCCCGGACCTGGACCAACTACCTCGTACCGATGGAACTCGCGCTGTGCGCCTACGGGGTCCTGCTGGGCGTGTGGGCCCGCCGGTTCCTGGCGGGCCGGGGCGTCGCAGTGGCCCTACCGGTGGGCATCGTGGTCGCGGCCGGACTGGCACTGGCCTCGCTGGCGGTCCTCGTCCCGAGCGTCAAGCAGCTCACCACCGCCACGGTCACCCGGGCGGTGGCCTGGGACGCGCAGAACTTCCGCATCCGGACCGAGGCCGCCAGGGGTGCCACCGACCTCGGGTACGAGCCGATCTACATCGGGAGCCTGGCCGAGCCCTTCTTCACGTCCGACTACCGCCGGGACTGGGTCGCGGCCTGTGTCTCCAGCTGGTACGGCATCGAACGGATCCACCGCCTGTGAGCCGGCCGGCGCGCGGGTTCAGCCGCGCGGCACCGCACGGGCCAGGAAGTGACCGGCGCCGTCCTCGTACTCGTCCAGGTGCCAGCCCGTGGTCCGAAGGGTGCGGCGCAGGTTGCCCTCGGCGAGGAGGTCGTCGGGGTCGAGGGGGCGGCCGTGCCGGGCGGCGCGTTCCACGCGACCCGAGGGGTGGAAGAGCAGCAGGACCCCGTCGGCCGCGGTGACGCGAGCCCATTCGCGCAGGGCGGCGGCCGGGTCCGGGAGGTGGTCGAGCAGCCCCGCCGAGAAGATGCCGTCCACGGACGCGCCGGCCAGCGGGAGCCGGGTGCAGTCGGCGGCGAGGAGGTGCCCGTGGCCGGTGCGGCCGTGCCGGGCGGCGGCGGCCAGCATGGCCGGGGTGAGGTCGACGCCGAGCACATGACCGTCCGGCCCGACCTGGGCCCGGAGCGCGGGCATGGCCCGTCCGGTGCCGCAGCCGAGGTCCATCGCCCGCCCGCCGGGTGCCAGCCGCAGCCGGGCGACCGCGGCCTCGTAGGCAGGGGCCTGATACGCGAACCGCTCCTCCCACGCATCGGCCCGCCGGGTGAAGAAGGCCCGGGTGGCGGTGTGTTCGGCGCGGGCCGCGACAAGGGTGGCGAACCGGCCGAGGAGCTGCTCGCCCCAGGGACCCAGGGGAAGCTCCTGCGGCAGGAAGCGGACGCCCCAGGCGCTGGCGCCGATCCGGAACGCCTGCTCCGGGTACCCGTCGCAGGAGGCCAGGACCACGGCGTCGGCGGGCAGTTCCAGGGGGTCGCAGGCCGGTCTGAGGCCGGGCGAGGGTCGAGTGGCCGCGGCGAACAGCGGGTCGGAGCCCGCCGCCCGGGTGAGTTCCACCGGGGGGCGGTCGGGGGTGGCGTCGGGTCGGCCGCCCGGGGCGCCGCCCGCCGCCCGTACCAGTAGGCGCGTACCGGGCTCCAGGGCCAGTACGGGCACCTCCGCGGCGAGGGCTTCCCGGAGGAGGGCCGGATCGGCGGCGCCCAGGACGATCAGGCCCTCCACCCCGGCGAGGCCGGCCGACGGACCGGCGTCGTCCGCGAGCGGGACGGTCCGGGAGGCCAGGCCCGCCGCGGCGAGCACCCTGCTCACGGCGGGGGGAGCCTGCCCGGCCGTGGGCTGCATGACGACGACCGCCATACCTCAGTCCTTACATTCGGGCCGGTGTGGCTATTTCGGGCTGTATCTGCGCCATCATGCCCAGATGAAGACCGCATATGCCAGATTCGCTCCGCTCTGTGAGACGAGGGCCCGAACGCAAAGAGGCCCCTACGTGCCGAACACCGCGATCGGCATGCAGGGGCCTCTTTTGCCGGTGCTCCCAGTGGCGGCGAGAGCCGCTCGACCGTCACGGGGCCGGTGTACGTGTCGGTCGGCCGACGTCGACCCGGCAGGGCGCGACGGAGCGTGGACACGGAAGCGGGTCGCATCGACCTGCCTGAGGCCAGTTAATCACCCACCAGGCGAAGAGGCCATAGCAGCTGGCATATGCGAGGTGATGAGACCCTTTCTCGCGGCGTGTGCTCATCGGGTGGGGTCACAGGGGTACGGGGGTGATCTCGGTGGCCTTGACGCTGGACCACACCGGGGCGGCGCCGTCGGCGATCGCCGGCTCGGCGGCCGCCTGCGACGGACCCGCCGGCGGCCGGCTTGAGCCCGTCCACCGTGGTCGTGAGGTGGCCCTCGCGACCGGCCCGGTCGAGGGCATCTCCATCCGCAACCAGCTCGCGGGCACCGTCACGGACGTCGCGACCGGTGGCGCCATGGGCTCGGTCAAGGTCTCCGTGGAAGGCGGCGAGCTGACCGCCGCGATCACCAAGGACGCCGTCGAGGCCCTCGGCCTGGCCTCCGGTACCTCCGTCGTCGCCCTGATCAAGTCGACCGAGATCTCCCTCGCCGCCGCCTGATCACCCCGGAGGTTCACAGCCGCGGGACGCGCGAGGTGAGTGGATCGGAGCGCGACCGCAATCCTCCCGCCAGGACCCGGTAACGCCGCGGGCCGACAGTCGTGTTCATGCCTCCGACGACCGCACCCGCACCGGCGACCGCGACCGCACCTGCGCCCGGCCTCGCGCCCCACGCCGCCTCCGCCCTCGCCACCGCGCCCCGGGGCCCGGCGCGGCATCCGGTGGTGTCCTGGGCGCGGGCCCGGGTCCTGGCCCACGGCGCACCGTGCCCGTTGCCCGCGCGTGCGGTGCCCCTGCGCGATGCGGGCGGCCTCACCCTGGCCGACGACCTGCCCACCCTGCGGCCGCTCCCGGGCTTCGACACGGCCGCGATGGACGGTTACGCCGTCTCCGGCACCGGCCCCTGGCGGATACGGGCCGTCGTCCGCGCCGGCGCGCCCTGGGCGGGCGTACTCGGCGCGGCGGAGTGCGTGGAGATCTCCACCGGGGCCGCGGTGCCGGCCGGGGCCCACGCCGTCCTGCCGCTGGAGTCGGCGGTCACCATGGACGACGGCCGGGTGTCCGGTCCCGTGCCGCCGCCGGGCCGGCACATCCGGCGCACCGGCGAGGACGCCCCCGCGGGCCGCCGGCTCGCCCCGGCGGGCACCAGGATCGGTCCCGCGCTGCTCGGCCTCGCCGCCTCTGCGGCCACGACACCCTACGGGTGCGGCCGCGCCCCCGGGTGGGCGTACTGGTCACCGGGGACGAGTTGGACCACGCGGGAGTTCCGGGCCCCGGCCGGGTGCGTGATGCCCTCGGGCCGCTGCTCCCGGCCCTGATCGCCGAACTGGGCGGTGTGACCGCGGAGCTGGGGTGCGTACCCGACCGGTCCGGACGGCTGTCCGCGGCCGTGCGGGCGGTGCGGGACGCCGACGTCGTCGTGGTCACCGGCTCCACCTCGGTAGGGGCCACCGACCAGCTGCGCCGGCTGCTCGCCGACGCCGGAGCCCGGATGGTCGTCGACACCGTCGCCTGTCGGCCCGGACATCCGATGCTGCTCGCCGAACAGGCCCCGGACCGTTGGGTGGTGGGGCTGCCCGGCAACCCGTACGCCGCGCTGGTCGCCGCCCGCACCCTGCTCGGCCCGCTGATCGCCGGCCTGTCCGGACGCGCCCTCGATCCCCTGCCGCACGTTCCGGTGCACGGGCGGGCGCGGCCCGCACCCGGATCGACCCGGCTGGTCCCCGTCACCTGGGACGGTGCGCGGGCCCGGATCGCCGACGGGCACCGCGCCGCCTTCCTCCAAGGGGCCGCCGTGGGTGACGCGCTCGCCGCGATCCCCTCGGACTGGGCCGACGGCAGCGCGGCGCCCCTGCTCCTGACGGCCGGCTGACGACCCGGCCGAGCACGTGCCCGGCGGCCGACCGCGGGCGGACCACCGGTCGAGCGGTCGGCGGCCCGTCAGACGAGGTCCAGCAGCCGTTTGTACGAGCCGCCGAAGCCGCGCCTCCCGTCGACCAGATGGATCTCCAGGATCCAATGGGCCTGCCACCCTCCCTGGAGGGTCCGCCGCAGCTGCCGGTCGTTCTCCGCGCAGATGTACGCGTCCGGACGCACGTCCCGGACGCCCGCCGAGGGGTCCGCCCCGACCAGGTGACCGCAGTGCCATCCGGCCACCGTCCAGCCCGACGTGGCCGCGAGCGCCTGAAGCTCGGCGTGCAACCCCCGGCCCGTGATGCGGGAGTCGGCGAGCAGGGCCTCGCGACAGGCGGTGAACATCCTCGGCAGGTCCAGGGCGAGCCGGTGCTTGTCCGGGTCCTGGCCGAAGACGAGGGTCGAGGCGAAACCGGCCTCGGACACCGCGAGCACCGAACCGAGTTCGGCGACGACGACGTCGTCCTCGCCGATGACCCGGTCCGAGGTCTCCGGGCCGTAAGGGAGCAGCGTGTGCGGGCCCGAGCGCACGAGCGGCCCGGGCAGCCGCGCCGCCGTGCCGAACAGCTCTCTCGCCAGGTCCCCGATCCGGTCGCTCGCCGCGCGTTCACTGCGGCCCGGCACCACCAGGCCGCGGGCCGCGGTGGTGGCGAAGAGGGCCTCGGCCATGCGCTGAGCCTCCACCAGCCCCAGGGCGCGCAGTCGTTCGTCCATCCGGTCGGGTACTGACATCACGTTCTTTCCTCTTCTTCCGCTTCTTCCTACGGGGTCGCACGCACGATCACGAGCGATCCCTCGTAGGTCGGCCGACTGCGCAGGTGGCCGAATTCCTCGTCCCAGGCCCCGGACTCCAGGTCCGAGCGAAGGGTGGTGTCGAAGTGCTCGCGGACCCGGTCGTCCACGAAGCTCCAGGCCGAACTCGCCTGGCGGGCGGCCGGGTCGAGCAGGGTCTCCGGGCGGCCGTAGTAGGCCTCGTCGAACCCGCCCGTGCAGTCCAGGGGGATCGGCACGGTCCGGACCGTGCCGCAGCCTCCGAGGGCGGAGGCCAGTTCCTCGACGGTCGGGTGGCGCAGGGCCTCGATGTCGAGGACCTCGGGCGCGTACCGGTACAGCCAGAAGTCCCGTACCACGGCCGGGTCGCAGGTCAGGATGACCACCGGCCCCCGTGTCACGCGCCGCATCTCGCGCAGCCCCGCCGGTACGTCGGACCACCGGTGGACGCCGAACAGGGTCATCGACGCGTCGAACTCGCCGTCACCGAAGGGCAGATCGGCAGCGACGGCGCCGACGTCGAGGACGGTCCGGGCGTCGCCGAGGGCCTCGGCGACGCACCGGGCGATGCGCTCGTCCGGGCGGCGGTGGGGAGAGTGGCCGGCGTAGAGGGAGCCGATCGCTCCGCCGCCGTACGGGGTCCGTGTGGGTGTGGTCATCCGGTGTTGCCTCGCCTTGTGAGCAGGAACGGGGGAGGGGCCCGCACGCCGGTGGTTGTGCCGGTCGGGTGCGGGTGTTCGTGGAGGTCCTACGACCGGAGCCGGAAGCGTTCCCAGCCGTCACCGGCCCGCTCGTGGCGCAGCCGGGTGTGCACGCGGCCGCGCGCGCCTGCCAGAACTCGACCTGGCTCCGGCGGGCCGGTAGCGATTCGGCGCGCGCCCGAACTCCCCGATGCCCCGCAGCCGGCCGCGGACGGCGCTGCCGCGATCTCCCTCGCCCATCAGATGGCCTCCTCGGCTTGCAAGCTCCCGAAGTCACCCTGCATCTGCGGCCGATATTCGACAATAATCTGGCAAATGCTTGTCGGAAGCCCCAAAGTGCACTGCTTCTGAGCAGGCGGTATTGGAGGTGCCGACAAAGGCGACGAGGGAGAGAAGTCCTCGTGAGGGGGCTCGACCCGGCCTGAGGTGCGCTCAGTACACGTCGCGACCGTACCGCCTGGCGGCGGACAGCTGCTTCACGTACGCGGCGGCCTCGTCCGCGTCGAGACCGCCGTGCGTCATGGCGACGTCGCGCAGCGCCCGGTCCACGTCCTTGGCCATCCGGCTCGCGTCTCCGCACACGTAGAAGTGGGCGCCGTCCTGCAGCCACGACCACAGCTGGGCACCGTGCTCGCGCATCCGGTCCTGGACGTAGACCTTGGTCCGCTGGTCGCGGGAGAACGCCAGGTCGAGTCGGTCGAGCGTGCCGTGCCGGTGGAGTTCCGCCAGCTCCTCACGGTAGGAGAAGTCGGTGGCGCTGCGCTGCTCCCCGAAGAACAGCCAGTTCCGGCCCGGGTGCCCGAGCGCCCGGCGGTGTTCGAGGAAAGCCATGAACGGTGCCACGCCCGTCCCCGGCCCGACCATGATCGCCGGGGTGTCCGGGTCCGCGGGCGGGCGGAAGTGCGCCGAGCTCTGCACGAACAGCGGTACGGGCGTGCCCGGTTCGGCGTCCGCGAGGAAGGTGGAGGCGACGCCCTTGCGGTGGTGGCCGCCCGGCCCCTCGTAGCGCAGGACCGAGACGGTCAGGCTGACCTCGCGCGGGTCGACGAGCGGGCTGGAGGAGATCGAGTAGAGGCGCGGCCCGAGGCGCCGCAGCCGCTCGGCCCACTCCTGGGCGCCGATCCGGACCGGGAACTCGGCCAGGACGTCCACGGGTTGACGCCCCCAGGTCCACCGGGCCAGGCCGTCCTTGTTGTCGGGCCGGGTCAGCCGCTTGAGCGTACGGTCGCCGGTGTGCTCGGTGATGAAGCGCAGCAGGTCGGGCGTGAGCCGGGTGATGTCCAGGTGTCGGTGGAGCGCCTCGGCGAACGGCATGGGGTCGCGGCCGGGTACGGCCACCTCCGCGTCCGGGGAGAGGCCGGTGACGGCCAGCCATTGCGCCACGAGGTCGGGGCAGTTCACCGGCTGCACCCCGAGCGCGTCGCCGGCCTCGTACGCCGGACCGTCCTCGCCCAGGTCGAAGGTGAACCGGCGGACCTCCTTGGTGGCCCCGGGCAGGCTGAGCAGCCGGTTGCCGGAGAGTCGGGCGGTGTAGGGGGAGTTGCGGTCCGCCGCGGGCCGGGCCCGTTCGGCGCGCACCGGGGCCGGGGCCGGGGCGGCCGCGAGCGCCTCGCGTACCTGCTCCAGCCACCGCCGCGCGGGCTCCTCGTAGTCGGGCTCGCAGTCCGCACGGGGCAGCAGACGCCGGCCGCCGAGCTCTTCGAGGCGCTGGTCGAGCCGCCGACCGTGGCCGCAGAAGGCGTCGTAGGTGGAGTCGCCGAGGGCGAGCACCGCGTACCGGACGTCCTGGAGTCGGGGCGCGTCGGCCGCGCTGAGGGATTCCCAGAAGGCGGTTCCGTTGTCCGGTGCGTCGCCGTCGCCGAAGGTGCTGGTGACGACCAGCAGATCGGTGCCGGGTGTCAGGGCGGCGGCGGTGCGGTCCGCCATGCTGTGCACGCTCACCGGCGCGCCGCTCCCGGCCAGGGCCGCTCCTACGGTGGCCGCGAGCTCCTCGGCGTTGCCCGTCTGCGAGGCCCACAGGATCACGGTCTGCCGGGTCGGCCGGTCCGGGGCGGCGGGAGCGGCGACCGGCGCGGCCGGGGGAGCGGCTGTCAGGGCGGCGGCCGTACGTGAGTACGTACCGGCGAGGACACCGTCGACCCAGAGCGCGTGCCCGGCCTCGAAGGGGGCGCCGGCGGGAAGCGAGGGGACGCCCGTGCCCGGTGGGGAGGTGGCGAGCCCGGCCAGGAATCCGGCGAGGTACCGGCGCTCCCGGTCGGAGAGGGCCGGCGGGGTGTGGTCGTCCACTCCGAACAGGGAGGCGAGGGCGGCCGTCGCGGGGGCCGGTGCCGGACGGGTCAGCGTGGTGGTGGTCATGGCGGTGGCGGTACCGGCGCCCGGTGAGGACGGGCCGGTGGTCGCGTCGCCGGCGCCGTCGGCGCTCCCCGTGGCGGCCCCGGACACCGCGGGGAACGGGGCCCGGGTCTTGGTCAAGGTCACCGCGCACATCTTGAATCCGGGCTGGAAGGAGATCGGGTCGACGGCGTCGTCGGTGACGGCGTTGACGCTGAGGTACTCGCCGAACAGGTCGTTCCAGTGGAAGGGGGCGAAGCAGTTCCCGGGCCGGACCCGGTCGGTGACGACGGCCGGCAGCACGGCCCGCCCCCGCCGGGAGGCCACCTCCACCCCGTCCCCCTCCGCGATGCCGAGCGCGGCCGCGTCCTGCGGGTGGATCTCCACGAACGGCCCGGGGTTGAGCTTGTTGAGTTTCCCGACCTTTCCGGTCTTGGTCAGGGTGTGCCACTGGTGCTGCAGACGGCCGGTGTTGAGCACGAACGGATAGTCGTCGTCGGGCAGTTCACCGTCCGGCAGGTGCGGGCGGGCGAAGAAGACGGCGCGTCCCGTCGCCGTCGGGAAGACGAGTCGGGGGCGATCGCCGTCCGGGCGCTCGACCAGGGTCTGGCTGACCCCGTCGTTGAGGTAGCGGACCGGGTTGCGGTCCGGCCCGCCCGGGGCGGCCGGCCACTGCACCGGGCCCGAGCGCAGCCGCTCGTACGTGACCCCCCGCAGGTCCCAGCCGGTCTTCGGGTTCCAGGCCTGCCGGAGTTCCTCGAAGACCTCCTCGGCGCACGTGTACGTGAACGCCTCGGCGAACCCCATCGCGCAGGCGACCCGGGCGATCAGCTGCCAGTCGGGCAGGGCCTCACCGGGCGGGTCGGCGGCCCCCCGCACCAGGGTGAGGTTCCGCTCCGAGTTGATCATCACGCCGTCCGCCTCGGCCCACAGCGTCGCGGGGAGCGCGATGTCGGCGTAGGCATTGGTCTCGGTCTCCGCGAACACGTCCTGCGTGATGACGAGTTCGGCGGTCTCCAGGGCTTTGATCACGGTGCTGCGGTTGGCGACCGAGGCGACCGGGTTGGTGCAGATGGTCCAGCACGCCTTGATCTCACCGGCGGCCATCTTCTCGAACATCTCGACGGTGCCGCGACCGACGTCGGTGCGCAGGCTGCCCGCCGGCACGCCCCACAGCTCCTCGACGAAGCGGCGGTCCTCCTCCACCAGGACCGAACGCTGGCCGGGCAGCCCCGGCCCCATGTACCCCATCTCCCGGCCGCCCATCGCGTTGGGCTGCCCGGTGAGGGAGAAGGGGCCGCTGCCCGGTCGGCAGATGGCGCCGGTGGCGAGGTGCAGGTTGACCAGGGCATTCGTGTTCCAGGTGCCGTGGGTGGACTGGTTGAGGCCCATGGTCCAGCAGCTCGTCCACTCGCCCGCCTCGCCGATCCAGCGGGCGGCCAGCCGGATGTCGTCCTCCGGGATGCCGGTGATGCGGGCCACCCGGTCGGGCGCGTAGTCCTCCAGGAAGGCGGGCATGTCCTGCCAGCCCTCGGTGTGCTCCGCGATGAAGGCGGGGTCGGTCCAGCCGCCCTCGACCAGGAGGTGCAGCAGGCCGTTGAGGAGGGCCAGGTCGGTGCCCGGCCGGATCTGCAGGAACAGATCGGCCTTGTCGGCGGTGGCGTTGCGTCGGGGATCGACCACGATGAGTTTGGCGCCGGAGGCCTTGACCCGGTCCATCATCCGCAGGAAGAGGATGGGGTGGCAGTCGGCCATGTTGGCGCCGATGACGAAGAAGGTGTCGGCCCGCTCGAAGTCCTCGTACGAGCCGGGCGGCCCGTCGGCACCGAGCGAGAGCTTGTAGCCGGTGCCGGCGCTCGCCATGCACAGCCGGGAATTGGATTCGATCCGGTTCGTCCGCAGGAAGCCCTTGGCCAGCTTGTTCGCCAGGTACTGGGCCTCCAGGGACATCTGGCCGGAGACGTAGAGCGCCAGCGCGTCGGGGCCGTGCGCGTCGAGGATCTCCCTCAGGCGCACGGCCGCCTCGGTGACGGCCGCATCCACCGGGGCGGGCATGGGCCCGGCGCCCCGCTCGGCGCGGACCAGCGCGGTGGTCAGTCGGCCGGGCGCGGCCAGCATGTCGGCGTGTGTGGCGCCCTTGGTGCACAGGCGCCCGGCGTTCGCCGGGTGCCGCTTGTCACCGGCGACCTTGGCCACCGTACGGCGACCGTCGCCGCCCGTGGTGATGTCCAGGACGATCCCGCAGCCGACACCGCAGTACGAGCAGACCGTACGCACCCGCTGTCCGGTCGCGGCCTTCGCCTCCGCCCCCGTCTCCGCCACAGCAGACCTCCTCGCGCCTTCGGCCTCCCCGTACCGCCGCGGGCCGCCGCGGCCGTGTGCGGGTCGGTCCCGTCGCGGTCCAACGTAGGAAGTCCCTGTTGCGCGCAGGTGACGGGCGGTGCCCCCCGGGGGTTACAAGCGGCTTCGTCAAGATCACCACGGGCGGTGAGGTGGTCAGCGGCCGAGCGCGTCGAGGTGCTCGTAGAGCGCCCGGTGCCCTTCGGCGCTGGGGTGCAGGCCGTCGACGAGCAGTTCGGTCCGCTCCCGTAGCGGCTCCCACAGATCGAGGAAGTCGATGTGGTTCGCCTCGCACCAGGCCCGGAAGAAGGCGCGCAGGGCCAGTGCGCGGGCCCGGGTGAAGCGCAGGCCCGAGTAGTCGCGGGTGCGGTCCTCGTCGAGCCAGGACGGCCCGGCGACGACGAGCCGGGCGTTGTGGCCGAGAGCGGTCGCGGCCAGCGTGTCGAGACTGCCGGCGACCCGCGCGAAATCGGCGGTCTCCTCGGAGTCGGAGTCGGAGGCAGAGCGTGAGCCGGCGGGGAGGTCCGCGTCGGCCTGCGCCGTCGTACCGGCGGCCGGCACGGCCGAGTCGTTGATGCCGGCGGCGACCAGGAGGGTGTCGGGCCGGCGGGCCGCCAGCAGGGCCGGCGTCTGCTCGCCGACGTCGGCGAGGGTGCTCCCGGGGACCGCCAGGTTGAAGAGCCGGCGCTCGGCCTCGTTCCCGGCGATATGGGCGGCCGCCAGGTGGCCCGCCCAGCCGCCCCGCGGGTCGCAGCGTCCGTAGGCGATGCTGTCGCCCACGACGACGATGCGCTCGGCCGGGCGCAGCGGCTTGGCGTCCAGGTAGGCCCAGGTGGTCGCCCCGGAGGACAGGACCACCCGCCGGCGGGTGTAGTCGTCGACCTCGTAGGCGTCGGCCGCCGCGAGTTCCTGGTCGGTGAGGTGCAGGACGGTGCCCTCGACCGAGGCGCCGAGCCTGCGCTCCAGGATCAGGTGCACGTCGAGCCCGCTGGCGGTGATCACGGCCGGATCGGTGATCTTCAGGGGCCGCGTGGTGTACCCGGCCAGCGCTGCCGGGGAGGTGGGGACGGCTCCACCGAAGAGAGCGGTCTGGACCCGCTCGTCCCTCAGCGTGCCGAAGGAGAACAGGGTGTGCGTGCGTGATTCGGTCACAGTGAGCCGCAGGGCCTTTCTTCACGGAGGGTCAGGTTTCACCCTAACGGCCGACCGTCGGCGGACGAGGGCCGTGGCCGACGGTCAGCGGCTCGCCGTCGTGGTGGGCGGCCGGCAGCGTCCGGTCCGAAGTGAAGTCGCCGAGGCGGAGGTTGGCGCTTGTGGGCTGCCGGGGGTCACCGCGTTGCGGCGGTCCACCGTCCGGTTCCGGACGAAACCGGCTCCCGGGGCGAGCCCGACCCTCCATGGCAGCGGGCCGTCATCCCGCTGATCCGCGGCATTCCGCCCGTCCGTTCCCGTCACGGCCCGCGACGTCCGCGCCCCGGCGAACTGCCGGGCGACAAGGGCTACGACCACCGCCATCGCAGCGGCCCTCATCTGTCACCGCGGACTCACCAGGTGAGATGGCGGCTCGGCGTCCTGGTGGGCCCGCCGCTCCCCCCGTCACACCACCCTCACGTGAAGGCGGGTCGCCGCCGGTCGGTGCGCTCAGGCGCGAATGATCTTGGGGAAGGCCTTGGTGGTGTCGACGTAGTACTTGCGGACCAGCGGGCCGAAGCCGCCCTCCGCGCTGCCGAGCATCATCGACGTGATGACCTCCAGGCTCTTCTCGGCCGTGAAGTCCTGCGGCTTCGTCTCCGTCTCGCCGGTGACCAACGCCTTCCACGCCGCCCGAGAATCTGTCGTGGCGCTGATGTCCGGGTCGAAGCCCAGGTAGTAGCCGCGTCCGTCGGACTCCTTGCCCACGGCCAGGAAGACGATCACATGGAATCCGATGTTGCGCTCGTTGTTGAACTTGCTCTGGGCCCCGCCCACGTGTCCGGTCGAACCGTTGACGTACACGGCACGATCGGCCTTCACGGCCGTGTCGACGGCGGTCCACCTGGCCGGGACGCCGAGCGCCACCGAGAGGTCGCTGGGCTCGTACAGCCCACCTGTCCCAGGGCTCAGCAGACCGCCGACCCTCTTGGCGCGTACCTGGCAGTCGCTGTCCAGCATCTTCGCGAACGTGGAATCGCCCGGCATCTGCAACCAGCACTTGAGGCGCTCCAGGGCGGTGCCCGTCGTCGCGTCCACTGCCGTCGAGATCCGCGCTTTGATGTCCTTGACCGTCGGTGTGGTCTTGTCACCGGCTTGGACATACGCCTGCTCGATCACGAAACATCCCCCCGCGTCCGACTCCCCTTCGCTCCACTATGGCGCACGGAGCGTGCCCGCGGTAGAGCGGAGAGTGAAGATCCCGGCCGGGCAACACGCCGCTGTGTCGGTGCTGTCGGGGGATCCGACCCTCGCGGAATGCGTACTCCGCCCACGCCCTCACCTGTGTGACCGCGGCGGCCGGAGGCGCGACCTGGTGCATCCCACGACAACGCCGCCCGCGGGCCCGGGCGTTTCCGTGGCCCCGTCCAGGCGCCCCGGACGCGCGGCCGCTGCTTCACTGGATGCCGACGCCCGGGGTCGGGCCCTGATCTACGCGGCCCCGGGCCTCACACCCCCGTCATCGGTCGGCGAGCAGCGACAGGTGGGCGCGCGCCGCCGCCCGCAGCAGGTCGTCCTCCGGCGGGCCGTGCCGCGCGTCGCAGGGGATGATCCGGCGCTCGGAGTCCGTCCACGTCCGCAGGTGGGGGCGGATCTCGTCCGGGGTGACACCCAGTTCGGCGAGCGTGGCCAGGGCCGACGGCGGCGGGGGCGCGTCGTGCGCCGCGCGTTCGCCCCCCGGACGCACCAGGTCGGTCAGGACGGGCACGCACCGGGCGTACGGGTCGCCGGTGATCCGGCGGTGGGCCTGCGCGGCCCACAGCCGGGTCGCGGGCGCCGGCTGCATCAGCGCCGCCTCGACGAGGGGGAGCAGCGGCCGCCACCGCGTCCCATGCACCCATCCGAGGATGCTCGCAGACCGGGCCGGGGGATCCCATCGAATTACGCCCGCGCCCGGCCCGCCCGGCACTCGGTGTGTCGGCGGCCGTCCGTTCGCGGCGGGCGGTATGGATGGGTTGTACCAGGGGCGAGAGCGAGGAGCGGCGCGTGGCAGCCATGGTCGGACTGTTCTGGGTCACCTCGGACGCGGTGTACGTGGGCTCCCCGCCGAACACCCTCGGCATCGGCGTGCGCCTGACCGGCGAGGGCGTGGAAGCCACCGACCCGGACAGCCCCCGGACGTGGACGTGGTCGGAGCTGCGGTCCGCGGTGGTCGAGGACGCGCCCAAGCACAACCCGGTGGGCCGCGCGGCGAAGATCCTCGGGTCCATGGTCTCGGCCGCGATCGGAGCGGAGAACCTGGGCGAGGGGCCGCCCGAGATGAGGCTACGGCTGGAGACGGCGGACGGCACCGAGGAGGTGATCGTCCACGCGGCCGCGGCCGGAGGCTACACCGCCGAGGAGTCACGGCTCTCCCAGGCCCTGCTCGACGGATTCGTGGGAGGAAGCAGGAACCCGCAGACCCTTGAGGAGTGGGGCCGGGAACACGCCGCGGAGGGCACCCCCGAGCCCCGCGCGCGGGAAGCCCTGCTGCACACCTGGGCGCAGCCCTAGGCCGTGTCCGCAGGCGGATCAGGCGCCGCTCTCCGTGGTGGATCCGGCGGGGCTGCCCCGGTGCGAGCGGACCAGCGCGAGGTAGTCCGCCGCGAGGCGGTGGCAGTCGCCCGGCCAGCGGGCCGAGACGTAGTTGCCGTCCCGCACCGTGAAACCGCGGCCGGGACGCGCCGCCGTGTCCCGGACCGGCAGCGACGGGCCGGCCAGGAACTGGGCCGGGTCCGCGAGGGCGGCCGTGACCTCGGCCTGGACCGTCGCCGGGTAGGTCCGGTAGTAGCCGCCCAGCCACAGCCGGGTCAGGTTCCAGGCGGTCAGCTCCAGCAGCGAGGTCAGGGCCGTGGTCCTGCGCCCGTGGAGCACCGACCGGCCGGTCGTGGGGTCCTTCGCCCGGGCGGCCAGCAACACACCGTGGCACACCGCGCCCACCGGCAGCCCCAGCAGGAAGACCCGCGCGAACAACCGCTGCGCGGCCGTGTCCTCCAGGAGCGTCCGCATCCCCTGGGCGTGCCCGCCGGGGACGAACAGCCCCGTCAGCTGCGCCGGATCGACCTCGGTGTAGGACAGCGGGGCGCGGAACGAGGGGTCCTCGGTCAGCTCCCGGTACGCGGCCAACTCGGCACGGCGCGTCATCAGCCACGGGGACAGCCAGGAGAAGCCGACGTCGGTCAGTCGGCGGTCGGCCAACGCGACCCGCCCGTCCGGGGTCGCGAACCGTACGTCGTACCCGGCGTCCCGCAACGCGGCCCAGGGCACGGCCGCTTCGGTCGGATCGTAGCCGGACGAGGGCAGCAGGAAGACGATCAAAAGGTGCTCCTTCGGGTGCGCACGCGGCGAACGGACCGCGGGCCGGCGTGTCGGCCGACCGCCTGCCGCAACGGGCAGCCCGACCCTAGGGGCGTCGCCCGGCCCGGTCATTGACCCTGGCGGCCACCTCGTTGACTCCCCGGCCCCGCCTCCGGTTGACGCCGGGCCGCGCCCCGGCATTGACTGACCGCCATGCCCCGCTCCGAGCCGGCCGGCTTCGAGCCGTCCACCGTCGCCGCGTCCTACGCGCGCGCCGTCCTGAACGCCACGGGGGACGGCGCCGACGGCACGGCCGGGGCCGGCGTCTGGGCCCCGCCCGGGGACCGGCTGCCCTTCACGCAGGTGCGTGCCCTCTGGGACGTGGTGATCGGGGCCGGGGGCGGCGATCCGCACGCGGGGCTCCGCGTCGGGGACGGGATCAAGCCGGGCAGTCTCCACGTCCTCGGCCACGTGGTGCTGACCTGCGCGACGCTCGCGGAGGCCGCCGAGGCGGCGGTCCGTTACCACCCGCTGGTCAGTCAGGCCGGCACGGTCTCCCTGGAACGCGGCGGCGAGGGTACCCGGATCCGGTACCGGCCGACCGTAGACCCGGCCACCATGCGTCCCCAGCAGGTGGAGGCCGTCGTCACCGGCATGGTGCGGGCCGCCCGCTGGATCGCCGGGGACGACTGGGCGCCGCTGTCGGTGTCCTTCACGCACGCCCGTACCGGCTCCGCCGAGCCGTACGCCCGGATCCTCGGCTGCCCCGTGACCTTCGGCGCCGCCGAGAACGCGCTCACCGTCGCCAACCGCGACCTCGACCTGCCGCGAGCCCCGTACGACCCGGAACTCGGCGCCCTGCACCGCGCCTACGCCGACCGGCTGCTGCGCGAGCTGTCGACCTCCGTGACGCTCGCGGACCGGGTCCGGCAGTGGCTGGACCACGCGCCGCTCGACGGTACCCGGCCCGCCGACGCCGGCCGGGGTGTCCATCTCAGCCCCCGCACCCTGCGCCGGGCCCTCCAGGAGGAGGGCACCTCGTGGCGGGCCCTCCTCGACGCGGCCCGGCACCGCCGGGCGCGCCGGCTGCTGGAGACCACGGATCTGCCGCTCGACCGGATCGCCCCGCTCGTCGGCCTGAGCGGGGCGACGGCGCTGGTCCGCGCGTTCACCCGGTGGGAGGGCGTCACGCCCGGCGCGTACCGGGCCCGGAGCGCGGGCCCTCGATGAGCACGGTCACGATCGTGTGCCTCCCGCCCCGGCGGCGCAGGCGGGGCACAGCCCGCGGTAGGTGACCTCGATCGCGGACACGGTGAAGCCGAACCGCTCCTCGGGCGGCAGGTCGGCCGGCAGCCCGGTCGCGTGGACGTCGCGGATGGTGCCGCAGCCCGTGCACACCAAGTGCTGGTGCGGATGGCGCACGTTGGGGTCGAAGCGCTTGACCCGGCCCTGTACGGAGACCTCCGCCACCTCGCCGATCGCGACCAGCTCGCCCAGGGTGTTGTAGACCGTCGCCCGGGCGATCTCGGGCAGCAGCAGCGCCGCGCGGGCGTGCACCTCGTCGGCCGTCAGGTGCACGTGATCGCCGTCGAGCACCTCCGCCACGACGCGCCGCTGGGACGTCATCCGCCAGCCGCGCCCCCGAAGCCGCTCCAGCAGGTCGCTCATATCGGTTCACCTTTTCGGTTCGGCGGGACAACAGAACGTTAGCGATATCGAACCGGGCCCGGCAGGAAGCCGATCCGCCGGGCCGGGACCTCGATTGGAATTCCGAGTGTTTTCCACCCGCCCACGCCCTGCGTGTTCTCTCCGCGGTGAGCCCTTCGGTGCGCGACCATACGGACGCGCCGACGCAAGCAGCCAGCAGATGGAAACATCGACACAGGAAGAAGGACGGACGTGTCCGGCAGCGACAGCGAGAACCCAGTAATCCCTGCCCCGACCCCCGCGCCGACTCGCCCCAGGTCGAATCGGGACTGGTGGCCGAACCAGCTGGACCTTCAGGTTCTGCACCAGCAATCGCCCCTGGCCGATCCCATGGGCGACGATTTCGACTACGCGGAAGAGTTCGCGACCCTGGACCTCGACGCCCTGAAGCGGGACGTCTTCGAGGTGATGACGGCCTCGCAGGACTGGTGGCCCGCGGACTACGGCCACTACGGACCGCTCTTCATCCGGATGAGCTGGCATTCCGCGGGAACGTACCGCATCGCCGACGGCCGGGGCGGCGGCGGTGCCGGCGCCCAGCGATTCGCCCCGCTCAACAGTTGGCCGGACAACGCGAGCCTCGACAAGGCCCGCCGTCTGCTGTGGCCGGTCAAGCAGAAATACGGTCGGAAGATCTCATGGGCCGACCTTTTGGTGTTCGCCGGTAACTGCGCGCTGGAATCCATGGGTTTCAAGACGTTCGGATTCGCTTTCGGGCGCGAGGACATCTGGGAACCCGATGAGGTTTTCTGGGGTCCCGAGGACACGTGGCTCGGGGACGAGCGCTACAGCGGCGACCGGGAACTCTCCGGCCCGTTCGGCGCCGTGCAGATGGGGCTCATCTATGTGAACCCGGAAGGCCCCAACGGGGACCCGAACCCGCTCGCCGCGGCCCGCGACATCCGTGAGACGTTCGCGCGCATGGCCATGAACGACGAGGAGACGGCCGCCCTCATCATCGGCGGTCACACCTTCGGCAAGTGCCACGGTGCGGTCGGCGCCGACTACATCGGACCCGAGCCGGAAGGCTGCCCGATCGAGCAGCAGGGCCTCGGCTGGAAGAACACCTACGGCAGCGGCAGTGGCGTCGACTCGCTCACCAGCGGTCTGGAGGGCGCGTGGACCACCCGGCCGACGACGTGGGACAACGGCTACCTGGACAACCTGTTCGCGTACGAGTGGGAGCTGACCACGAGCCCGGCCGGCGCGCAGCAGTGGACCCCCAAGGACCCCGCGGCCCAGGGCACGGTGCCGGACGCCCATGACCCGGCGAAGAAGCACGCTCCGATGATGCTGACGACGGACCTCGCGCTGCGGATGGACCCGGTCTACGCACCGATCGCGAAGAGCTTCCACGAGAACCCGGACAAGCTCGCCGAGGCGTTCGCCAAGGCCTGGTACAAGCTGCTGCACCGCGACATGGGCCCGATCTCGCGCTACCTCGGCCCGTGGGTGCCCGAACCCCAGCTGTGGCAGGACCCCGTACCCGCGGTCGATCACGAGCTGGTCGGTCCCGAGGACGTCGCCGCCCTCAAGCGCACGATCCTCGACTCGGGGTTGTCCCTCCCGCAGCTGGTCACGGCGGCGTGGGCGGCGGCGTCGAGCTTCCGCGGCACGGACATGCGGGGCGGGGCCAACGGAGCCCGGATCCGGCTCGCGCCGCAGAAGGACTGGGAGGTCAACGACCTGCCCGAGGTGGCCGAAGTGCTTCGGACACTCGAAGGGATCCAGCGGGACTTCGACGGCGCGCAGAGCGGCGGGAAGAAGGTCTCGCTCGCCGACCTGATCGTGCTGGGCGGCTGCGCGGCCGTCGAACAGGGCGCGAAGAACGCCGGGTACGCCATCGAGGTGCCGTTCGCGCCGGGCCGCACGGACGCCTCGCAGGAGCAGACGGATGTGGAATCCTTCGCCGTCCTCGAACCCAAGGCGGACGGCTTCCGCAACTATCTGCGGGCGGGCGAGAAGCTGTCGCCGGAGACGCTGCTGCTGGACCGTGCCAACCTGCTGAACCTGACCGCCCCCGAGATGACGGTGCTCATCGGCGGGATGCGGGCGCTGAACACCGGCTTCCGGCAGTCCCGGCACGGCGTCTTCACGGACCGGCCCGAGGCGCTGACCAACGACTTCTTCGTGAACCTGCTCGACATGGGCACGCGGTGGAAGGCGTCGGAGTCGACCGAGAACGTGTTCGAGGGCCGGGACCACGCCACGGGCCAGGTCAGGTGGACGGCGACCGCGGTGGACCTCGTCTTCGGTTCGCACGCCCAGCTCCGGGCGCTCTCGGAAGTCTACGCGGCGCAGGACGCGGGCGAGAAGTTCGTCCGTGACTTCGTCTCCGCCTGGGACAAGGTGATGAACCTCGACCGGTTCGACCTCGCATAGGTTTCCTTCGGACCGCCGGCCGGGGCCCTTTCGGCAGGGCCCCGGACCGGTCAGGGCGCCGAGGACTCCTGGAGGTAGGCGGCGATCATCGCGAGGTCGTTGGCGATGGTCAGTACCTCGGTGGGGTCGGCGCCCGGTGTGGAGGCGCCGTTGACGCCCGCGTAGAAGGTGTCGAAGCGGCCGCCGCCCTTGTCCAGATAGCCCGCGATGGTGATCGCGCCGACGGCCAGCCGGTCGTTGAGGGCGTCACCGCCGACGGCCGCGCCGGTCTTGGCGAACACCTTCCCCCGGGCCGGGCAGCCGCGGCAGTTCTCGGCCAGCAGACCGTCGACCCCCAGGATCGGCAGAGCCTCCCGGAACAGTCGGGCGTCGGGGGTCCGCTGCCAGTACGCCAGCATCTGCACCAGCACCTGAGGGGTGGCCCGGTCGGCGGGGTTGCCGCCCCGGCCGTCCATGAGCTGCGCCTGCTCACGGTCCACGCCGGCCTGGTCGAGGAAGTCGGCGAGCACCGGGAAGCCCGCCGGACACCGGTCGCTCTTCGCCGTGACGGCCAGGAGGCAGATGCCGAGGTTGGCGCCCAGGTTGTGGCTGACCTTGAGGATCAGCTTGGCGTACTGGGCGTAGGGCGGGGAGGTGTACGCCGCCACCCGCGGCCGCCCGTCGTAGTCGCTCGGCAGCCGCCCCACCGGGTTGGCGCCCGTCGGGTCGGCGGTGACGTGCACCCCGGCGCGTTCGAGGGCCTCGATCAGCGCGACGCGTCCGAAGCCGGCCGGGTCCACGATCGGGGAGGTGCGCAGCAGTGGTTCGGAGCCCGCCGCGATCGTTCCGGTCAGCCGGATGCGGGTTCCGCCGTCGGTGGCCGTCACCGTGATCGCGGTCGGCCTCCCGGCCGCCACGGTCTTCACCGACGAGGTGACCTCGTAGGGCGCGACCTTGGGCCGCCAGTCCAGCCGTGCGTCCGCGCCGGGTCGGTCCCCGGGGGTGGTCATGAGGTCGATCAGGTTGTCGTTGATGATCAGCGGCGTCGGGGTGGGGACGAGCTCCGGGTCGGGGAGGAACAGCCGACTGTCGACGATCACGTCGCCGTCGACGCGGGTGATGCCGGAGTCGCGCACCTGCCGGGCGAGCTGGTCGATCCCGGCGAGCGGGTTCTGCGGGGTGAGGGTCGCGCCGGGGAAGTCGTTGGCGTAGGTGTGGTCGAGGTCGGTGTACGCGACCGTGCCGTCGGGGCGCGTCCGGCCGCCCATGGTGAGGTCGCCCTGGGCGACGAGGTCGAGGTCGCCGGTCAGCGTCGCGCCGTCGCGCTCCCCGACCGCGTAGAGCGGGGTCACGAAGCGGTGGTCGGCGCCGAGGGTGTGCCACGGGCCCGAGACGCTGAGCAGTTTGGCAGTGGATCCGGGGATGAAGAACTGCTCGGGGAAGAGACTGTGCACCACGCGGCCGTCGTCAGGGTCGGTCTGCAGCAGGCCCCACTGGGCGTTGCGGTAGTCCGGCTTGCGCATGATCGCCCTGATGCGCGGGTCGAGGCCCCCGAGGCCCGTGTCGCCGGTCGCGGACGGCGACGTGCCCGTGGACGGGGTCGGGGTCGGGGTCGGGTCCGCGCCGGTGGCGGTCCCCGAGGCGAGGGCCACGAACAGCAGGGCGGCGCAGGCGGCGGCCAGGCCGCGCCGTATCGGTGCGAGGTGGAACGGTCTGCTCACAGCGCGCTCCGTTCGTCGCGGCGCTCTCCTCCCGAGGCCAAGCAACAGCGTGGCACGGCCCCGCCGCGCGGGCGCGCCGGACGGGTTCACTCCTCGGTCGGCAGCCAGCAGCCGTGCAGGCCGAGCGGGACGCGCACGGGGATACGGGCGCGCGCCACCGGGCCGGCGGCGGGGTCCTCTGCGGGGATGACCAGGAACCAGCTCGACCCGTCGGTGCGGTCCGTGGCGAAGGTCAGCCAGTGGCCGCCCTCCTCGGAGCCGGGCTCGGGGGCGAAGACCGGCTCGCCGACGGAGAGGTCCCCGGCCGACCAGACGCGGGAGGTGCCGGTCTCGTCGTCGTACCAGCGCACGGCGTCGTACTCGCCCGGCAGCAGATCCGTCCGCCCGGTCTCGGTGGCCAGCGCGGTGTACCGGTGGCGCCGGCCGATGCGCCGGTCGTCGACCCGCGGGAACTCCACCCGGGAGTCGTCCAGCGGGGTACGGGCCATGCTGCCGGCGGCCGGGTCGAGGCGTGCCCGCATCAGGCCGCCGCTGATCGGGCCGGTGTCCTCCTCGGGGCCGCCGACGGTCAGCCTGCTCCACTGCACGTAGTCGAGGACCACCGGGGCGTCCGGGCCCGGGCCGTCGTCGTACGCGTTCACGGTGTGCCACGTCCAGAACGCCTCGTCGGACGCCCAGCGCACCGGTCCGCCGTCGCGCGGGATCAGCGCCACCCGGGTGCCGCGTTCGGGCCGCCAGGCCAGGAAGGAGCCGCCCGCCATGGCCGCGGCGAGGTCGAAGAAGGCCGGGGCGAGGACGAGAACGGCGTAGCGGCCGGTCAGAGCCATGTCGTGGATCATCATCGGCTCGTCCACCCCGTCGACCGGGGTGGGCCCGCGGCTGACCGCGCCGTGGCGGTCGATGACGGACCAGGTCAGGTAGGGCGGCTCCAGGCCGTAGCAGAAGACGACCATCTCGCCCGTGACCGGGTCGATCTTGGGGTGGGCGGTGATGCCGGCGGGCAGCGCCCCGCCGAACTCCTCGCGGCCCAGCGTCGCCAGTTCGGAGTCGACCCGGAAGGGGCAGGCCGACTCGGCGAGGGCCAGCAGCCGGCCGGCGTGCCGGACCACGTTGATGTCGGGCATGTCCCGGAAGGTGCCGGCGAGCTCCGGTCCCACCTGGTCGGCGTCCGGCACGACCATCGATGCGAGGCCGCCCCACAGGGCCCGGCCGGCCCGTTCCTCGGCCAGCAGCGCGGGGGTACGGACGAAGCGGTTGCGGTAGCGGGCCCGGCCGCCGGAGACCCACACACCGTGCAGCATCCCGTCGCCGTCGATGGGGTACAGGTACGAGCCGATCGGCGTGAACCGCGGATTGGGGCCGTTGCGCAGGTACAGGCCGTCCAGGGAGTCGGGCAGCTCGCCCGTCACCTCCAGGTCCGCGACGTCGACCTCCTCGGACACGGGTGCGAAGGACCCCAGCAGGTGGGGGACACGAGTGGGGTCGAAGCGGGGTGGGACGTACGTGTTCACGGGACCTCCCGGGTGCGCGGTCCGCCATGGGCGCGCTGGTACGGCACCTTCCAGTGAAACGCGCGCCGGGTGAGGGTGCCAGACGGCCGCGCGCGGCCGCGGACCGGGCCCGGGCGGGCCTCGGGGTCGGCGTCGGACCGGCCGCGGACCGGCTTCGGGCGGCCTCAGGCGGAGGTGAAGAGTTCCTCGTGCGCGCCGTCGAGGACGAATCCGTTGTCGAAGCGGACGCGGACCGTCACGCGGACCTTCTGCTCCTGGAACGCGATCCACGCGGGTTCCAGGGAAGCGACCTTCTCCTCCAGCTGCTTCCTGCTGCCCTCGGGCATCTGATGGCCGAAGGAGTCGAGGAGCGACTTCAGGCGCTCGTACTCACGGACGTCCTCGCCGCTCTGCGGCTGGTGCTCGTCCACCCGCTCGACCGTGCCTTCGGCACCCGATGCCAGGGCCAGGAACCCGGCGACGGCTTCCCCCGCCGCGGTGACCGAACCGGTCAGCGTGAGGTCCTCGGTCAGCCTCACCCGGAGGCCTTCGTTCAACGTCATCGTTCCTTCATCTCCCCGGTCGGTGCCCGAGCCTATCGGTGGCCCGCGCGCCGGCCCCGACCGGCACCGCTCGGCAGGAGAACGCCATGGGCCGGTCAGCGGCGGGCCGACAGGTGGGCGGCGACGGCCTCGTGGGTCAGGTGCAGACCCGCCCGCAGGACCGCGTCGTGCCGGGTGGGGTGGGCCGCGCGGTGGGCGAGGTCCAGCTCGCGGGCCCGGTCGAGGTCCGCGGCGCAGTCCGCGCCGCGCAGGGCGGCGTCCAGCGCGCGGGCGGTGGCCCGTACCAGCGGGGCGAGGTCGCGCAGGGCCGGGTCGGGTACGGGCGTCCCGGGGGGTCGGTCGGGGCCGTCGGTCCGGGCGCGCTCCCGGAGTTCCTCGGTGAAGTACTGGAGGGTGAGGGCGGTTCGGGCGGCGAGCCTCAGCCGCTCCTCCAGCCCGTCCGGCGGTCGGGCGGGCGTGCGCAGGTACAGCCGGGGGAGCCGGGTGCGCCGAGCGGCCCGCTCGTACGCCGCGAGGCCGCCGCGGGGTCGCAGCCACAGCTCCGCGTCCTCGGGGAGCCCCGGGACGGTGGGCGGTCCGCCGGCGCCGAGCCGGGCGGCGACCGTGCCGAGGAGGTCGTCGAGTTCGCCCCGGTACGTGTCGAGTCCGGTCGCGGCCGTCCGGTACGGGTCCGGCGGCCAGAGCAGTGGGCCCAGCAGGACCACGGTGGCGATGCCGACGGCGCTCTCCGCGAGGCGGGCCACGGCATAGCCGGGGAGAGCGGTCGCGTAGATCACCAGTGCGCTGACCAGGACCTGCTGGTTGGGGGCGCCGCCCTGGTACATCAGGTACATGCCCGCGCAGCCGCAGGCCAGTACGGCCAGGAAGGACGCCGACGCGACCACCGACAGCGAGGCCACGGAGGAGGCCGTGGGAGGCGGCAGCCAGTGCAGCACGAGGGTGGTCAGCGCCACGCCGACGACGACGCCCACGAGCCGTTCCCACCCGCGCCGCGGGGCGTCGTACACGTCGTCACGGAGGATCAGGACGGCCGGCAGGGCGGCCGGCACGGGAACCGTGCTCGTGCCCCACCACAGACAAAGGAACCAGGGCACGGCGGCGCACACGGCCAGGCGGACGGCGGAGCGCAGTCGCGCGCGGGGCGGTGGGGCGAGCGGGACGGCGACCGTACCGGACATGGCGGACATCGTAGGCCCGGGCGGTCGGCCTCGGCGCCATCGACGGGACGGCCGGGCCCGCCTATGATTCCGACGCGCCACGCACCTCGAACACGCATACCCGCAACGGGTGATGGCGGCCTCCGGGATCCGTACCGGAAACGCCGCCCCCGCCCGACGAGTTCGGAGGTTCTGTTGAGCACACGCACGCGCACTCCCGCACGCACACGCGTCCCGCGCAGACCGGCGGCGCTGGCCGTCGGCCTGGCGGCGGTCCTGGCGGCGTCGGTCGGTCCGTCCTTCGCCGCGCCGCACGGCTCGACCGGTTCCGCGGTGACGCGCACGGTGGCCACCGCCGCCCCGTCCGTGGTCAACCCGGGCAACCAGGTGTCCCTCCAGTACGACTCCGCGTACCTGCCCATGACCGCCACCGGCGGCACGGCTCCCTACACCTGGTCGGCGGTCAACCTGCCGGTCGGTGCCTCGATCAATTCCTCGACCGGCCTGATCTCGGGCCTCCTGCGCGGCAGCGGCATCCGCACGGTGACCGTCACCGCCAAGGACGTCACCGGTGCGACCGCGTCCGCCACCTTCACCTGGCGCGTGATCCGCGACGCCTGCCCCCGCTGCTGACCGGGCGGCCCGGCGCCCCGCTCAGCGCCGGGGCAGGGGCGCCGGGCCGCACCCCTCGGGCAGGATGTGCGGATGAGTACGACGGAACCGGTGGCAAGGGCGGTGGCGCTGGCCGCGCCGGGCGAGCGGCGCGTCCTGGGCATCGCCGGGCCACCGGGCGCCGGGAAGTCGACGCTGGCCGCCCGACTCGCGGACGCGCTCGGGCCCGGGCGGGCCGTCGTGGTCCCGATGGACGGGTTCCACCTCGCCCAGGCCGAATTGGACCGGCTGGGGCGCGCCGACCGCAAGGGCGCCCCGGACACCTTCGACGCGGCGGGGTACGTCTGCCTGCTGCGCCGGCTCCGCGCGCCGCACGGGCCCACGGTGTACGCGCCCGCCTTCGACCGTCGCCTGGAGGAGCCGATCGCGGGCAGCATCCCCGTCCCCCCGGACGTACCGCTGGTGATCACCGAGGGGAACTATCTGCTGCACGACGCGGGGGAGTGGGCCTCGGTACGCCCCCTGCTGGACGAGGCCTGGTACCTCGCCCCGTCCGAGGAGCTGCGCCTGGAGCGGCTGATCGAGCGTCACGTACGGCACGGCAAGGACCCCGCGTACGCGCGCGCCTGGGTGGCTCGATCGGACGAGGTCAACGCGCGCCTCGTCGCCCGGGGCCGGCGCCGCGCCGATCTCGTCCTCGACGCCGGCTGACGGGCCCGCGCCGGCCCGGGGCCGGACTCACCGAGTGACGACGAGGTGGCGACGGTCGCCCGTTGCCCCACGACACCCCGTGGGGCACCGACCACTCGGCGCCCCACGGGTCACGGGACGCGCCAGACGTTGGCGAACGCCGCGTTCTCGATGGACCGCCGCTGGCGTACGGCCTCCAGTTCCATCACGGCGTCGCCGACGACGGCCAGGACGGTCGTCACCGCTTCGTCGTCCGGGCCCGGTTCGTCGTCGGAGCGCGGTTCGCGGACGCCCACGGCCGCGCCGAGCGAGGCGAGCACGGGCTCGTCCGACTCCCAGCGGCTGAGCGCCTGGCGGTGAGCGGGCGTATCGGCCACTTCCAGGTGGTCCGTGCCGAAGGGCAGCAGGCCGCGCCGCCCCCGGGTCAACTGACCGGCTTCCTCCAGCGCGGCCTGGTACGAGGTGGAGAGATCGCGGCCGCGGCGCCACAGCCAGTCCTCGACCCGTTCGTACGGCGCCTGCCGGGTGAGCGCCGACGAGGCCTCGGCCAGGAGCTCGTCGTCCAGCCCGGGCAGGCCGCCCGGCACGATGCGGTCGCCGTCCAGCACGGCGGCCTGCGCGTCGAGGAGATCGATCAGCTCGGCGCCGGCGAGGGCGAGCGACAGGTCACCCTGCCCGACGGAACGGTCCGGCGGCGGATCCATGGCGATGATGAACAGGTCTTTCGCCGTGCTCATGAACGGCTCCCCTCGGAGTCATCGGAAGTCGGATCCCGCTGATCACCTTCCTATGGTCGCACCAACGCCCACCACCGCCCCAGGGTTCCCGAACTTCGCCCGGACGGACGCCTGGCCGGGTGCGTCACTCCAACAGAGCCTGGCCGACGTAGCCGCCCGGTCGGGGGCGGTGTGTTCGGCGCCGCCGGTGAACGGGGAGCCGTCGGCCGCGCCTCTTCGGACCTGGCTCGGTCGAAGGCACGAAGGCGAGGTCCGTACCGGTGGATTTCTCCGGAAGGGAACGCGGGGCCCGATCCGTCCCTCTTGCCTGGTGCGCTACCCGCCGGTAGCGCTCCGGACCCGAGCGTCCGGACAGGGACGGTGCAAAGGGTTCGCTGATTCATGGGTCTGACGAGTGGCACGCTCATGGCGGGCGTCGTGGTGTGTGCGGCGCTGCTGTTCGCCCTCACGGTGGGTCTGTGGCCCCGGCTGGCGCGGCCCGGCGTCCGGTGGGTACTGGGACGCGTCGGGTTGCTCGTACTGGTGCAGTTGATGGTGCTCGCGTCGGTCGGCGCCGCGGCCAACCGCACCTTCCTCCTCTACGACTCCTGGTCCGACCTCGCGGGGACCAGGCCCCAGGCTCCGGCCGCCCCGGGCGGGGCCGCCGTGGAGGTGCTGGGCCGGCAGGCCCCGGAGGTGCCCGGCGGTCGGAACCCGCAGGTGGGTGGCGTGATCGAGAAGGTGACGATTCACGGTGAGCGGTCCCGGGCCGCCGCCGAGGCGTACGTCTACCTGCCGCCGGAGTACTTCGACAAGACGGACGAGCAGCGCAGGTTCCCGGCGGCCGTCGTCCTCACGGGCTACCCGGGCATGGCCGAGAACCTCATCAAGAAGCTGCACTACCCGCGCCTGGCGTGGAGCCTGGCGAAGCAGAAGCGCATGCAACCGATGATCCTGGTGATGATGCGGCCCACCATCGCCGCGCCCAACACCCAGTGCGTGGACGTCCCCAGGGGCCCGCAGAGCGAGGCCTTCTTCGGCGCGGACGTCGTCAAGGCGGTCTCCGGCACCTACCGCGTGGGCACCTCGTCGCGGAGCTGGGGCATCATCGGCGACTCCACCGGAGGCTACTGCGCCCTGAAGATGGCGGTGCAGCATCCGGAGGCGTACACGGTCGGCGTGGGGCTCTCGGCGGAGTACCGGCCCGAGATAGACAAGGACTCGGGTGATCTGTTCAAGGGGAACAAGGACGAGGAGAAGCGATCCGACCTGCTGTGGCACCTGGACCACCGACCGCAGGGCAACTCCTCGTTCCTGGTGACCTCTTCCCTGCGGGGCGAGCCGAACTACGGCGAGACGCAGGAGTTCGTCCGCAAGGTGAAGGCGCCCGCGCACGTCTCGTCGATCATCCTCGACAGCGGCGGCCACAGCTTCAACACCTGGCTCCGGGAGATCCCGCCCGCGCTCGTCTGGACGGGTGCGCGGCTCGGCGCCGAGTGAGCGGGTCGGCGAGCGGGTAGGTGGGCGGGGCGGCGGGTGAGCCGCGTCTCACCTGACCCCTGCCGCTTGTCTATGCAACGAGTTGCATAGAAAGATCGGGGCATGGCGCTCGACCACGCGATCCTCGTCTCCCTGCTGGAGAAGCCGGGCTCCGGCTATGAGCTGGCCCGCCGGTTCGACCGGTCCATCGGCTACTTCTGGACCGCCACCCACCAGCAGATCTACCGCGTGCTGGGGCGTATGGAGGGCAACGGACTGCTCGCCGCCCGGGAGGTCCCGCAGCAGGGCCGACCGGACAAGAAGGAGTACTCCGTCGCCGACCCCGGCCGCGCCGCCCTCGCCGAGTGGCTGCACGAGCCGATCGAACCCGAGAGCCTGCGCCACGACCTCGCCGTCAAGATCCGTGGCGCGGCCTTCGACGACCCGGCCGCGCTGATCCACGAGGTCGAACGGCACCACCGGGCGCACAGCGACCGACTGGCCCGCTATCTCGCCGGTGAACGGCGCGACTTCACCGGGCCGCAGGCTTCCGCACCGCTCGACGCCGGTCAGGAGCTCCAGCACGTCGTGCTGCGCGGCGGTATCGCGTTCGAGCGGATGACGATCGCCTGGCTCGACGACGTCCTCGACACCCTCCACCGGCTCGGCGGTACGGCGCCGACCGCCACCGCCTGAACGTCGCCCGGATCCCTCGCGCCGCTGCCGACCGCACCGCACCGCACCCGGCCGCTCAGCACCCCCCACGCGTGCGCTCGACCCCCTCCCCGCCCCTCCTCCAGCCCCTCGGAAGGTGAACCCTCATGGCAGACGCCCTGCTCTTCAACCCGCACACGTACGACCCGGCGCACTTCGACCCCGAGACCCGCAGGCTGCTGCGCGCCACCGTCGACTGGTTCGAGAGCCGCGGCAAGCGCCGGCTGATCGAGGACTACCGCTCCCGCGCCTGGCTCGCCGACTTCCTCGCCTTCTCGGCGAAGGAGGGCCTCTTCGCGACCTTCCTGACCCCGGCCACCGCCGCCGGCGAGGGGGAGTCGGACAAGCGCTGGGACACCGCGCGGATCGCCGCCCTGAACGAGATCTTCGGCTTCTACGGCCTCGACTACTGGTACGCCTGGCAGGTCACCATCCTCGGCCTCGGCCCGGTCTGGCAGAGCGACAACGCCGACGCCCGCGACCGCGCCGCCCAGCTGCTCGCCGAGGGCGAGGTGTTCGCCTTCGGCCTGTCCGAGAAGACCCACGGCGCCGACATCTACTCCACCGACATGCTGCTGCGGCCGTACGTCGACGCATCCGGTGCCGCCGGATTCCGTGCGAGCGGCTCCAAGTACTACATCGGCAACGGCAACGCCGCCGGCCTCGTCTCCGTCTTCGGTCGCCGCACCGACATCGAGGGCCCCGACGGCTACGTCTTCTTCGCCGCCGACAGCCGCCACCCGGCGTACAACCTGGTGAAGAACGTCGTCGACTCCTCCAAGTACGTCAGCGAGTTCCGCCTCGACGACTACCCGGTCCGCGCCGAGGACGTCCTGCACACCGGCAAGGCGGCCTTCGACGCCGCCCTGAACACCGTCAACGTCGGCAAGTTCAACCTCTGCACCGCCTCCATCGGCATCTGCGAGCACGCGATGTACGAGGCCGTCACCCACGCGCACAACCGGGTCCTCTACGGTCGCCCCGTCACCGCCTTCCCGCACGTGCGCCGGGAGCTGGCCGACGCGTACGTCCGCCTGGTCGGGATGAAGCTCTTCAGCGACCGCGCCGTCGACTACTTCCGCTCCGCCGGCCCGGACGACCGCCGCTACCTGCTCTTCAACCCGATGACGAAGATGAAGGTGACCACGGAGGGCGAGAAGGTCATCGACCTGATGTGGGACGTCATCGCGGCCAAGGGCTTCGAGAAGGACAACTACTTCGCGCAAGCGGCCATCGAGATCCGTGGACTGCCCAAGCTGGAGGGCACGGTCCACGTCAACCTCGCGCTGATCCTCAAGTTCATGCGCAACCACCTGCTGAACCCGGCCGAGTACCCGGCCGTACCGACCCGGCTCGACGCGGCCGACGACGCCTTCCTGTTCCGGCAGGGCCCGGCCCGCGGCCTGGGCGCCGTGCAGTTCCACGACTGGCGGACCGCCTACGACGCGTACGCCGACGTGCCGAACGTGGCCCGGTTCCGCGAGCAGGCCGACGCCCTCTGCGCCTTCGTGGCCACCGTCGCCCCGGACGAGGAGCAGAGCCGCGACCTCGACTTCCTCCTCTCGGTGGGCCAGCTGTTCGCGCTCGTCGTCTACGGCCAGCTGATCCTGGAGCAGGCCCGCCTGACGGACCTGGACGGGTCGGTGCTCGACGAGCTGTTCTCCGTCCTCGTCCGCGACTTCTCCGGCCACGCGGTCGAGCTGTACGGCAAGGACTCCGCGACGGCCGCCCAGCAGGACTGGGCGATGGGCGCGGTGCGGCGTCCGGTCGTCGACGAGGAGCGGGCGGCGCGCGTCTGGGCGCGGGTCGAGGCCCTGTCCGGCACGTACGAGATGGCTCCGTAGGAACGCGGTCCCGGGGGACCGGCACGGCACGGCTTCGCCGCGGCCGGTGCCGGTCCCCGTCCCGGGTGTTCAGGCCTGCGCGGTGGGGCGCACGACGATGTCGCCCACGTCGACACCGTCCGGCTGCTCGACGGCGAAGGCGATGGCACGGGCCACCGCGTCCGGGGACAGCGCGGTCTCCATCATCCGGTCGATCCGGGCCCGCGCCTGCGGGTCCATGCGCTCCGTGAAGTCCGTGCGCACGGCCCCCGGCGACACGACGGTCACGCGCAGCGCGTCCCCGGCCTCCTGGCGCAGGCCCTCGGAGATCGTGCGCACCGCGTTCTTGGTGCCCGCGTACACCGACTGGAGCGGTACGACGCGCAGTCCGGCGGTGGACACGGTGTTGACGAAGTGTCCGGAGCCCTGCTCCCGGAAGACGGGGAGCGCCGCGGCGATCCCGTAGAGGACGCCCTTGAGGTTGACGTCGATCATCTCCTCCCAGTCCTCGACGCGCAGTTCGTCGAGCGGGGAGATGAGCCCCACCCCGGCGTTGCTGACGAGGACGTCGAGCCTGCCGTACCGCTCCCGCGCCAGGCCGACGAGGCCGGACAGGTCGGCGCGTCGCGTCACGTCCGTACGGATCCAGGCGGCTCGGCCGCCGGCCCGCTCGATCCGGGCGGCCAGCGCCTCCAGCCGCTCCGTGCGACGTGCGCCGAGGACCACCTTCGCGCCCCGCTCGGCGAGCAGGAGGGCGGTCGCCTCACCGATACCGCTGCCGGCGCCGGTGACGGCGACGACCTTGCCTTCGATTCCCGACATACCGGGAGTCCCTTCGGAAGAGGAATGGGCAGGCCAGGCCATGCCCTAGAGTATAAGTGGAGGCGCCGCCACTTCAGCTCACACTAAGTGGAGGCTCCTCCACTTAGCAAGTGAGGAACGAGGGAGCCACTGATGGCCGCAGACGCGGGACGCCCGCTCAGAGCCGACGCGCAGCGCAACCGGGACAAGATCCTGGCCGCCGCGGTACGCGTGTTCACCGAGCAGGGGCTGGAGGCGCACTTCGAGCGCATCGCCAAGGAAGCCGGCGTGGGCACCGGCACCCTCTACCGCAACTTCCCCACCAAGGAAGCCCTCATCGAGGCGGCCTACCGCAACGAGGTCGCCCGACTGTGCGACTCCGTCCCCACCTTGCTGGCGAGCCTGCCGCCGTACGAGGCCCTCCGCGCCTGGACGCGCCGCTTCATCGACTACGCCACCGCCAAGATGGGCATGGCCGACGCGATGCGGGCGGTCCTCGCCGCGGGGACCGACCCCTACACCGACAGCCGCCGGATGATCCAGGACGCCCTTACGTCCCTCATGGACGCCTGCGCCGCCGCGGGCGCGATCAGGACCGACATCAGCTCGACCGACATGTTCGCCGCCCTCGCGGGCATCGCCCTCACCTCCGCCGGCCCCGACCGGCGGGACCAGGCCGAACGCCTCCTCGACCTCAACCTGGACGGGCTGCGCCTCGCGCGTCCGTAGGAGTGGCGGCGGCACCTGGCCCGCCGTGCCGGGCGGCCCCGACGGCGGGGTCCGGCGTCAGGCGAGCGTGTCCGCCAGCAGCTTCGCGGTTCGGGCGATCAGGGTGTTGTCGCGCGGCGCCGTCGCCTCCGGCATCGTCGAGAGGATGGCCAGGACGATGGGCGGGCGCCCCGGCGGCCAGGCGATACCCACGTTGTTGTTCGTCCCGTACGAACCGGCGCCCGTCTTGTCCGCGACAGCCCAGTCCTTCGGCAGGCCGGCCCGCAGGCGGTCACCGCTGGTGGTGTTCGACAGCAGCCACCGGTTCAGCAGTTCCCGGTCCCCGGGGTCCAGCGCGTCGCCGAGCGCGAGGCGGGCGTAGGTCCGCCCGATCGCGCGCGGGCCGGTCGTGTCCGTCACCCGGGACGGCTCCGCCGAGTTCAGCTCGGGCTCCCACCGGTCGAGCCGGGTCGTACGGTCGCCCAGCGAGCGGCAGAAGCGGGTGACCGCGGTGGGGCCGCCGAGCTCGCGCAGCAGCAGGTTCCCGGCCGCGTTGTCGCTCTGGGCGATGGCGGCGGAGCAGAGTTCCGCCACGGTCAGGCCGTTCGCGATGTTCTCGGGCTTCTCGGTGATCGACCCGCCGCCCGCGTCCGTGACGTCCTGGAGCGTGTAGTGGATCCGCTTGGCGAGATGCGAGCCGTCGTGGTCGAGGTCCCGCAGCACGGCCGCCGCCGCGAGCGTCTTGAACACCGAGCACATGGGGAACAGTTCGTCGGCCCGGTGGACCACGGTCCGGCCGGAGGCCGTGTCCAGCGCGTACACCCCCAACCGCGCCCCGTACTCGCGCTCCAGCGCGCGCAGGCCGGCCGCCGTCGACGCGGCACTCGCCGTGCCCACCGGCAACGCGGCGGCGAGTGCCACCCCCGCTCCCACGGTCAGCAGTGCGCGTCGGGACGTTGATGCGTCCGGGGTCCTCACGTCAGGTCCTCCTCTTCCTGGGCGGTCATGTGCCCCCGAAGACGTCATACGTGATCAATTCGGTTCCCTCAGGCAAGGTGTACCGGCAGGGTGTACTGGCGGTACACCCTGCTGGTGTGTACCGTCAGTACATGACTCCGCTCCCTCGATTCCATCGACTGCCGGCCGAGCGACAGGAGGCGATCCTCGCCGTCGCCCGCGCGCACTTCGCCGAGCACGGCCCCGCGTCCGCCTCGTACAACAAGATCATCGAAGCGGCGGGTTTCTCGAAGACCGCCGCCTACCAGTACTTCGACGGCCGAGAGGACCTCCTCGCCGCGGTTCTCGACGATGTCCTCGACCGCCTCCTCGGCGTGCTCGGGCCGTGGACCCCGGCCCGCGACGAGGCCGACTTCTGGACACGACTGGAAGCCGGATCCCATGCCCTTGCCGCGCACCTGCATGCCCACCCGGACGATCTGGCCCTCGCCGACGCCGCCGTCGGGCGGGCGCGGGACGGCGTCTGGCTCGGCTGGTTCGGGGCCGTGGTCCAGGACGGCCGGCGGCTCGGTTTCATCCGGACGGACGTGGACCCGGACCTGCTGGCGGGCGCGACCGCGGCCGTGATGCGGGCGGCCGACGCATGGGCGCTGAGTGCGCTGCGCGCGGAGCGGCCGACGGCGCCGGCGGTCCCCGGGGGCGAGCAGGTCTGGAGCCTGCTGCGCGGGCTGTGGAGCGGCGCAGCGGACGGAGGAGCCGGCCGTGCGCACTGATCTGGAGATCCGCTGGGAGATACCCCCCACCTCACCGGGACCGCTGGGCCGCCTGGAGCGGTTCATGGGGCCGGGCAAGTCCCGCTCCGAGTCCACCGTGGAACTGCTCGGCGCGGGCGGGTGCGCGGTACTGCTCGCCGCCGGCGTGTGGTCGTCGGGGATCCACCGTGACTGGAGCGGCCTCCAGTGGGTCGTGGTGGTGCTGATCGGCCTCGATCTGCTCGGGGGCATCCTCACCAACGCGACGAACTCCGCCAAGCGTTGGTACCACCGCCAGGACCCGGGGGCGCGGCGTGCCCGCCTGCTCTTCGTCGGCGCCCACGTGCTGCACCTCGCCGCGATGGGCCTGCTGGTGCTCGGCGGGGACCGCGGCTGGACCCTGGGGAACAGCGCGCTGCTGCTCTTCGCGGCCGTCGTCGTGGAGTTCACGCCCGTCCACCTCAAGCGCCCGACGGCCATGGCCGGTTACTCCGCCGCCGTCGTCGTCAACCTGTTCTGGCTGCCCGTGCCCACCGCGCTCGCCTGGTTCGCACCGCTCTTCTTCCTCAAGCTCCTGGTGTGCCACCTCGTGCCGGAGGCACCGCTGGAACGGCGGCGCGATGTCTGAGTACGACACGGGTGACCACGACGACGCTCCGCCGCCCGCGCGGTGCGCGCCCGTGCTCGCCGCCGCCTTCGTCCGCGAACCCGCCATGAGGTGGATCTCGGGCGGATCGGACCGGGTGCGACGGGCATGGTTCACCACCACACTGCGGACGCACGCCACGCTCCCCGGAGCCCGTCGCCACCTGCTGACCGACCGGCACGGCCGAGCCGTCGCCGCCGCCGTCCTCACACCACCGGCCGCCGCCCCCTCGGGCGCGGCCCGGGCCGCCTGGGCGGCCCGCACCCTGCTGGGCTGCGGCCCCCGCGCCCTGCTGCGGACGCTGCGCTACCTGCACGCCACCGAGGCCGAAACCCCGCCCGGGGCCTGGACCCTGGAGTTCATCGGCGTGGAGCCCGCGGCCGCGGGACGGGGCGCCGGAGGGTGGCTCCTGAACCGCCTGCTCGCCGCGACCCCCGCGCCCGGCGGTGTCTTCCTCACCACCGCCGACGAGGCGAACGTACGGCTCTATCACCGCTTCGGCTTCACCACCCTGCGGCGCCTGACGGTGGGCCCGCTGGAAGTGACGGCGATGTGGCGGCCGGACCCGTCCGAGCGGACGCGCGCCGGCGGGTAAGGGCGCCGCGGGAGCCGACCGGCGCGGTGCCTTTCGGCCGTGTTCGTGAGTAAGGCCGAATATCGTCTATAACCCCGGCAAACCACCTGTGCCGCAAGATCACCGCATCGAAGTAATGCCAACGGTTTTCAGGCTCAACTGGGTGTACCGGCCGTTACTGTTCCCCCGGATCTGTACGGATTCCCTGATATTCGCCCCCCTTTTTCCTCGTTCCTCGGTGACGCGCGCGTGCGCCGTCCACCACCCTTACGAAGGAGAGCTCGCCCGATGACCGTTGACACCAGCCCGGAAGCCCAGCTGGAGCCGCCGCGGCAGTCCAGCCTGAGCACGGCGGCTGCCCGCAACCTTGCCAGCACGACCAAGTCCGCCCCGCAGATGCAGGAGATCACCTCCCGCTGGCTGCTGCGGATGCTCCCCTGGGTGGAGACCAAGGGTGGCACCTACCGGGTCAACCGCCGGCTGACGTACACCGTGGGCGACGGCACCATCGAGTTCGTCCAGGACGGCGCGAACGTCCGGGTGATCCCGCGCGAGCTCGGCGAACTGGCCCTGCTGCGCGGCTTCGACGACGACGACGTGCTGACCGCGATCGCCGGCCGGTGCGTCCAGCGCGACTTCCGGGCCGGTGAGGTGATCGTCGAGCGCGGCACCCCCGCCGACCAGATCCACCTGATCGCCCACGGCCGGATCAGCCAGACCTCCGTCGGCAAGTACGGCGACGACGTCGCCGTAGCCGTACTCGCCGACGGCGACCGGTTCGGCGAGAACGCCCTGCTGGACGCCGACGCCACCTGGGACTACACGGCCACCGCCGAGACCCCGGGCATCCTGCTCACCCTCTCCCGCGGCGACTTCGCCTCCGTGCTCGCCGCGGCGCCGCAACTCCAGGACCACATCAACCGGTTCAGCTCGCTCCCGCAGCAGCGCCAGAACAAGCACGGCGAGGCCGAGATCGCGATGTCCGCCGGCCACACCGGTGAGGCGGACCTGCCCGGCGCCTTCGTCGACTACGAGCTCAAGCCCCGCGAGTACGAACTCTCCATCGCGCAGACCGTGTTGCGGATCCACACCAGGGTCGCCGATCTCTACAACGGGCCGCACAACCAGACCGAGGAACAGCTCAGGCTCACCATCGAGGCGCTGCGCGAGCGCCAGGAGCACGAGCTGATCAACAACCGGGACTTCGGTCTCCTCCACAACGCCGCCTTCAAGCAGCGGATCCAGACCCACTCGGGCCCGCCGACCCCGGACGACCTCGACGAGCTGCTCTGCCGCCGCCGCGGTTCCAAGTTCTTCCTCGCCCACCCCCGGACGATCGCCGCGATCGGGCGCGAGTTCAACGCACGCGGGCTCTACCCGGACCACGTCGACGTCGGCGGCCAGCAGGTTCCGGCCTGGCGCGGGGTCCCGATCCTGCCCTGCAACAAGATCCCGATCAGCAAGGAGAACACCAGCTCCGTCCTCGTCATGCGAACCGGCGAGGACAACCAGGGCGTCATCGGTCTGCGCCAGACCGGCCTGCCGGAGGAGTACGAGCCGGGCCTCTCGGTCCGCTTCATGGGGATCAGCGAGCAGGCGATCATCTCGTACCTGGTCACCACCTACTTCTCGGCCGCCATCCTGGTGCCCGACGCGCTCGGTGTGCTGGAGAACGTGCAGATCGCCCGCAGGCGGGACTAAGAGGACCCGCCCGACGGCCGTGACGGCCAGGACACCTGCCTGTCCTGGCCCGCCGAGCACGCCCGGGATCCGGGACGACCCACTTACCTCTCCAAGGAGTTACGGATGCCCGATCCTGGGCCTTCCCCTCTGCAGTCGAGTCTGCCCGCCGCGGTGGCGTCCTTCGGGGCGCACGTTCTCGCGAGCGCCCTCGCCGCCGGCGTCGAACCGGCCGCCGACGCCGGGCCCGTGGAGCCTTCTCCGCCGGTCTCGCCCGCCCCGCCGGCCCCGCCCGTCCTGCCCGTCCTGCCCACGGGACACCCCGGACCGGTACCCGTAGCCGTGTCCGTTCCCGACGAGGGTGCGGCTGCGACCGCGGCCGCCGCGCCACAGCCGAGTGCCGCCCTCGAACGGATCCTGCGCGGGCCCAGCGGGCTGGGTACGACGAGCCTGCACTGGGCCCGGAGCGATGCCCCCGCCGTCGCCGCGGCCCCCGAGGCGTCCGCGCCGATCCCGGGCCATCCGATCCCGGGGCTCTACCACCACCCGGTGCCGGAGCCCGATCCGGTGCGGGTGGAGGAGCTCAGCCGTCGGATCAAGGCCTGGGCCCTGGACGAGGTGTCGCTCTACCCGGAGGACTGGGAGGACCAGTTCGACGGCTTCTCCGTCGGGCGCTACATGGTCGCCTGCCATCCCGACGCCCCCAGCATCGACCACCTGATGCTCGCCACCCGGCTGATGGTCGCCGAGAACGCGGTCGACGACTGCTACTGCGAGGACCACGGCGGCTCGCCCATCGGCCTCGGCGGTCGTCTGCTGCTGGCGCACACCGCTCTCGACCCCGTCCACACGACGAAGGAGTACGCGCCGGACTGGGAGGCCTCGCTCCTGTCGGACGCACCCCGGCGCGCCTACCGGTCCGCCATGGAGTACTTCCTCCAGGCGACCACGCCCTCGCAGGCCGACCGGTACCGGCACGACATGGCCCGGCTGCACATGGGCTACCTCGCCGAGGGGGCCTGGGCGCAGACGGAGTACGTGCCCGAGGTGTGGGAGTACCTGGCGATGCGCCAGTTCAACAACTTCCGCCCCTGCCCCACCATCACCGACTCCGTCGGCGGCTACGAACTGCCCGCGGATCTCCACGCGCAGCCCGCCATGCAACGGGTGATCGCGTTGGCCGGCAATGCCACCACCATCGTCAACGACCTGTACTCCTACACCAAGGAACTGGCCAGTCCTGGACGGCACTTGAACCTGCCGGTGGTGATCGCCGAACGCGAGAGCCGCTCCGACCGGGAGGCCTACCTGAAGGCTGTCGAGGTGCACAACGACCTGATGCACGACTTCGAGGCAGCGGCCGCCGAACTGGCCGTCGCCTGCCCCGTCCCGAGCGTGCAGCGCTTCCTGCGCGGGGTCGCCGTGTGGGTCGACGGCAACCATTACTGGCACCAGACCAACACCTATCGCTACAGCCTGCCCGATTTCTGGTAAAGATGGGAATTGTTCATGACTAGCACCGATCTCACCGCCGCCGCCGGTACCTCCTCCGTGTTCATCCCGGGCCCGGCGACTCCCTACCAGGGGGACATCGCCCGTTACTGGGACCACGAGGCCAGGCCCGTGAACCTTCGTCTCGGCGATGTCGACGGCCTTTACCACCACCACTACGGCATCGGCGACATCGACCACGCCGCCCTCGGCGACACCGAGGACAGCGCATACGAGAAGAAGCTGATCGCCGAGCTCCACCGCCTGGAGTCGGCCCAGGCCGACCTCCTCCTCGAACACCTCGGCTCGATCGGGCGCGACGACACCCTCGTCGACGCGGGCTGCGGCCGCGGCGGTTCGATGGTCATGGCCCACCAGCGCTTCGGATGCAAGGTCGAGGGCGTCACCCTGTCGGCCAAGCAGGCCGACTTCGCCAACCAGCGGGCCCACGAACTCGGCATCGAGGACCACGTCCGGGCCCGTGTCTGCAACATGCTCAACACGCCGCTCGAGACCGGGCAGGCCGCCGGCTCGTGGAACAACGAGTCGAGCATGTACGTCGACCTGCACGACCTCTTCGCGGAGCACTCGCGCGTCCTGAAGGTCGGCGGCCGGTACGTGACCATCACCGGCTGCTGGAACCCGCGGTACGGCCAGCCCTCGAAGTGGGTCTCCCAGATCAACGCGCACTTCGAGTGCAACATCCACTCCCGCCGCGAGTACCTGCGCGCGATGGCCGACAACCGTCTCGTCCCGCAGGCCGTCATCGACCTGACCCCCGACACCCTGCCCTACTGGGAGCTGCGGGCCACGTCCTCCCTGGTCACCGGCATCGAGGAGGCGTTCATCGAGTCCTACAAGGACGGCTCCTTCCAGTACGTGCTGATCGCGGCCGACCGCGTCTGACCGAACGCCGACCGTGAGGGCCGGGACCGTCGTCCGACGGGCCCGGCCCCTCCGTGTCATCCCCGCGGCGTCCGGCAGGCGTACGGGCGGGCTCAGTCCACGAGCACGCCGGGGTTGAGGATGCCCCGCGGATCGAGGGCTCCCTTCGCGGCCCGCAGGGCGAGGGCGAAGGGCTCGGGGCGCTGGCGGTCGTAGCCAGGGCGGTGGTCCCGGCCGACGGCGTGGTGGTGGGTGATGGTGGCCCGGTGGCGGTGCAGGACCTCGCTCGCGACCGCCTTGAGGTCGTCCCAGACGGCGACCTCGTCCCCGGCCCGGCCGGCGGCGAGTACGGTGAAGTACGGCGCCGCGCCGTCCGGATACACGTGTGTCAGACGGCAGTTGACGGTCGCAGGGAAGCCGGTGGCCTTGGCCGCCGCCTCGCCCACCTCCCTGCGTACCTCGTCGATCAGGTCGGGGACGCGGTCCCAGGTGGCCGCCGTCTCGAAGGTCTCCGCGACCGCCCCCATCCGGGCCAGGCCGTCGCGGAGGTAGGGCATCCGCAGGAAGGCCGAGCGCCAGGCGCCCACCGCCGCGTCGCCGTCCGGGCTTCCCGCCGAGCCGCCGACCGCGCTGTCCCCGCCCGACCCGTCGTACCGGCCGCCGTGCGAGCGGGCCAGCGCGACGGCCCGTTCGAGCCGGGCCGTCACCGGCTCGTCCGCCGACTCGAACCCGAGGACCAGTACCGAGCTGCCGTCGTGCGCCGCGCCCGACAGCGCGGCCTCACCGGAGTCCAGCAGACGGCAGTTGGCGGGGGAGAGGTCGGACTGGGCGAGGGCGCGCACCGCCCGCAGGGCGCTCCGGAAGTCCGTGAACGCGACCGAGGCGGACGCCTTGTGGCGGGGGCGTTCCTGGAGGCGCACCCATGCCTCGGTGATGATGCCGAGGGCCCCTTCGGAGCCCAGGAACAGGCGGTCGGGGGAGGGGCCGGCCCCGGAGCCGGGCAGCCGCCAGGAGGTGCTGATGCCGGCCGGGGTCACGACGCGCAGCGACTGGACGAAGTCGTCGATGTGCGTGCGGCCGGTGGCGTAGTGGCCGCCGGCCCGGGTGGCGAGCCAGCCGCCCAACGTGGAGAACTCGAAGCTCTGCGGGAAATGCCGCAGGGTGAGGCCGTGGGGCCGCAGCTGGTCCTCCAGGCTCGGCCCGAGCGTGCCGGCCTGGATGCGCGCCGCCCGACCCTCCGAGTCCACCTCCAGTACGCGGTCCATGGCGGTCAGATCCAGGGACATGACGGCCCGGTGGGCGTCGCCGCGGTACTCGACACCGCCGGTGACCGAGGAGCCCCCGCCGTACGGGACGACGGCGACCTGCCGCTCGCCGGCCCAGTCCAGCAGATCGGCCACGCCCTGGTCGTCGGTGGGGCGGGCCACGAGATCGGGGATGCGGCCCGGGCGTCCACGCAGGGCGCGCACCACGTCGCGGTAGGCCTTGCCCATGGAGTGCGCGGCGCGGTCGGCGGGATCCGCGCCGATCAGGTGGGCGAGGCTCCGCGGGGGTTCGACGGCGGGTGCGGCGACGGCCAGGTCGCGGACGCGGGGGACGGGGAGCGGACGGCCGAGGGTGCCGGGGAGCAGGGCGCCCATCGCGGTGCATTCCGCGTCGTCGGGATGCGCGTCAGCCCAGCCCCAGCCCCACCAGGAGCGGGTGCGGGCGGTGGGTCGGTCGGGTTGCGAGGTGGTGCCGGCCATGGCGGCGCTCCAGGGGTCGAGGTAATTTACCTAGCGGTAAATTACCTACTGATAATATCGGCTCATGGCAACCCCCTCCTCGCATTCCTCGAAGGCCGGCACCAAGGGAGTCCCGCGGCAGCACCGCCGTCGGCAGATGCTGGAGGCGGCCACGGAGGAGTTCGGCACGCACGGCTACGCGGCGGCGTCGCTGCCCGCGATCGCCGCACGCGTGGGCGTCACCAAGACGCTGCTGCACCAGTACTTCGGCACCAAGGAGGACCTGTACGTGGCCTGTCTGGTCCCGGTCGGGGACCGGCTGCTGGACACCATCCGCGCGGCGATGGGCGAGGGCGGAGCCGCCGCGCCGCACACGCCGCTGCGCGTGCTGCGCAGCATCTTCACCGCCCTGGAGGGGCAGCGGGAGGCGTGGTTCGTGCTCTACGACACCACTCTGCCGCCCGATGGCGAGGCCGCGCGCCGGGCCTCGGCGTACTGGTCGGCCATCGACCGGCTCGCCGCCGGCGGCACCGCGGAACTGCTGCGTTCGGCCGGATCCACCGACCCGCTGGACGCCGACGCGCTCAAGTACGTCTGGCGGGACCTGGTCGCCACCCTCGTCCGTTGGTGGGTCAAGCACCCGGAGCAGACCCCGGAGGCCATGACGCGGCGGTGCGCCCGCCTCTTCGCGGCCGCCGCCACGCTCTCCTCTGACGAGCACCTCGGCTGACAGAGCGGCCGGAGCCGCGTGCGGCGGCCGCGCCGTCCCGCTCGGCCCCCGTTGTCGGTGCCCACCGCTACGGTCGGTCCATGAGAGCTACTGGAACGTTCACCGTCGCAGCGTTCGTCCCGACCGAGCTGAAGCCGGAGCCCGCCGTCCCCACCGGGCTCCCCGTCGGTGTCGCGACCATGGAGAAGTCGTTCGCGGGCGAGGTGGCCGGTCGTTCCGCGACCCTGTTCACCGCCGCGTTCGACCAGGAGACGGGCGTCGGCACCTATGTCGCCATGGAGTCGTTCGAGGGCTCACTGAACGGTCGGGACGGGTCCTTCAACTTCGTGCACTCGGCGACCACGTCCGGCAGTGACCGCACCGCGGAGTTCTTCACCATCGTGCCCTCCAGCGGCACCGGCGCACTGGCGGGAATCGCGGGTGCCGGGGGCATGGCGGTCGACGCCGACGGCACCCACCGGATCTGGTTCGACTACCAGCTCGGCTGAGCGGGCCAGGTCGACGGTGGCCCGCACCCCTTCCCGGACGGGGGGCTAACGGGCGCGTTCCTGCTCGGCCTGCGCGGCCTTCGCCGCCTTGAGCTTGCGCCACACGGTGCCCAGCGCCTCCAGGTCCCGCTCGTCGAGGAGCTCGGTGAAGACGGGAGCCAGCGCTTCGCGCCGGGTGGCGTCGGCCTCGGTGAACACCGTGCGCCCCGCCTCCGTGAGGGAGACCTCCACCGATCGGGCGTCGCGCGCCGAGGGCGTGCGGGTCACCAGGCCCCGGGCCTGCAGGGCGTCCACGACGCGGGAGACCTGGCTGCGGCTGAGCAGGGTGCTGTTGCCGAGGACGGAGGCGGGCACCGGCTCGGGGCTGGAGGCCAGCCACAGCATGACCTCGAACCAGGACACGGGGAGGTCGTGGGCCTTGACCAGGGCCCGGTCGACACGATCGGTCATGACCGTTCCGGCCCACACCAGCCCGTAGAAGGCGTAGTCGGCCGCCGGCATCTCGGCTTCGGTGAGCTTCTTCGGCATGTCGGCAGTCTAGAGCTTGCGTGCGCACGCACATAATTTTATGGTGTGTGTGCACGCACATAAATCCCCCCTGCGAAAGGCCCCGCCATGTCGACCACCCCCGCCTCCGACTCCACCACCCCCGCCCGCACCGTCCTGATCACCGGTACCTCCTCCGGTATCGGCCTGGCCGCCGCGATCGCCGCCGCCCGGGCGGGCTGGCGTACGGTCGCCACCCTGCGTGACACCGGCCGCGCCGACGCCCTGCGCAAGGCCGCGGTCGAGGCCGGTGTCGAGATCGACATCCGGCAGCTCGACGTCGTCGACGAGGCCTCCGTCACCGCCGCCGTGGAGGGTGTCGTCGCGGACTACGGCCGGCTGGACGCCGTCGTCAACAACGCCGGCGCCGGGCACGTGGGCACCCTGGAGCTCGAATCCGTCGCCGACGTCCGCGAGGTCATGGAGGTCAACTTCTTCGGCGTCCTGAACGTCTCCAAGGCCGCGCTGCCGCACCTGCGGGCCACCGGCGGCCGGCTGATCACGGTCACCAGCGTCGGCGGCGTCATCGGCCAGCCCTTCAACGAGGCCTACTGCGCCGCGAAGTTCGCCGTGGAGGGATACATGGAGAGCCTGGCCCCCGTCGCGGGCGCCGTCGGTGTGAGCGTGTCCGTCATCGAGCCCGGCGCCGTCGCGACGGAGTTCGTGAACAACATCGGCCTCGACCTGGAAGCCCGGATCGCCGCCGCCGGCCCGTACTCCGACGCGCTGCGCCACTACGTCGAGCGCACCGTCGGCCAGTTCATGAACGGCGCGCAGACGCCCGCCGGCGCCGCCGAGTCCGTCATGGAGGCGCTCACCGTCGAGCGGCCCGCCTTCCGTATCCAGACCTCTCAGTGGGCCCGTGACTTCACGGGGAACAAGCTGGTCGACCAGGACGGCTCGGCGGTCGTCGGAATGACCGGAGCCTGGGTCGCCTGACCTGCCGCGAGCGGCCCGCCCGGAATCGGGTCATGATGGCCGGAGGTGGACGAGTCCTTCGCGTGGTCCCCGGACCGCGCGGCGGCCGCCCCGGCCGGGAGGTGACCCGTGGGCATGGACGAATCACGCAAGGCCTGGTTCATGATCGGCGCCGTCGTCGCCGTCATCCTCCTGGACCTCCTGGCGATCATCCTGATGAACACCCTCGGCTGACGCCCATCTGACGGACGGCGGGGCCCGGCCCGGTCGAGCGGGCCACACAGCCCGGTGACGGACATACCGATCACCGGGCTGTCGTGCTGCCCGGCGCGACGAGAACCCGCCGCTGAGCGCCGGCGAACGGACCCCATCCGTCGGGGAAAATGTCCGGCCCAGTCCTGACAATCCGTCAATTTTTATTGTGTACAAGGCCTTTGCGCACCTTCGGTGCGCAAGGAACGGAGTCTGCCCGGCCTCTTGCCGTGTCGCCCCGGTTCGCGAATGATGCTCGCGGCGTGTCGGTCGACGGTGTTCCGTCGCGATGCGTCCGCCACCCTCGCACCCGGCCGGCCAGGAGGCCCGTTTTGCGGACGAACCGTCACATCCGGCGATCGATGGTGGTCGTCGGTGCCGCCCTCGCGGTGGTCGTCGCCGTTCCCCAGGTGGCCTTCGCGGCGCCGCCCCCGGCGCTCCCCGGCAAAGCCGAAGCGATCGAGCTGACCTACCAGCCCGCCTACGACTACGACACCGACGGCTGCTACCCGACCCCCGCCATCAGCGCGAACGGAGTCCTCAACGGCGGGCTCAGGCCCACCGGCGCCCTCAACGGCAGCTGCCGGGACGCCTCGGACCTCGCCAACACCAACGGCTACTCCCGCTGGAAGTGCAACAACGGCTGGTGCGCCGTCCTCTACGCGTTGTACTTCGAGAAGGACCAGGCCCTTCCCGGCATCGAGCTCGGCGGCCACCGCCACGACTGGGAGCACGTGGTCGTGTGGATCCAGGGCGACGAGGCCAAGTACGTCGCGACCTCCGCCCACGGGGACTTCAACATCCACGCGCGCGACCGGATCCGCTGGGACGGCAACCACCCCAAGATCGTCTACCACAAGGACGGCATCGGCACGCACTGCTTCCGCGCGGCGAACACCAACGACGAACCGCCCGAGAACCACCGCGGCACCTGGCAGTTCCCCACGCTCGTGGGATGGTCGGGCTACCCGGCGACCGTGCGCGAGAAGCTCACCGCGGCCGATTTCGGCAGCGCGCACTTCGGCCTGAGGGACGACTCCTTCGCCAATCACCTGGCGGAGGCCAAGCCGGCCGGCATCCCCTTCGACCCGTACCAGTGACACCGGCACCGGCACCGTCCTCGCACCGAGCGGGACCGGTGCCGGTGGCGACGCCTGTCGTCAGCCCGCCCAGATCCTGCGGTACCCCTCGCGGTATCCGGACGGGTCCCAGGACGTGGCACCGTCACTGTTGTCGGCCGTGGCGATGTGCACCGGGGCCACGTAGTCGCTGGCCGGTCGACCGGCGAAGGCGCGGTTGAACTCGTCGACGATCTGCCAGCCCTGCTGGTTCAACGGCTCGGGCACGGTGGCGGCCTGGAACTGCTCGCTGTTGATCCGCTGGAAGGCGGAGGGGTCGCCGTCGCCCGCGCCGATGTTGAACGGCGGCCCGGAGCCCGGCCGGCCCGCCGCCCGCAGGGCCGGCGCCGCGTCCGCGAAGTACAGGTCGTTGATGGCGGCGGAGTACGTCCAGTCGTCCCCGAAGCGGGAGAGCAGAGAGGAGACCACCTGCCCGGTGCGGCTCGCGGCGTCGGGGATGGGGATGTTCTCGTAGCTCAGCAGTCGTACGCCGGAACAGGTGGCGAGCTCCTTGCGGATCAGCTCGGCCTTGTTCTTGGCGAACGGGATCGAGTCGTCGGTGAAGAGGACGACCCCGGCGTCGCCCGCGGACCGGGCGATGATCCAGTCCGCGCTGATCCGCGCCACGTCCTCCACCTTGGTGGTGACGTTGGTGAACAGCTTGGGATTCTCGCTCGGGCCGGGGGAGCCCACCGCGTGCCAGCCGATCACCGGGATGTCGGCCGCCTCGGCCCGCGCCATCTGCTGCGAGGTCAGCTGGGGATCGAAGCCGCCGATGACGATGCCCGAGGGCCGCAGGGTGATGGCCTGGCTGAGCGCCGCCTGGATACCGGCCGGGGTGCCGTCCCCGTCGATGACACGGACCTGCCAGCCGATGGCCTTCGCGGCCTCCTCGACGCCCTTCGCGACGCCCGCGACACCGGGGTTGGTCATGGTCTGAGCGACGTAGACGATCGACTTGCCGGGGACCGCGGCGGGGCCGGTGGTGGGGCCGTGCCACGCGGTGTCGGCCTTCTCGGCCCGCGCGACGGCCGCCCCGGCGCTCGCGAGGGCGGTGGGGCAGCCTGCCTTGGGCGGCGCGGCGCCGGTGGCGGGGCCACCGCTCCCGCAGCCGACGAGGAGGGTGGCGGCCGCCGTCAGCAGGGCCGCGGTCGTGAGCGGGGTCCTGAGCTGCGAGCGGAGGTGCGAGTCGTTCGGGTACACGGTGCTCCTGACGCGGTGCGCGTACGAACTTTTCTAGGGGGTGCGCAGCCGGCGGCGGGCGGAGTAGCCGGCCAGGCCGACGGCGATGAGCAGGGTGGCGCCGTTGAACAGCGGGGTGGCCCAGAAGTTGGCGCCGAGCTGGCCGATGCCGGCGAGCCCGATGGCGAGGACGGCGACGGCCACGACGGTGCCGAGGGCGTTGACGCGGCCGGGTTTGATCGTGGTGGACCCGAGCAGGGCGCCGACGAAGGCGGGCAGCAGGTAGTCCAGCCCGACGGTCGGATTGCCGGTCTGCTGCTGGGCGGCGAGGAGGACCCCGGCGAGGCCGGTGACCAGGCCCGATCCGGCGAAGGCGTAGACGGAGTACCGGTGGCTGGGGATGCCGATGATGTCGGCGGTGCGCCGGCTGGAGCCGATCACGTACATGTACCGGCCGAGCGGCAACCGTTCCAGGACCAGCCAGAGCGCGGCCGCGAGGGCCAGGACGTAGTAGGCGGGCAGCGGCAGCCCGAGGAAGCGGGAGTCGTAGAGGCCGGTGAAGGCGGTGGGCAGGCCGTCCGGGCCGGGGACGATGCGGGAGCCGTCGGTGATCCAGCCGGTGACCGCGTACATCATGCTGCCGGTGCCGAGCGTGGCGATGAAGGAGTCGATCCGCACGTACTCGACGATGACGCCGTTGAGGACGCCGACCAAGGCCCCGCCGAGGACCACGGTGAGACAGGCGAGCGGCCACGGCCAGCCCGTGTCGACGATGAGCTGCATCACCATCACATGGGCCAGGCCGAGGCCGTAGCCCATGGACAGGTCGAACTTGCCGGTGGCGATGGGGATGGTCGCGCCGAGGGCCAGGATGGCCGGGATCGACTGGTTGGACAGGATCGAGGAGACGTTGTCGCGGGTGGGGAAGGTGTCCGGCAGGACCAGGGAGAAGACCAGGAAGAGCAGGACGGCCAGGACGAGCAGGCCGTAGGTGCCGATGTGGTGCCCCCGCAGGTGGTCCAGCGGGGACCGCGCAGCAGGATCGGGCGACGAGGGCGAGGGGGACGGCGAGGGCGAAGGGGGCATGGTCATCGGTCCGTCGTGGGTCCGGTGATCGCGGGCATGGCCGAGGCGGTCCGGGTGAGTTCGGCGACCGTGAGGGCCGCTCCGCTCAGCTCGGTGCTCACCCTCCCGCGGACGAACACCAGGGCGCGATGGCACACGTCCGCGACCTCCTCGAAATCGGTGGAGAGGAGCAGGACCGCCAGGCCCGAGGCCAGTGCGTCGTCGAGCAGCCGGTGGATGGTGGCCTTGGCCCCGATGTCCACCCCGGCGGTCGGCTCCTCCAGGACGAGCAGGCGCAGGTGGCCCCGGAGCCATCGGCCGACCATGACCTTCTGCTGGTTGCCGCCGGACAGGGTGGCGATGGGCACCTCGCTGTCGCGGGGGTGCACCGAGAACCGGTCGATGAGGGCGGTGGCCTCGCCGCGTTCGCGCCGGGGGCTGATCCAGTGCGCCGCCGGGACACCGGCCGCGCGCGGGTTCGCCAGGAAGTTCTCCCGTACGGTCAGGTCGGCGGCGCAGCCCTCCTCCTGACGGTTGGCCGCCACGAAACCGACGCCGGAGTCGAGCGCGGAGTGGACCGTACGCGGGTGGTACGGCAGGCCGTCGAGCAGGACCCGCCCGCCGAGGATCGGCCGGGCGCCGGCGAGGGCGCGGCCCAACTCCATGTGGCCGGCGCCGGTCAGGCCGACCATGCCGAGGATCTCTCCGGCGCGCAGGTCCAGGCTGACCTCTCCGGAGGCCACGGTCCGCACCCGGTCGAGGCGCAGCAGGGGTGCGCCGGCGGCCGGTGGCGCACCGGGTGTCCGGCGGGCCGGTGCGTGGCCCACGATCGCGCGCACCAACCGGTCCGGGCTGTGACCGGCGAGGGGGCCCCGATCGACCAGCCGGCCGTCCCGCAGCACGGCGAAGGTGTCGGCGACCTGGTAGACCTCGTCGAGCCGGTGGCTGACGTAGAGGATGCCGTGGCCGCGGTCGCGCAGGGTGTGGAGCACGTCGAAGAGCCGCGCGCAGTCGGCGGCCGGGAGCGTGGCGGTCGGCTCGTCCAGCACGATGAGTTCGGCCCGGGTGGCGAGGGCGCGGGCGATGGCGACGAGCGAGCGCTCGGCGGGGCCGAGGCGCGCGATCCGGGCGTCGGCGTCCAGGTGTCCGGCGACGATCCGCAGGGCCTCGTCGCAGCGCTCCCGGGTCCGTCGCCAGGAGATCAGTCCGTGGCGGCGGGGGTAGCCGGTGCCCAGGGCGATGTTCTCGGACACCGTCATCCACGGGACGAGACCGAGGTCCTGGTGGATGAAGGACATGTTCCGGGTCGCGGCGTGGCTGCCGAGGGGATGACCGGCCACCGTCACCTCACCGGCGTCGGCCCGTAGGACCCCGGCCAGCACTTTGATCAGGGTGGACTTTCCGGCTCCGTTGGGGCCGAGCAGGGCGAGGACGCCACCGCGGTGGAGGTCGAGGTCGACCGTGTCCAGGGCGAGCGTGCCGCCGAACCGCTTGCTCAGGCCGCGCACGCGGACGAGTGGTGCGGCACCGGAGTGCGAGGGTGGGCTCGCCCAGGTGTCGGGAGCGTCATGCACAGACTTCTCCGGGGGTCGGCCTCCGAGTTCTTCCCGACGGTACGGGGCACTCTACGGTGATGTGGTGGGGCATTCCCGGCATGTCATCGCGGGGTCTGACCCCAATGGCCGAACGGCCGGGGGCGCGGGGTCATGCCGCGGCCAGGCTGCACTCGGCCCAGATGACCTTGCCGCCGGTGGTGTAGCGGGTGCCCCAGGACTGGGCGAGCTGTGCGACGAGGAACAGGCCGCGGCCGCCCTCGTCGGTGGTCGCCGACTGGCGCATGCGCGGGGCGCTGCTGCTGGCGTCGTGCACCTCGCAGATCAGATTGCGGTCGTGGATCAGGCGCACCCGGATGGGCGCGGTCCCGTACCGGACGGCGTTCGTGACCAGCTCGCTGAGCAGCAGTTCCGTCGCGAAGGCGGACTCCTCCAGCCCCCACCGGTTCAGCTGGCTCACGGAAGCGGCGCGGACCTCGGAGACCAGGGCCGGATCGGCGTCGAGCTCCCAGGTGGCGATCCGGTCCGCGGGGACGGCGTTGGTGCGGGCGACGAGGAGCGCGATGTCGTCGGCGGGGTGCTCGGGTGCCACGGCGTCGAGGACGGCCTGGCAGGTGTCCTCGGGAGCCCGGTCCGGGTGGGCCAGTGCCCGGTTCAGGGCATCGAGGGCCACGTCGACGTCGCGGTGGCGGTCCTCGATGAGCCCGTCGGTGTAGAGGACGAGCTGGCTGTGCTCCGGGAGCAGGATCTCGACCGACTCGAAGGGCAGGCCGCCGAGGCCCAGCGGGGGGCCGGCGGGCAGGTCGAGCAGGGCCACGGCGCCGTCGGGCCGGACCAGCGCGGGCGGCGGATGGCCGGCGCGGGCCATCGTGCACAGCTGGGAGGTGGGGTCGTAGATGGCGTACAGGCAGGTGGCGCCGACGATGCCGGTGCTGGCGGAGTCGGGACCGTCCCCGCCCTCCTCCCGGTCGAGGCGCACCATCAGGTTGTCCAGGTGGGTCAGGAGCTCGTCGGGGGCGAGCTCCAGCTCGGCGAAGTTGCGGGCGGCGGTGCGCAGCCGGCCCATCGTCGCGGCGGCGTGCAGTCCGTGGCCGACGACATCGCCGACGAGCAGGGCGACCCGGGCTCCGGACAGGGGGATGACGTCGAACCAGTCGCCGCCCACGCCCGACTCGGCGGGCAGATAGCGGTGGGCGACCTCGACGGCGCTCTGCTCGGGGAGCCCGCGGGGGAGCAGGCTGCGCTGCAGGGAGAGGGCAAGGGTGTGTTCGCGGGTGTAGCGGCGGGCGTTGTCGATGCAGAGGGAGGCGCGGGCGGCGAGTTCCTGGGCCAGCGAGCGGTCGTCGTCCCCGTACGGGGCGGGGTCCTGCGAGCGGTAGAAGCTCGCGACGCCGAGGACGGCGCCACGGGCGAGCAGCGGGACCGTGATGAGGGAGTGGATGTTGTGCGCCAGGAGCAGTTCGGCGTGCTGGGGGTCCTGGGCGATCCAGCCGAAGGCGGCCTTCAGATCCTGTTCGAGGACCGGCTGCCCGGTGGCGATGCACCGCATGTGGGGCGTGGTGGGCCGCAGGCTGACCTGCGCGCCGACCGGATAGAAGGGGCAGTCCTCGCGAATGCCGTGGACCACCGTGCGGTGCATCTCGGCGGTGGGGTGCGGGGATTCCTCCCCGAGCAGGACGCCCGCGGGCAGGTCGATGGTGACGAAATCGGCCAACCTCGGGACGGCCGTCTCGGCGAGCTCCCAGGCGGTACGGCTCACGTCGAGGGTGGTGCCGATGCGGTTGCTGGCCTCGGCGAGCAACTCCAGGCGCCGGCGCGCCGCGACGGCGTACTTGCCCACCTCGGGCTCGCCCACCAGCACCAGCCCTCTGACCCGGCCGGCCCGGGTGGGTCCGTCGGCCGGTGGTGCGCCGCGCGCGCGGACGCCCGCCGGGTCGGGACCGGGAGCGACGTGGGGCCGGAACGCGGGCGGCGGCCCGGCGGCGGGGGCGTGCGGGTGGGTGGGGGCGGGGGCGTGCCGCTCCGAGTCCTCGGGCAGCAGGGCTTCGACGACGACCCCCTCCACCCCGGCGGCGCTCGTCACGGGGCGGCTGACCAGGGTGACCCACCGGCCGCGGGACAGGGGCACCTCGGCGGCGGCCCGCCGGTCCCCGGACATCAGCTCCGTGGCCTTCTCCTTGAGCGTCGCCTGGTCGCTCTGCTCCAGCTCGCTCTGGAGGAAGTCGACCATCGCGACCGGGTGTCCGTCGAGACCGTGCTCGCCGCTCCGGGCCAGGTGCGCGGCATCGAGGTAGGCCTGCAGCAGACCGTGCTCGCGTGCCGAACTCTGGTCCATCAGCCGTCGCTCGATGGCTTCGGCGGCCTTGCGCACCACGGGGATCAGCGCCGGGTCCGCGTCGGTGTAGGGATAGCCGAGGCACAGGACGCCCAGGATGTGCCCGCTGAGCTGGTCGCGCAGCGGGATCGCGGTGCAGGCGCTCGCCTGGGACCGTTCGGCGAAGTGCTCGGCGCCGTAGACCTGGCACAGCCGGCGTTCGGCGAGGCTGAGGCCGATGCCGTTCGTCCCGGCGAACCGCTCGGCGAAGACGAACCCGGGGAGGATCTGGATCGGGGCGAGCCGTCTGACCATGGACTTCTCGCCGAAGCGGCGTGCGAGCACCATGCCGTGCCCGTCGGCGAGGCTGATGTTCGTCTGGCTGCCCGCGAAGATGGCCTGGAGGCGGTCGAGCACGGGCTCGGCGGCGCGCAGCAGCGGACCCTCCAGGTCGATGTCCTGCTCGAAGGGGAGCTCCGACTGGTCCGGCGACAGCCCCAGCAGTCGACTGCGCTGCCACGAACTCAGGATCGGGCTTCTCACGCTCCCCTCGACCGACTCGCCCTGCAGGAATCGGTCACGGAAGCGCACGGGGCCGATGCGGTCTCCGACGACCCCCATGTGCATCACTTCCCTCACCGGCGCGCCCTCGATCACCAGATTTGAGTATATTCCTCACATTTCGGCAATGAGGGGTGGGAGCGAAGTGATCAGCGGTCCCGGCCGTCACAGGACCGCGACCGGATTGACGGGCGAACCCGTCCCACCGGGCACGTTCAGCGGCGCCACGACGAGCAGGAACGCGTAACGGCCCGCCGCGGCGCACGCGGCCGAGAGTGCTTCGAGATCGAGGTTGTCCAGCAGGGGCACCCCCATCGCCGTCACGGCGAGCGCGTGGACGGGGGAGTGCAGGCCCTCGACCGGCGAAGGCCGCACGTCGCTGTCCCCGTCGCCGCCCAGCAGCGCGACGGCGCGCTCGGCCAGCAGCGGCACGGCGTGGACGTGCCAGCCCGCGCTCGCCTCGTCGGGATTCCACGGGCCGACCTCCCGGCGCCGGCGCAGTGCCCCGGAGCGCAGCAGCACCGCGTCGCCGTCCCCCACCGTCACCCCCAGGGCCTCCTCCGCGGCCAGGAGGTCCCGCGCGTGCACCGCACGACCCGGTTCGAGCCATTCGACCCCGAGGGCGGCGGGCAGGTCGACCAGGACGCCCCGCGTGACCAGGGCGCCGAGCGCCGACACCGCACCGAAGCGGGCCCCTGCCGCGTCGACCGCCTCGCGCGCCGCGCGCCCGTCGTACAGTCGCCCCCGGTAGGCGACGTGTGACAGCGCGTCCAGATGCGTCACGCCCTTGCCGTGGTAGTCCGCGCCGAGGAAGTCCTTGTAGACGGACGGTTCCGGAGCCTGCACGTCGCCGAGGTCGGACATGTAGTGCAGGGCGGGCTTGGTGTTGTCCGGCCCGGGGCGGGTGTCCCAGGGTCGTGCCAGCGGGACGACCGTTCCGTCCCGGACCGCGGCGGTGGCCCCGCGCGCGTGCTGCGCCGTCACCCGGTTCCAGGCCCCGCGGTCGGCCGCCGCCCACCGACCCCACGTACGGACCGACGCGAACAGCGCGTCGAACTCCTCGCGGGAGACGGCGGGCCCGTTGGCGGGGCCGCCGATCTGGTCATCGGTAAGGTTGCCGCTCATTTCCCCAGTGTCCGGCGCCCCGCGCCCCCGCGCTGGCCGGGAGACGTTCTCGGGGGAAGGGCGCGCCGATCGCCCGCGCTAGTGTGCGCACGTGAGCTTTCATGTCGTCATAGGTTTTGGTCCCGCCGGCTCCGCGACCGCCCGGCTCCTCGCCGAACAGGGCCGTACCGTACGGGTCGTCACCAGATCGGGCCGCAGCCCGGAACCCGGGATCGAACACGTCGCGCTGGACGCGACGGACACCCAGGGGCTGATCGAGATCGCGCGCGGCGCGGCGGCGATCCACAGCTGCGCGGCACCGCCCTACCACCACTGGGCCGTCGACTGGCCGCCGCTGGCCTCCTCGCTCTGCGCCACGGCCGAGGAGACCGGGGCGGTCCTGGTCATGTTGGGCAACCTCTACGGCTACGGCCCGGTGGACGGCCCCATGACCGAGGAGTTGCCGCTCGCGGCCACCGGCACCAAGGGGCGGGTCCGCGCCGCGGTCTGGGAACAGGCGCGAGAACTGCACGAGCAGGGCCGGATCCGAGCCGTCGAGGTGCGCGCCTCGGACTTCTTCGGACCCGGCGTCACCGACGGCGGCCACCTGGCCGCACGGGTCGTGCCACCGCTGATGCGCGGCAAGCCCGTCACCACACTGGGGGACCCGGACGCCCCGCACAGTTGGACCTACCTCCCCGATGTCGCCCGGACGCTGGTCGAGGTCGCGGACCAGGAGCGCGCCTGGGGACGCGCCTGGCACGTACCGACCCAGCCGGCGCTGTCCGTACGGGAGATGGTCGGGCGACTCTGCGCCCAAGCGGGAACGGGTCCGGTGGCCGTGCGCGGACTGCCGTCCGCCGTGGTCGGCGTGGCCGCGCTGTTCTCCCCGCTGATCCGTGAGTTGAAGGAGATCCGCTACCAGTTCGACCGTCCGTTCGTCGTAAATTCGAGCGCCTACGAAGCGGCGTTCGCGGTACGGTCCACCCCCGTCGACGAGCAGGTCAAGGAGACCGTCGCATGGTGGCGCGAGCGACTCGCGACCGGCGGCGGACACGGGTGACAGGACAGGGATGGACCATATGGAGGACCCCGGGCCACGGCGAGTGGACATCGCCGTCGTGGGGATGGCGTGCCGATTCCCGGGAGCGCGCAATGTCAACGAGTACTGGCGGCTCCTGACGGCCCCACAGGCCCAGTTCGGGGTGATTCCGGACTCGCGCTGGCGCACCGCGACCTTCCTCGGCGAGAGCCTGCGTGACGCCTCGTCGGCGTACACGGACACCATGGCGCTGTTGCCGGACGTGGGCCACTTCGACGCGGCCCACTACGGCATCCCGCCGCGGCGGGCCCGAGCGATGGACCCCCAGGCCCGGCTGCTGATCGACCTCGCCCGCGAGGCCGTCCAGGACGCGGGGTGGGAGGCCGACGGCTTCGACCGCGAGGAGACCTCGGTGATCACCGCGCTCACCGAGGGCGGCTACCGCGAACTCAGCACCCTGCAGATCCGGATGCGCCAACTGGCCGGTGGTGAGTTCGGGGCCCGGCTCGCCCACCCCGGCCTGCCGGACGCGGTCCGGGCCGTGCACGGGCTCAACGGCACGTCCGTGGCAGGCCTCCTGCTCAACATGGGGCCCAACACCATCAGCTCCGTCTTCGACCTGCACGGCGAGAGCTACGCCCTGGACTCGGCCTGCTCGGGCGGTCTCATGGCCGTGGCCAACGCCGTGCACGCGCTGCGCGCCGGTCGCACCCGCATCGCCCTCGCGGGCGGCGCACAACTCGTCCTCACCCCGGACCTGTTGGTCGGGCTGTGCCGGATCGGCGCCATCTCGCGCAGCGGCCGCTGCCTGCCCTTCGGCGCGAAGGCCGACGGGTTCGTCCTGGGCGAGGGCGCGGGAGTCCTGGTGCTGCGCCCCCTGACCGACGCCCTGGCGGCGGGCGACCGGGTCTACGCGGTGATCCGAGGCGTGGGAACGGCCAACGACGGGACCGTACAGGGCGGGATGCACCCCCAGGCGGCCGGTCAGCTCCGCACACTGCGCCGGGCCTACCGGGACGCGGGCCTCGCCCCGGACGCGGTGGGCTATCTGGAGGCGCACGGCACCGGGACCACGGTCGGGGACCCCGTCGAACTCGGTGTCCTGCGCGAACTGCGCGGAGAGCGCCCCGAACCCGCCTACCTCGGCGCCGTGAAGGCGGTGGTCGGTCACTCGCTGAACTCCGCGGGGATCGCCGGGCTCATCAAGTCGGTCCTGGCCGTGCAGCGGGGCGTGATACCCCCGCAGCCGGAGTGCGACCTGGCCGATCGCTCCGCGCTCGACGCCGCTCGACTCACCGTGGCGACCACCCCGACACCGTGGCCCGACCGCGCCGGGCCACGCCGGGCGGGAGTGAGCGCCTTCGGCTTCGGCGGTACCGGCGTCCACCTGGTGGTGGAGGAGTGCACCACACCGCCGGCCGAACCGGCAGTGCCCGCCGACCCGGACCACGGACCGCACGTACTGGCCCTCAGCGCCCGTGACCGGGACGGACTGGCCCGCTACGCCCGCGAGCTCGCGGACACCCTCGCCGAGGACCGGCCCTCGCCGGCCGTGGTGGCGGACACCCTCGCCCGCCGCACGCCCCTCACGCACCATCTCACCGTGGTGGCGCGGGACGTCGCCGACGCGACAGCCCGGCTGACAGCGGCGGCCGCCGCCCTCGCCGCCGGACGTACGGACGAGCTCGCGCAGTACACCGAGCACGCCCCGCCGCCCCGGCCGCCCGTGACGGTGCGCACGCCCCCGTGCACCCTGCCACCGAGCCCGCTGTCCCCGCGTCACCACTGGGTCGTGGACGAATCGGCGCGCGAGGTCGGGGATCCCGCCGAGCCGATACCCGCGGCAGCCGCCAGGCCACGCCCCGGCGGCGCGCCCACCGGCACCGCCACGGTCGCCGTGCCCTCCGCGTCCACCGTGTCCCTCGTGCTCGAAGAGGTCTCGCGGACCGGTGTCTTCCCGCTCTCCGAGCTGAGCGGGCACCTGACCCTGGTGACCGATCTCGGATTCGACTCCCTCATGCTGCAGGAGCTCGAAGTCAACATCGCCAAGCGGATACCGGGCTTCCGGCACGAGGAGCTGTTCTCGCCCGAACTCACCATCGGCCGGCTGATCGAACTCGTCGATCCGGACACCGATCCGGACAGCGGGCCCGGAACCACCCCGCACCACGCGCCGACGCCGGCCCCCGCCGCACCGGCCCCCCGGCAGGAGCGCTCCACATGGGCCGCCGGCACGGCCGTCATCGACGAGTTCCCGGAGGTCGGTGAGTTCGAGCGGCGCCTCGACGGGATCACCGACGGCGGTGCGGAGAACCCGTACTTCCGGGTCCACCAGGGCAACATCCGCGACACGACCGTCATCGCCGGCCGCACCCTGCTGTCCTTCGGCAGCTACAACTACCTCGGGCTCTCCGGCCATCCGGCCGTCGACGAAGCCGTGCACCGGGCGGTGGACCGGTACGGCACCTCGGTCTCCGCCAGCCGCGTCCTCTCCGGTGAACGGGACCTGACCGTCCGGCTGGAGCGGGCACTCGCGGACTTCCTCGGCGTCGGCGACTGCCTGGCCCTGGTCAGCGGGCACGCCACCAACGTCACCACGATCGGGCACCTCGTCGGCCCCGAGGACCTCGTGGTGCACGACGCCCTCGCCCACGACAGCATCCTCCAGGGCTGCGCCCTGTCCGGAGCGGCGCGACGCCCCTTCGCCCACAACGACATGGGGCAGCTGGAACACATGCTCCGGCTCAACAGGTCCCGGTTCCGACGGGTGCTGATCGCCGTCGAGGGTGCCTACAGCATGGACGGCGACCTCGTCGACCTGCCCGCCGTGATCGAGCTGAAGAAGCGCTACGGCGCCCTGCTCATGATCGACGAGGCCCACAGCATCGGCACCGTCGGCGAACGAGGCCGGGGCGTCGGCGAGTTCTTCGACGTCGACCGATCCGACGTGGACCTGTGGATGGGCACCCTCTCCAAGGCCTTCGCCAGCTGCGGCGGTTACCTCGGCGGCTCGGCCCGGATGGTGCGCTGGCTGCGCCACACGCTCCCCGGCTTCGTCTACAGCGTCGGCCTGACCCCGGCCAACGCGGCCGCGGCGCTGGCCGCCACCGAACTGCTCACCGCGCAGCCCGAGCGGGTGCGCGCGCTGAAGCGGAACTCCGAACTCTTCCTCGGGTTGGCCACCGCGGCCGGACTGGCGACGGGCTCCAGCGCCGGCACCCCCATCGTGCCGTGCGTCCTCGGCGACTCGGCGAAGACCCTGCACGTCGCGAACGGGTTGTTCGCCCGTGGCGTCGTCGCGGACCCGATCTTCCACCCCGCCGTGGAGGAGGGGCAGTCGCGCCTGCGCTTCTTCGTCACCAGCGAGCACCGCGAGGAGGACATCCGACGGGCCGTGTCGATCCTGGCCGAAGAGGTAGCGGCTGCCGGACGTTAAGTGATCCATCTCAGATCAGGGTGCGTTCGATGCGGCTGAGCGTGGCGCTCTTGGCGGGGTTGCCGTCCTCGTCCGCCGCCGCGGCCGGCGCCGTGGCGTGCCGCCGCTCGGCGTCGCCGAGCCGCTGGGACAGGAGGTAGGCGATGATCTCCGCCTCCTGCTCCTGGACGTCGTCGTAGGTCGCGCGCAGGAGCATGTCACGGACGAGTTGGGGGTCGAGGTTGGGGAAGAGGAGGCGCGCCGCCGCCTCGTCCAGCCCACCTGCCCCGCGATGGCAACAGATGATGTGGCCCAGCTCGTGCAAGATGATGTGCTCCTGATGCGCGCCGGTGGTGTTGGCGTCGTAGAAGATGAGGTCCTCGTCGCGAGCGGCCACCCACATGCCGCACGGATGCGACGAGGGCATCTGCATCGGGACCAACGTGATCGGACGGTCGCGCACCTCGCCGAGGTGGCGGCAGAGCTCGGCCACGTCGGTCGCCGTCGGCAGGTCCAGTTCGGCGATCCGCTGCGCGCCGGCCTTCCGGAGCTTCTTGAGCCGGCTGCGGCGCTCGTGATCGGCCGCCCGCTCCTTGCGGGCGCCCCTCATGGCGAGTCGGAGGGGTCGGCGACGGGCGGCAGGCCCTGCATCTGCCGGTACTGGTCCATGATGGCCGTGATGGCCTGGAGGTTCTCCTTCTTCATGCCGGCCGCCCGCATCGCCACGGCGCGTACGCCGGACTGCCGCAGCGCCTCGATGGCGGCGAGCTCCCCGAGCACGGACTCGGCGACCTTGTCGTCGAAGAAGTAGGCGACCGAGACCCCGAAGAACTTGGCCAGCGCCGACAGCAGGTCCGGTGAGGGGTTGGAGCGCTTCCCCGTGCGCAGCTGCGACAGGTACACACCGCCGACCTTGAGTTCGGGGTTCACCCGCTTCAGCTCGTCCGCGACCTCGGCGTTGGTCCAGTGCTTGCCCTTGGGGCGGACCGTTCGGAAGAGGTCGTCCAGGCGCGTCGCGAGCAGGGGGCGTTCCTCACTCCCGTTCTCGGCGTCCTTCTCGATCCCGGTCATGGTGACCCATCCTCCCGTCGCCTCCTCGGCATAGCTCTCAGCTATACGCCAGTTTCACAGATTAGCGGTCAGTTGACAATTGACCAGGACTCGGCGAACGTGGGGTCCGGCCGATAGCTGGCAGCTAACTTGCGCTCACGGGGGACGCACAGTTGGTCGCCGGTGGCATCGGACTGGCCCGGCCCTCGGGGGATGGGCCGGGCCAGTCCGGGCGGGAGCCACCCGTCCGGCCGCACAACAGCGGGGGAAACGGGATACCCGCCCGGTTTGACGGGGGATGCAAACCGGGCGGGAGTTCTCAACTCGCCTTGTCGAGCTTACTGTAGGCGGCTGCCACTTGGGTGAGCCATGCCAGCTCTGCCGCGAAGTTGCTCGTATCGCGGTCGTCGAAGTCGCCCGCGTCCTTGTTGTTCTGCGGGACCGTGTCGGTCAGTTTTGCCTGCAAGGCGCGCTTGATCTGTGTGGCTTCGGTGAAGGCCTGCCGGGATTCCGCGCTCGCCTCCTTGGCCGGATCGTGACCCTCACCGGTCGTCCGGTCGATGTACGGACGCAAGTCCCGCCACCCGTCCCGTATTTCGACGACCCGCCGGTGCAGCCGGTAGTCGAGGTCGGACACCGTGGCGCCGGGCGGCTCCAGGGCGATGTCCGGGGAGGACTCGTACAGGTCCCGCCAGAGCGGGTAGAGCGCCCGGTACGACCGGTACGTACGAGCCCACTCCAGCAGCCGGGTCGCGACCGGGCCCCAGGAGGAGTTGGTCAGGCTGAGCGAGAGCATCACGATGCCCGCGGCGCTGAAGACCGAGGCGGCGACCTTCCAGACGCCGATGTCGACCCCGAACGCCGCCGTGAGGATGTTGACGGTCCGGGCCAGGCAGTAGAGGAACAGGACCACGGCCGTGACCGAGAGCAGCCGCAGGGCCTGGCGCAGCGAGGCGTTGTCCGTCATCCGCGCGTACGGACCGCACTGGAGGTAGATCGTGACGCACGGGATCGCCTGGGAGACGATGAACGCCAGGAGATACGTGAGCAGCAGCGGCTCGCTCGTGCCGTCGAAGTCCGAGGCCGGCCGACCGGTGCCGTCGGCGAGGAAGAACAGGGCCGCCAGCAGCACGTCGAGGACGATTCCGGTGATCAGCCAGTAGCGGGTCTTGCGTACGGCCTCCTCGTCCGCGGCGGCCCACCGCAGCAGGATGATCTGCGCGCTGACACAGAAGGCGACCGCCGACAGGTGCATGAGGAGCACGGCGAGGTTGCCGACTCCCAGGAGGGGCGCACCCCCCATGGCCAACGCCCCCATGGTGAAGGTGAGGCACTGGAGCAGCAGCGTGGCGATCAGTGTTCGGTACGCGCCGTCCTTCCAACTGCGCCGCGCCTGGCACAGCCGGTAGACGAGCGCCGCGTACGACGAGAGCGACGCTATGACGAAGCAGAGGGTTCTGGTGGTGTTCACGTCCTGGTTTTCTGCCGGTGCCGCGCGGGCGACGGACGGTCAGTCGGTGTGCTCGGCCGGGGGGACATCGAAGCCGATGCTCTCGGCGGCCACGGCGATGGCGTAGTCGAAGAACGCGGCTTCGTCCCGAACGCTGTCGTGGGTACGGCTGAAGACCTGGAACACCAGGAGGCCGATCAGATTGCTCCACAGGACGATGCCGCGCTCGACGATGTCCGAGAACGGAGCCTCGGGCGCGCCGCCGAAGAGCTGCAGGGCCTCCGGCAGGAGCAGCGGCGGACCCGGCACCGGCCGCCGGGGCGGGGTGAGTTCACCGGCCTCCAGCGCGGCGCGCACGATGCCGGCCAGGACCGCGGGGGTGCGCGAGGCCGACGGGACCGTGTCCTGCGGGGCGTGGTAGCCGGGTACGGGCGAGCCGTAGATCAGGGTGAACTCGCCGGGGTTGTCGAAGGACCACCGCCGGAGCGCCCGGGTGACCGCGAGGAGCCGGGCGCCCCCGGACGCGCCGGCCTTCGTGGCCGCGCCGTCGGCCTGTTCCATCACCTCGCCGGACGCGTCGTAGGCGTCGATGACCAGCGCGGTCAGCAGAGCGTCGCGGTGCGGGAAGACGGCTTCGACATCGGCGAGGGGAAAGCCGCCGGCACGCGCCACGGTATCGAGGGACAGCGCCGCGGCGCCCAGCTCCACCAGCTGCTGACGTGCGATGTCCTTGATCACCACCGCCGGGGTGATGTCGTCGTCCTCGATCGAACTGATTGCGGAAACATCCATGCCGGAACCGTACCCGCCGCCAACTGGGGCTGTACGAACGGTCGCTCGAACGCCCCGGTCATGCACTGTGATCCGGCCATCGGGCGGGTACGGAACGTTCCGGGCGAATCCGGTCGGCGGCGGGCGTCAGGTGTCGGACAGGGTGCTCGGGCCGCCCGTCAGAGCGACGTGCAGACCGTCCGGACGGACCTCGGCGGAGGTCGCGGCGAGCCCGAGCGGGTACTCCTTCGGAGCGCCCGCCTGCGGGCCGAGGCCGCCGGCGGCGATCCCGAGCCGGTCGGTGGGGACGGAGCGGCCGAACAGGGTGAGCCCGTCGACGGCGAGGGTGACCTTGCCGTCCGCGAGCACCGGACGCAGCGTCAACCGCCCGAGGCCGCCCGGGCCGACGTCCGCGAGTACCGTCCCCCGCGCCGGGTCGGTGGTGACCGCGGCCACCACCACGGACGGTACGGCGGCACGGATCGCGCCGGCGAGCGACTGCGTGGAGACCGTCACCTCGGCATGGGTGCCGGCGACGGTGGTCGTCCCGCCGAGGCGGACGTCGTCCAGCCGCGCCCGGACGCGGACCTGGGAGAGCCGCCCGACCTGGGCGTCGTCACTGCTGATGTCGAGCCGGGGGATGCTCTCGTGCGCCAGGTCCCACAGGGCCCAGCCACCGGCGACACCGACCGCCACGTCGTCGCCGAGGCCGGGAGCCGCCTTCAGCACGCGGCCGTGGATGACACCGCGGACCGTGTACTCGGCCGCGCCGGTGGCGACGACGGCGAGCAGCAACACGGTGGCCGTGACCGTGAGGACGAGGTGCCGGCGCAGGACCGCCCGGGTCTTCGTCAGGGCGTGCTTCATCGCCGTTCTCCTCGGGCGGGCGCGAGATCGGGGGAGGTACCGGGATCGGACGCGGCATCGGGACCGGGCGCGGCAGGGGGCTCGGGCGCGTCGGCGGGGCCCTCCGGGTCGAGGTGCGGAAGGAACCGGTCCAACCAGCCCGGGAGCCACCAGTTGGCGCGCCCGAAGAGGTACATGGACGCGGGTACCAGCAGCAGGCGGACCACGGTGGCGTCGATGATGACGCTGACCCCCAGGCCCAGCGCGAGCATCTTGACGGCGACGTTCGTGGAGAGCAGGAAGGCGAGGAAGACGCTGGTCATGATCAGTGCCGCGCAGGTGATGACACGGGCGGTGGCGGCGAGGCCGGTGGCGACCGCCAGGTGGTTGTCCTCGGACTGCAGCCAGACCTCGCGGATCCGGGAGAGCAGGAACACCTCGTAGTCCATGGAGAGCCCGAAGACGATCGCGAACATCATCATGGGTACGTAGGACTCGACGGGCACCTTCTCGGTGATGCCGAACAGTGCGCCGCCCCAGCCCCATTGGAAGACCGCGACGACCACGCCGTAGGCGGCGGCGATGGAGAAGAGGTTGAGCACGGCGGCCTTCAGCGCCACCAGCGGGCTGCGGAAGACGGTGAGCAGCAGCAGGAACGCGGCGGCGACGACCACGGCGATGATCAGGGGCAGCTTGGCGGTCAGGGTGTCGGTGAAGGTCTGCGCGGCGGCGGTCGTACCGGTGAGGTAGCCGGTGGCTCCGGTGCCCGACAGCGTCCGGGGCACCGTCTCGTCCCGCAGGGTGTGGATCAGGTCCGCGGTGGCCGCGTCCTGCGGGCCGGTGGTGGGCACGACCGTGGTGATGAGCAGGGCGCGGTCGGGGCTGGGCACCGGGGGAGTGACGGAGGCGACGCCCGGTACGGCGGCCAGCTCGCGCCGCAGCGAGGCCGCGAGGCCCTGGCGCAGGCTCTCGCTCTCGGCGTGCCGACTGTCGAGATGGGTGACCACGGTGAGCGGGCCGTTGGCACCGGGGCCGAAGTCCTCGGTGATCAGGTCGTAGGCCCGACGGTCGGTCCGGCTGGTGGACTGGGCGCCGGCATCGACGTGTCCGAGGCGCATGGACGCGAGCGGGACCGCGAGGACGCCGAGTACGAGCAGGCCGCTGACCAGGAAGAGCCAGGGGCGGCGGCTCACCCGGACGGCCCAGCGGTGCCAGACGTCCGCCTCGCCGGAGGGTTCGGCGACCGGCTCGCGGACGTGGAGGCGGTCGATCCGGCGGCCGAGCAGACCCAGCAGGGCGGGGGTCAGCGTCACCGACGCGGCGGCGGCCACGAGGACACTGAGTCCGGCGGCGACGCCGAGGGCACCGATGAAGCCCACGCCGGAGGCGCACAACCCGCACAGGGCCATGGCCACCGTGGCGGCGGCGACCAGCACGGCCCGGCCGCTGGTGGCGACCGTACGGCCGACCGCCTCGGCGGGGTCGGCTCCGGCGTGCAGCAGGGCCCGGTAGCGGGTGGCGAGGAAGAGGGCGTAGTCGATGCCGACGCCGAGGCCCATCATCGCGGCCAGGGTCGGGGCCGCCTGGGCGAAGCTGAAGTGCCCGGCGAGCACTCCCAGTCCGGCCAGGCTCACGGACAGCCCGATCACGGCCGTCACCAGGGGCAGGCCGGTGGCGGCGACGCTGCCGAAACCGATCAGCAGCACCAGCACGGCGACGGCCAGCCCGATCGCCTCCGAGGCGCGGTCGGCGGACTTGGGGGTGGCCAGCTGGCCGAGCGGAGCCCCGTACTCGACGGTGACGTCGTCGGCGCGCAGCGGTTCGACGGCGGTGTCCACCTCGGTGAGGTAGGAAGGGTCGAAGCTCGCCGGGTTGCCGTCGAAGCGGACGGTCACCTGGGCGGTTCCGCCCTCCGCGGAGACCGCCCCGGGGGTGGTGAACGGGTCGGCCACCGACAGGACGTTCGGGAGCCGGCCCAGGTTGGCGACGGCCGCGTCGATCGCCGCCCGGTGATCGGTGACCGGCCCCTCGTCGGAGGTGATCACGAGGGCGGAGGCCGTGCCGCCGGCACCGGCCGTGTGGGCCGTCAGCAGGTCGGCGCCGGTCTGGGTACTGGTCCCGGGGAGGGAGAAGCTGTCCGCGTAGGTGCCGCCCCAGGTGTGGTTGGCGAGCCCGAGGCCGACCAGTGCCAGTACCCACAGGGCGACGACGCGCCAGGCGTGCCGGGCGCACCAGCGCCCGCTCCGGTGGAGGAGCCCCGGCCGCCGGGTCGATTCGATGTTCATGGGGACACAGTGCGCGGTGCGTGTAAGGGGTCCGTGGGCGCATTGTTCGGGGAATGTAAGGGAGCCGCCGTCGCGGCGGGCTCAGCGGGGGGCGGGCGACGACGGGAGGGTGACGGTGAAGCAGGCGCCGCCCTCCGGACCGTGCCCCTCGACGCGGATGCCGGCGCCGAGCCGGCCGGTCAGGCGGTGGGCGATGGCCAGCCCCAGGCCGCTGCCGACCGGGCGGGTGCCCCGGTAGCGCTCGTGGAGCGCGCCGTGGTCGAAGGCGATGCGTACGTCGTCGTCGGTGAGGCCGGGTCCGCCGTCGCGGACCTGCAGTTCCGCCCCGCCGCCCGTGGCGGCCGGGCGGACGGCGAGGACCAGCGGCGCGCCCTCGGGGGTGACGCGCAGCGCGTTCTGTACCAGACCGTCGAGCAGTTGCCGGACCCGGAAGGCGTCGGTCGCGACGACGACGGGGCGGTCCGGCCGTTCGAGCCGGAGATCGACGCCGTGGCGTGCGCAGAGGCCGCTCCAGAAGGCGGCGGCCTCGGAGAGCAGCGCGCGGAGGTCGGCCGGGGCCACGTCCAGGCGGAAGTCGTCGGCCTCCAGCCGGGCCAGGTCCAACAGGTCGCCGAGGAACCGGTCCAGGCGGCGGGTCTCGTCGGCCAGGATGCCGCCGACCTCGGGCACCCGCTCCGGCTCGATCAGGCCGTCGGCGAGTGCCTCGGCGTACCCCTGGAGCGCGGTCAGCGGGGTGCGTAGATCGTGGGAGACGGAGAGCAGGAACTCCCGCTGGCGGTTCTCGCTGTGGGCCAGCGCCCGATCCAGGACGTTGAGGGCGCGCCCGATGTCCGCGGTCTCCCGGGGGCCGTCGACCGGGGCCGGTACGCCGCGTTCGCCGTCGGCGAGTCGGTGCGCGATCTGCGCGGCCGTCACGAGCGGACGGGCGATCCTGCGGGCCAGGAGCGCTCCGGCCAGAGCGGCGCCGAGCATGCCGAAGACCAGCGGCACGATCACGTTGCGGCGGATCCGGTTCGTGTTCTCGGTGACGACGGAGTACGGCTCGGTCAGTACGACGGCGCCGCCGCGCACGCCGGGCCGCCCCACCAGCAGTACCTCCTGGCCGCCGAGGATGCCGGTGGTGGAGACGGGATTCCCCGCCAGCAGGGCCGATTTGGACGTCCTGTCGAGGGCCGGGCCGGCGGTTCCGCTCACGGTGCCGTCCTGGGCGATGACCGCGAGCTGCACCTCGTTCGGTCCGGCCAGCACCTGGGCGCCGGTGAAGAGCGCCTCGGACACGGCCGGCAGTCGGCTGAGCACCGTCGCCTGGCGCGTCAGCTGGTCGCGTTCGCGCTGTTCGGCGCCGTGGGCGGCGGTCTGCCAGGCGATCAGGCCGGTGAGGGCGACCGCGAGCGCCGCCACGAGGGTGGTCAGCACCACGATCTTGCGGGCGAGGGAGCTGGGGCGGGAGTGGTTCACGGGCCGGGGGCCGTCGCGCTGTACCCGACGCCGCGGACCGTCCGGATCGGGCTCGCGTCGCCGAGCTTGGCGCGTACCTGTGAGACGAACACGTCGACCATGCGGGTGTCGCGGTAGCGGGCGTACCCCCACACCTGGGCGAGCAGTTGCTCGCGGGTGAAGACCTGGCCCGCGTGCTGGAGGAGGTGGTGGAGCAGGTTGAACTCGGTGGCGGTGAGCTCTACCGGTTCGCCGTCGCGGCGTACGGTGCGGCTGACCGGGTCCACGCTGAGCCGGCCGCCGGTGTTCTCGGGCGGGGGTCCGGGTGGGCCCGCCGCCCGGCGCAGTACGGTCTTGACCCGGGCGACCAGTTCGCGCGGGGAGAACGGCTTGGTCAGATAGTCGTCCGCGCCGAGTTCGAGGCCCAGGATCCGATCGGCCTCCTCGCCGCGTGCGGTGACGAGCAGGACCGGTGTCCAGTCGCCCGCGTCCCGCAGGGCGCGGCAGAAGGCGATGCCGTCCATGCCGGGCAGGCCGATGTCCAGGACGATCGCCACCGGGTGCAGGCGCCGCGCGGCCGCGAGGCCGGCCCTCCCGTCGGCCTCGACGTGGACGCCGAAGCCCTCGCGGGTCAGGTAGAGGCGCTGCACGTCGGAGATGTGGCGCTCGTCCTCGACGACCAGCACGAGGCCCCTGGACTCCGTCATCACTGCCTTTCAGCCGCGGTTGGCAGCATCGATGCTAACCGCGGCGACCGGCCCCTCCGGTGGGCGCGCCGTCATCCGTACATTCCCCGAACAATGCGCCTACCGCACTCCGCGTCGAAGCGATATGCCCGAAGTGCGTAGATGGCTGGTTCTCGCTCTTGCGATCGCTTGAGGGAAAGTGCTTGCCATGCTCTGAGGTTAGGCTAACCTAACCGTCGTGCAAGCAGCTGAAGAGACCGCCGGGGCCACGCGTCCCCAGGGTCATGAACTCACCGCCCAGGGCGTCACCGTGGCGTACGACGGCGTCGACGTCGTCCACGACGCCTCCATGACGCTGCGACCCGGCGAAGTGACCGTCCTGGTGGGACCGAACGGCAGCGGCAAGTCCACCATGCTGCGCACGATAGCCAGGCTGCAGCGGCCACGGACCGGCACCCTCGTCATCGACGGGGACGCCGACGGCTTCGCGCTGAGCCCCCGTGAGTTCTCCCGCCGTGTCGCCCTCCTGACACAGGGGCGCCCCACCCCGAGCGGACTGACGGTACGGGACCTCGTCGAATTCGGCCGCTACCCCTACCGCGGACGCTGGGGCCGGGACGATCCGGGCGGCCGGGCCGCGGTCGACCGCGCGCTCGCCCTCACGGGCGTCGAGGAACTCGCCGAACGCGGCGCCGAGCACCTCTCCGGCGGACAGCTCCAGCGCGTCTGGCTGGCCGGCTGCCTCGCCCAGGAGACGGGCGTGCTCCTCCTCGACGAACCGACGACCTACCTGGACCTGCGCTACCAGGTCGAACTCCTCGACCTCATGCGCGACCTGGCGGACGACCACAGGATCGCCGTGGGCGCCGTACTGCACGACCTCGACCAGGCCGCCGCCGTGGCCGACCGGATCGTCCTGCTCCACGCGGGACGCGTCATCGCCGACGGCGGGCCCGAAGACGTCCTCACCCCCGAGCGGCTGACCGACACCTACGGCATCCGCATCGACGTCGAAACCGATTTCCGGACAGGCCAGTTGCGCACCCGCGCGATAGGCCGACACCACTTGCGTACCGAAAGGCTCAGTACCACCTCATGAGACGACTCCTCCTCACCGTGGCCGCCGCCACCGTCGCGGCCGTCACCCTGACCGCTTGCGGGACCACCGAGCCCGCCGCCGACGACGCGAAGAAGACCGCCGCGCCCATCACCCTCACCGACGCCTCGGGCGCGAAGGTGGAGCTCGCGGGCCCCGCCAAGAAGGTCGTCGGCACCGAGTGGAACGTCGTCGAGAGCCTGGTCTCGCTGGGTGTCGACCCGGTCGGCGTCGCCGACGTCGCCGGCTACAAGACCTGGAACACAGCCGTCCCGCTGAAGGGCGAGCCCAAGGACATCGGCACGCGCGGCGAGCCCAGCATGGACACCATCGCCTCGCTCAAGCCCGACCTCGTCATCGCCACCTCCGACCTGCCGCCGGCCGCCCTGCAGCAGCTGCGCAAGGTCGCCCCGGTCCTCGAGGTGCGCCCCGGCGACGCCGCCGACCCGATCGGGCAGATGACCAAGAACCTGGACCTCATCGCCCAGGCCACCGGCACCACCGCGCAGTCCGACAAGCTCAAGCAGGGCTTCCAGGCGAAGCTGGACCAGGGCAAGAAGGCCCTCGCCGACGCCGGCAAGGGCGGCGCCGCGTACGCCTTCGCCGACGGCTACGTCATCTCCAACCAGGTCTCGATCCGCCCCTACACCAGCGGTTCGCTCATCGGCGGGGTCAACGAGAAGCTCGGCCTGAAGAACGCCTGGACGGTCCAGGGTGACGAGGCCTACGGCCTGGCCACCAGCGACGTCGAGGGCCTCACCAAGCTCGGTGACGTGGAGTTCGCCTACATCGGCAACGACGGCGACAAGGACAGCAACCCGTTCGCCGGTGTCCTCGCGCAGGACAAGGTGTGGACCTCGCTCCCGTTCGTGCAGAAGGGCAACGTCAACCGACTGCCCGACGGCATCTGGATGTTCGGCGGTCCCGAGTCGATGAACAAGTACATCGACTCCGTCGTCGCCGCACTGACGAAGTAGCACCATGGCCGTCACCGCACCCACTGCCGCCACCCGTCCGTCGTCGATCACGTCCCGGACGGGAGCGGCCGCGGTGACGGCCGCGCTGGTCCTCCTCGTCGCCGGCCTCGCGGCCGTGGACATCACCCAGGGCACGGCCTCCGTCGGCGTGCCCGAGGTGTGGCGGGCGCTCACCGGCCGGGCCGACCCGGGCGACGCGTCCGTCGTCATCGCCTCCCGGCTCCCGAGAATGGTCGCGGGCCTGTTCGTCGGCGCCGTCCTCGGCATGGCGGGCGCCGCCCTCCAGGCGGTCAGCCGCAACGTCCTCGCCTCGCCCGACACCCTCGCCGTCAACGCCGGCTCCTACTTCGGCCTCGGTCTCCTCGCCGTCACTGGGGCCTCGCTCCCGCTGTTGGCCTCCTCCGGCGTCGCCTTCGTCGGCGGCCTCGCCGCGGCGGCCGTCGTCCTCGGACTGTCCGGCCTCGGCGCCGGCACCGTCCGGCTCGTCCTCGCGGGCAGCGCCCTGACCCTCGGCCTCTCCGCCATCACCGAGGGCCTGCTCCTGCTGTTCCCCCAGCAGACCGCGGGCATCTTCCGGTGGAACCAGGGCAGCATCGCCCAACACGGCTTCGACGGGGTCCTGCAGATGGCACCGATCGGCCTCGTGGGCCTCGTCGGACTGCTGCTCCTCGCCCGCCGCGTCGACGCCCTGGCCCTCGGCGACGACGCCGCCCGCGGCCTCGGCGTCCCCGTCCGGTCCACCCGGGTCACCGCCGTCGTACTCGCCGCCCTGCTCTCCACGGCCGCCGTCACGCTCGCCGGCCCCGTCGGCTTCGTCGGGATGTGTGCCCCCGCCCTGGTCCGCCCGCTCGCCCGCAGGTTCCGCGGGTTCACCCGTAACCGCGCGAGCCTGCCGGTCGCGGGTCTCACCGGTGCGGCCCTCGTGCTCGGCTCCGACGTCCTGCTGCGCGCCGTCGTACGCACCGATGTGGCGGTCGCCGTGCCCACCGGCGTGGTCACCAGCCTGGTCGGCGCCGTCTTCCTGATCGTCATGGCCATCCGGGTCAAGGACACCGCCACAGCCGCCGCCGTCGACCGGCTGCGGATCAGGAGCCGGACCGTCTTCCTCGTCACCACGGCGGTCCTGGTGGCCGTCCTGGTCGGCGTGATCGTCGCCGCCGTGCTGGTGGGCGACAGCAAACTGCTGCTCGGCGACGTCCTGAACTGGGCCCAGGGACGGGCCGGCCGGACGACCACCTTCGTCCTCGACACCCGTGTGCCCCGCGTCGTGGCCGCCCTCCTCGCCGGCGCCGCGCTCGCCCTGGCCGGCACCCTGGTCCAGGCCGTGACCCGCAACCCGCTCGCCGAACCGGGCATCCTGGGCGTCTCCGGCGGCGCGGCGCTGGGCGCGGTGCTCCTCGTGACGACCGTGCCCCTGGCCGGATCCTGGAGCGTGGCCGGCGCCGCGTTCGCGGGCGCCGCCCTCAGCTCCGTCATCGTCTTCGGGCTGGCCGCACGCGGCGGGTTCCAGCAGAACCGACTGGTCCTGGTCGGCTTCGGCGTCGCGACCGCCTCGGCCGCCCTCGTCAGCCTCCTCATCATCCTCACCGACCCGTTCAACGCCACGAAGGCGCTCACCTGGCTCTCCGGGTCCACCTACGGCCGGACCCTTCCGGACGTGGTGCCGCTCGCGATCGTGCTCGTCGTGGGCCTGGTCGTCGCGGTCGCCCGGCGCACCGAACTCGACCTCGTGTCGCTCGACGAGGACACCCCGAGGCTGCTCGGACTGAGCCTGGGCGGCAGCCGCTTCGGCTTCCTCCTGCTCGGCGTCCTGCTCAGCGCCACCGCCGTGGCCGCCGCCGGCACGATCGGCTTCGTGGGGCTCGTCGCACCGCACGCGGCCCGCGCGCTCGTGGGTCGGCAGCACCACCGGGTGGTCCCGGTCGCGGTGCTCCTCGGCGCCGTCCTCGTCTGTACGGCGGACCTGGTGGGCCGCACCGTGATCGCCCCGGCCCAGCTCGGCGCCGGCCTGATGACCGCGGTGATCGGCACGCCGTACTTCCTCCACCTGCTCGTACGCAGCCGACGCTAGGTGGCACCGGGAGTCGGCCGACGGCCGGGTACGGCGCGCGGAACAGCGCCGTACCCGGCCTTCGCGCTTGCCTCAGTTGTGGCCGAAGCGGGGCGGGCGCTTGTCGACGAAGGCGGACATGCCCTCCTTCTGGTCGGCCGTGGCGAAGACCGCGTGGAACAGCCGACGTTCGAAGCGGACGCCCTCGGTGAGGGTGGTCTCGAAGGCCCGGTTCACGGCCTCCTTGGCCATCATCGCCACCGGCTTCGACATCCCGGCGACGGTCTCGGCGACCGCGAGCGCCTCGGACAGCAGCTCGTCGGCCGGGACGATCCGGGAGACCAGCCCGGCCCGTTCGGCCTCGACGGCGTCCATGGTGCGCCCGGTCAGGCACAGTTCCATGGCCTTGGCCTTGCCGACGGCCCGGGTGAGCCGCTGGGAACCGCCGATCCCCGGGATCACCCCGAGCTTGATCTCGGGCTGCCCGAACTTCGCGGTGTCCGAGGCGAGCAGGATGTCGCACAGCATCGCGAGCTCGCAGCCGCCGCCCAGGGCGTAGCCGGAGACCGCCGCGAGGGTGGGCGTACGGACCTGGCCGAGGCGGTCCCACGCCGTGAACCAGTCGGACAGGTACATGTCCATGTAGCCCTGCGGCCGCATCTCCTTGATGTCGGCGCCCGCCGCGAAGGCCTTCGCGGAGCCGGTCAGCACGATGCAGCCGACCTCGGGGTCCCGGTCCAGCTCCTCCGCCGCGGCCACCACCTCGGTCATCACCTGGAGGTTGAGGGCGTTGAGGGCTTCGGGCCGGTGGAGGGTGAGGACGGCCACGCGCCCCTTGCGCTCCAGCAGGATCGTTTCGTAGGTCATGCGGGTGTTCCGTTCCTGGGTCGCAGGGTGTGGACGATCGCCGAGAAGTCGAGGCCGGCGCCCTCGCCCGCGGCGAAGTCGGCGTACAGTTCGGCGGCTTTCAGGCCGAGCGGTGCCTCCACCCCGCCGGCCCGCAGGGCGTTCGCCGCCAGGGCGAGGTCCTTGGCCATGAGGGGCGCGGCGAAGCCGGGCAGGTAGTCACGGTTGGCGGGGCTGCCCGGAACCGGTCCGGGGACCGGGCAGTTGACGGTGAGGGCCCAGCACTGGCCGGAGGCGGTGGAGGCCACGTCGTAGAGGGCCTGATGGTCCAGGCCGAGGCTCTCCGCGAGGACGAAGGCCTCGCTCACCCCGATCATCGAGACGGCGAGGATCATGTTGTTGCAGATCTTCGCGGCCTGTCCGGCGCCCGCCGTCCCGCAGTGCACGGCCTTCCTGCCCATCGCGCCGAGCAGCGGCTCGGCCGCCGCGAACTCCTCGGCGCCGCCGCCCGCCATGAAGGTGAGGCTCGCCGCCCGCGCACCGACCACCCCGCCCGAGACGGGCGCGTCGAGGGACCGGTGACCGGCCGCGCCCGCGGCCTGGTGCGCCGCCCGCGCGTCGGCCACGTCGATGGTCGAGCAGTCGACGAACAAGGTGCCGGGCCGCGCGGCGCCGAGCAGCCCGCCCTCCCGGTACAGGGCGAGGACGTGCCCACCCGCCGGCAGCATGGTGATCACCACGTCGGCGTCGGCGGCCGCGGCGATGGCCGAGGCCGCCGGCTCCACCCCCGTCGCCGCGGCGTCGGCCAGCAGTTCCGGCACCAGGTCGAAGCCGAGGACGCGATGTCCGGCCCGGACGAGGTTGGCCGCCATCGGGCCACCCATGTGGCCCAGTCCGATGAACGCCACGGTCGTACTCACCAGGGCACCTCCGACGTCGCGTGGGCGGGGGCCAGCCCCAGTTCGTGTGTGCCGAGCGGGGCGAAGAACCGTTCCACGTCCGCCGGGGTCACCTCCGCCAGGGAGGGCGGCGACCACCGAGGGCTGCGGTCCTTGTCGACGACCTGGGCGCGGATCCCCTCCACCAGGTCGGGGGAGGAGAGCGCCGCGCAGGAGATCCGGTACTCCTGCTCCAGAGCCTTCTCCAGCGGGCCGAGCGCACGCACCCGGCGCAGGGCGGCCAGGGTCACCTTGAGCGCCGTGGGCGACTTGGAGCGGAGCGTCGCGGCGGCCTCCTTCGCCGCCGGCGCGTCGCTGCGCAGCAGGCGCTCCAGGATGTCCTCCACCGTGTCCGGCGCGTAGCAGTGGTCGATCCACTCACGGTCCTCGGCGAGCGTGCCGGCGGGCGCGGGCGCGGGTGCGACGTACCGTTCCAGCACCTCGTGCACGGGGTCACCCGCCAGGTCCGCGGCCAGCCGCGGCAGCAGCTCCGAGGGCACGAAGTGGTCGGCGAGCCCGCACAGCAGCGCGTCCGCCGCACCGGCCGGTGCCCCCGTCAGGGCCAGGTGGGTGCCCAGCTCGCCGGGCGCGAGCGCCAGCAGGTAGGTGCCGCCGACGTCGGGGACGAAGCCGATGCCGGTCTCGGGCATGGCCACGCGGGAGCGTTCGGTGACGATCCGCACGGTGCCGTGGGCCGAGATCCCGACGCCGCCACCCATGACGATGCCGTCCATGAGGGCGACGTACGGCTTGGGGTAGCGGGCGATGCGGGCGTTGAGCCGGTACTCGTCGCGCCAGAAGTCGGCCGAGGCGGTGCCGCCCGTGCGGGCGTCCTCGTAGATCGCGCGGATGTCACCGCCCGCGCACAGGCCCCGTTCGCCGGCGCCATCGATGACGACGGCCGTGACGTCCGGGTCGTCCTGCCAGCGGGCGAGCGCCTCGTCGAGTCGCAGCACCATGGAGTGGCTGAGGGCGTTGAGTGCCTGGGGGCGGTTGAGGGTGATGTAGGCGGTGCGGCCCTCGGTCCGCAGGAGCACGTGGTCCCGGGTGTGGTTCCCGGGGGAGTCGTGGTTCATCGCAGGGCCTCCGTGAGCCCGCGGGCGACGATGATGCGCATGACCTCGTTGGTGCCTTCCAGGATCTGGTGGACCCGAAGGTCGCGGACGATCTTTTCGATGCCGTACTCGCTCAAGTAGCCGTAGCCCCCGTGGAGCTGGAGGGCCCGGTCGGCCACCGTGTACCCGGTGTCCGTGGCAAACCGCTTGGCCATCGCGCACAGTTGCGGGGCCAGCGGGTCGCCCCGGTCCAAGGCGTCGGCGGCCTGACGGACCAGGGCGCGTGCCGCGGCCAGCTCGGTGGCCATGTCGGCGAGCCGGAACTGCAGGGCCTGGGCCTGCGACAACCGGGCCCCGAAGGCTTCCCGGTCGGCCAGGTACACGAGGCTGCGGTCCAGCGCGCTCTGCGCGCCGCCCAGTGAGCAGGCGGCGATGCCGAGGCGGCCGCCGTTGAGGCCGTTCATGGCGATGCGGAAGCCGTCGCCCTCGGCGCCGAGCCGCCGGTCGGCGGGGACGCGGACCCCGTCGAGGATCACCTGGCGGGTGGGCTGGGCGTTCCAGCCCATCTTGCGCTCGTTCGGGCCGAAGGAGACCCCGGGGTCGCCGCGTTCGACGACGAACGCGGAGATGCCGCCCGAACCCTCCCCGCCCGTACGTGCCATGACGATGTAGACCTCCGAGGCGCCCGCGCCGGAGATGAACTGCTTGACCCCGGTCAGTACGTAGCCGTCGTCGGTGCGTCGGGCCCGGGTGCGCAGGGCGGCCGCGTCGGAGCCGGCGCCGGGTTCGGTCAGGCAGTAGCTGCCCAGCGACCGGGCGGCGCACAGGTCGGGGAGCCAGCGGGCCCGCTGGTCCGCGTCCCCGTACCGGTCGATCATCCAGGCGACCATGTTGTGGATGGAGAGGTATCCGGCGATGGAGGGGCAGCCGGTGGCGAGGGTCTCGAAGACGAGCACGCCGTCGGCCCGGGAGAGGCCGGAACCGCCGTGCTCCTCGCGGACGTAGACGCCGCCGAGCCCGAGGTCCGCCGCCTTGCGGATCACGTCCAGCGGGAAGTGCTTGTCCTGGTCCCAGGCGACGGCGTTCGGGCCGAGCTGCTCCTGGGCGAAGTCGAGGGTGACCTCGGCGAGGGCGAGCTGATCGGGGGTGAGGGTGGTGGTCACCGGGCTCATCCCATCGTCGGGATGGTGAAGCTCGCGGTCTCCTTGGCCCCGGAGGGCCAGCGCGAGGTGACGGTCTTGGTCCGGGTGTAGAAGCGGATCGAGTCGGGGCCGTGCTGGTTCAGGTCGCCGAAGCCGGACCGCTTCCAGCCGCCGAAGGTGTGGTACGCCACGGGGACGGGGATCGGCACGTTGACGCCGACCATGCCGGCGCCCACCCGGCGGGTGAAGTCGCGCGCCGTGTCGCCGTCGCGGGTGAAGATCGCGACACCGTTGCCGTACGGGTGCTCGGTGGGCAGGCGCAGGGCCTCCTCGTAGTCGGCGGCCCGTACGACGGACAGGACCGGGCCGAAGATCTCCTCGCGGTGGATCCGCATCTGCGGGGTCACGCGGTCGAAGAGGGTGGCTCCGGCGAAGAAGCCGTTCTCGTGCCCGGGCAGGGTGAACCCGCGTCCGTCCACGACGAGTTCGGCGCCCTCGGTGGCGCCGATGTCGACGTAGCGGTTCACCCGGTCGAGGGCGTCGCGGCTGACCAACGGCCCGAAGTCGGCCTCCGGATCGTCGGAGCGACCCACCCGCAGGGTGGCGATCCGCTCCTTCAACTTCGCCACCAGCGCGTTCGCGGTCTCCTCGCCGACGGGGACGGCGACGGCGATGGCCATGCAGCGCTCGCCCGCGGAGCCGTAGCCGGCGCCGATGAGGGCCTCCACGGCCTGGTCGAGGTCGGCGTCGGGCATCACGATCATGTGGTTCTTGGCGCCGCCGAAGCACTGGGCGCGCTTGCCGTGGGCCGCGGCGGTCGCGTAGATGTGGGCGGCGATCGGGGTGGAGCCGACGAAGCCGAGGGCCTGCACGCGCGGGTCCTCCAGCAGGGTGTCGACGGCTTCCTTCCCGCCGTTGACCACATTGAGCACACCGGGCGGCAGGCCGGCCTCCAGGAACAGCTCGGCGAGGCGCAGCGGTACGGAGGGGTCCCGCTCGGAAGGCTTCAGGATGAAGGAGTTTCCGCAGGCCAGGGCAGGTGCGGCCTGCCACAGGGGGATCATCGCGGGAAAGTTGAAGGGGGTGATCCCGGCGACCACGCCCAGCGGTGAGCGCAGGGAGTGCACGTCGATCCCGCCGCCCGCGTTGTCGGTGAACTCGCCCTTCAGCAGGTGGGGGACACCGGCGGCGAACTCGACCACCTCCAGGCCGCGTTGCAGGTCACCATGGGCGTCGGCGACGGTCTTGCCGTGCTCGGAGGACAACAGCCGGGCCAGCGCGTCACGTTCGGCCTCGACCAGCTGGAGGAAGCGCAACAGGACGCGGGCGCGACGCTGCGGGTTCCACTGCCCCCAGTCGGCCTGCGCCTCCACGGCGTTCGCGACGGCGGCCTCGGTGTCGGCGCGCCCCGCGAGCGGGACCCGGGCCTGGACGGCGCCCGTGTTGGGGTCGTACACGTCGGTGAAGAGACCGGAGGATCCGGTGGTGTGTTTGCCGCCGATGAAATGGGTGAGTTCACGGACCATGGTTGCCTGCTCTCGTCAGGTGGGATCCGGGGATGGCACGGCTGACCGGCGGACGGCACCCGATGGGGTGCGCCGCTGGGGAAGGCCGTGGGACTACGAGCGTGCGGACATGTGCGCGCGCTCCGCCGGATCACCAGGGTCGTGGGTACAAACCGGTGCCATGCGTGTCTGCTCCATCCTCGTGGACAACACGGAACATCCGCGGCCGGTATCCTGACTCCCGGATCCCCGCGTGCCGCCCGCCTTCCCGACGAAGCTCGTCAGTGGCGTGTGGATGGCAGCACACTCCCCGGTCACAGTGGCGGGACCGTGCCGGTTTCTCACCGGCTTCCCTGCACCGCGGACCTTGTGCCACGAACATATAGTTGGACGTCCTAGTAAGTCCAGAGCCGCCGCCGCGCGCCTTCGGTCGGCGTCCGCGGCCTGACGTCCCCTCAGCCCTACGTCGTGGGGCCCGGGTTCCCGGTCACCGGGTACGGGACGAAGGTGCTGCTGTTCTCGTCGACGGCCAGCGCCCGGCCGAGCGGCGGCACGGCCCGCTGCGGACAGTCGAGGCGTTCGCAGAGCCGACAGCCCATGCCGATGGGGGTGGCCGCCGCCGTGTTGTCGAGGTCGAGCCCGTCCGCGTACACGAGGCGCGAGGCGTGCCGGATTTCGCAGCCGAGTCCGATCGCGAAGGTCTTGCCCGGCTCCCCCCAGCCGCCGCGGTGGCGGGTGACGGCCCGGGTGGTCCACAGATACCGCTGTCCGTCGGGCATGGCGGCCACCTGGACGTGGATACGGCCGGGCGCGGCGAAGGCCTCGTAGACGTTCCAGAGGGGACAGGTGCCGCCCGCGCGGGAGAAATGGAATCCCGTCGCCGACTGTCGTTTGGACATGTTCCCGGCCCGGTCCACCCGCACGAAGGAGAAGGGCACCCCGCGCAGCCTGGGCCGTTGCAAGGTGCTCAACCGGTGGCAGACCGTCTCGTAGCCGATCCCGAAGTGGTCGGTGAGCCGCTCGATGTCGTAGCGGAACTCCTCGGCGGCCGCGTGGAAGGCGCGGTACGGGAGGATGAGCGCGCCCGCGAAGTGGTTGGCGATGCCGATCCGCGCGAGGCCGTGGACGGGGGAGCCGGGCGGGAAGTCCTCGGCGGCCAGCCGGTCCAGCTCGGCCCCGTACTCGATCAGCGCCAGCTGGGTGGCCATCCGGAACGCCTGCTGTCCCGGCCGGAGGCGGTTCGACAGGTGCAACACCCGGGCGGTGGCGTCGTAGTGGTGCAGCCGGTCGGAGTCCGTGGCCGTCCGGATCCCGTGCCGCTCGGCGAGCCGGCGGGTCAGCGCGCGGATGACGTCCCCCGGGCGGATGCCGATCTCGGCGGCGAGGCCTTCGGCGGCGAGATCGGTGTCGTGGAGGTAGTTCTGCCGGCGGTAGAAGAACTCGCGGATCTCCTCATGGGGCGAGCGTGGGCTGTCGGCGGCCACGTCCCGCCCGTCGGCCGCGTCGGCGAGACGCTCGGCCAGCAGCTGGCTGCGCCGGCCCAGGTCCAGCAGGACCGAGGCGACCGCGGGCATCCGGGTGGCCAGTTCGGCCAGGTCGGAGGGGGAGACACGCGCCTCGGCCACCTCGTTCGCGAGCGCCTCGCGCAGGTCGGCGACCAGCCGGCTGGTGTCCCGCTCCGAGAAGAAGCCCGGATCCACCCCGAAGGCCTCGGTCAACCGCAGCAGCACCGGAACGGTGAGCGGCCGGGAGTCGTGCTCCATCTGGTTGAGGTAGCTGGGGGAGATGGCGAGCACCCGGGCCAGGTCGGCCTGGGTCATCCGCCGCTCCTCGCGCAGCCGCCGCAACCGCGCCCCCGCGTACGTCTTGCTCACCGCACTCCCTCGCCGTTCCGGGCCCGACACGCGACGTCAGAATACGGGGATCTTCATCGACCGATCCCTTCGCAACCTTGGCAATTTCGATGCCGAAGATTCGCAGACCTTGGCAGATGTACCTCCTTGATGGCACTCGGTGTCAGTGCCAGAGTCGGTGCAGCGGCCCGCCGGACACGGCGGCCGGGAAGAACAGACTGGCCCGATTCACGCCCTGATTTCGGCCATCCAGGAGGTTCGACCCGGCGGTTCGGCAGCATTGCTCAGCTTCGGCCCCGGGCCGGGTTCGGCGGCCGCAGCTCCCTAACAGGCACAGAGTGCCAAGTCGTCGGGCCCACGGTCCGACTCATTGGCAAGACCAGCGACGGATGGAAACGGTGACGGTCATGGCAGAGGCGAACACGACGGCGGCGGCCGAGCAGCTCAAGCAGCGGTGGGCCGACGACCCTCGCTGGGCGGGCATCGAGCGCACCTACACGGCCGAGGACGTGGTGCGGCTCTCGGGCAGCGTCCGCGAGGAGCACACCCTGGCCCGGCGCGGCGCCGAGCGGCTGTGGCGACAGCTCCACGAGCAGGACTACATCCACGCCCTCGGCGCCCTCACCGGCGGTCAGGCGGTCCAGCAGGTGCGCGCCGGACTCCAGGCGATCTACCTCTCCGGCTGGCAGGTGGCCGCCGACGCGAACCAGGCCGGACACACCTACCCCGACCAGAGCCTCTACCCGGTCAACTCGGTCCCCCAGGTGGTCCGTCGGATCAACAACGCGCTGCTGCGCGCCGACCAGATCGCCACCGCCGAGGGCGGCACCGACACGACCGACTGGCTCGCGCCGATCGTCGCGGACGCCGAGGCCGGCTTCGGCGGCCCGCTGAACGCCTTCGAGCTCACCAAGGCGATGATCGCGGCGGGCGCCGCCGGCATCCACTACGAGGACCAGCTGGCCTCCGAGAAGAAGTGCGGCCACCTCGGCGGCAAGGTCCTCGTCCCGACCGCGCAGCACGTCCGTACCCTCAACGCGGCCCGCCTGGCGGCCGACATCGCCGATACCCCGACCCTGATCATCGCCCGTACGGACGCCCTCGCCGCCACTCTCCTGACCAGCGACGTCGACGAGCGCGACGCGGAGTTCTGCACCGGCGAGCGCACCGCCGAAGGCTTTTACCACGTCCGGGGTGGCATGGCCCCGGTCATCGCCCGCGGCCTCGCCTACGCCCCGTACGCCGACCTCATCTGGGTCGAGACCGGCACCCCGGACCTGGCCCAGGCCCGCGAGTTCGCCGAGGCGATCCACGCGCGGTACCCCGACCAGATGCTGGCCTACAACTGCTCGCCCTCCTTCAACTGGAAGGCCGCGCTGGACGACGACCAGATCGCCAAGTTCCAGCGGGAGCTCGGCGCGATGGGCTACCGCTTCCAGTTCATCACCCTCGCCGGCTTCCACTCCCTCAACCACGGCATGTTCGACCTCGCCCGCGGCTACGCCGAGCACGGCATGACCGCCTACGTCGACCTCCAGGAGCGCGAGTTCGCCGCCCAGGCACAGGGGTTCACCGCCGTCAAGCACCAGCGCGAGGTCGGCACCGGCTACTTCGACCTCGTCTCCACCGCCGTCAACCCGGCCTCCTCCACCACCGCGCTCGCCGGTTCCACCGAGGAAGAGCAGTTCCACTGAGCCACCGACGGGCGTGAGCCGCCCCGCCGGCCCCGCCCACCGGTCGGCCCCGCCCGCCCGGCGGCCCCTTCCGACGGGTGCCCGAGGGACCTCCCCCGGGCACCCACCCCCGCCCCGCCTGAGGAGAACCGCATGCCCCTCCCGTCCCTGACCAGCAGCGTCCAGGTTCTCGGCGCGCCGGGTGAGCGCCACGAGGAGATCCTGACCCCCGAGGCCCTGGAGTTCATCGGCCGGCTCGACACCGCGTTCGCGGAGCGCCGCCTGGAGGTCCTCAAGGAGCGCCGACGCCGCTCGGGCCACCTGGCCGGCGGCACCCCGCTCGACTTCCCGCTCGCCACGCGCGCCCTGCGCGAGGACCCGCACTGGCGCGTCGCCCCGCCCGCGCCCGGCCTCACCGACCGCCGCGTCGAGATCACTGGCCCGCCCGAACGGCGGATGGCCGTCAACGCCCTGAACTCCGGTGCCAAGGTCTGGATGGCCGACTTCGAGGACGCCACCGCCCCGACCTGGACCAACGTCATCGGCGGCCAGCTGACCCTGCTCGACGCCGTCGAACGGCGCATCGACTTCACCACCCCGGAGGGCAAGGAGTACCACCTCGGCGAGCAGCTCGCGACCATCATGGTCCGTCCGCGCGGCTGGCACCTCCTCGAAGAGCACCTGGAGATCGACGGCCGGCCCCTGTCCGCGTCCCTCGTCGACTTCGGCCTGTACTTCTTCCACTGCGCCCAGCGGCAGATCGACGCGGGCCACGGCCCGTACTTCTACCTGCCCAAGCTGGAGAACCGGTACGAGGCGCGCCTGTGGAACGACATCTTCCGCCACGCCCAGGAACTCCTCGGCATCCCCCGCGGCACCGTCCGCGCCACCGTCCTCATCGAGACGATCACCGCGGCGTTCGAGATGGAGGAGATCCTCCACGAACTGCGCGAACACAGCGCGGGGCTGAACGCCGGCCGCTGGGACTACCTCTTCAGCCTGATCAAGACCTTCGGCCACCGCACCGACTTCCAACTGCCCGACCGGGCCGCGGTCACCATGACCGCCCCCTTCATGCGGGCCTACACCGAGCTGCTCGTACGCACCTGCCACCGGCGCGGCGCCCAGGCCATCGGTGGGATGGCCGCCCACGTCCCCAGCCGGGACGCGCAGGCGAACACCGCCGCCCTCGCCAAGGTCCGCCTCGACAAGGAACGGGAGGCCGAGGACGGCTTCGACGGCTCCTGGGTGGCCCACCCCGGACTGGTCCCCGTCTGCCGCGAGGTCTTCGACGAGGTCCTGGGGGAGCGGCCCCACCAGCTCGACCGGACCCGGGAGGACGTCGAGATCACGGCCGCCGACCTGCTGTCCGTCCGCCGGATCGCCGCGCCCCCCACCCGGGAGGGGATCCGCTCGAACGTCGCCGTAGCCCTGCGCTACTTCGACGCCTGGCTGCGCGGCAGCGGCGCCGTGGCCCTCTACGGCCTGATGGAGGACGCCGCGACCGCCGAGATCGCCCGCGTCCAGATCTGGCAGTGGCTGCGGCACGACCAGGCCGACCGGGCGACGGTCCTCGACCTCCTCGACGCCGAATGCGCGGCACTGGAGGAGGAGGATCCGCGGGCCCGGGTCACCGAGGCCCGAGAGGTCTTCGTGAACACCGCGCTCACCCCCGGCCTGCCCGCCTTCTTCACTCCCGAGGCGTACACCCGCCATCTCGTCCGCCGGACGGAGAACCGCTCATGACCCCGTCGATCCGCCGGGTCGGTGTCGTCGGCGGCGGCCGGATGGGCGCCGGCATCGCCGAGGTGTGCGCCCGCGCCGGCCTCGACACCGTCGTCGCCGAGTCGGACGACGCGGCCGCCCGGGCCGCCCGGGAACGCGTCGCCGTCTCCCTCGAACGAGCCGTGCAGCGCGGCAAACTGGACCGGATCTCCGCCGAGGACGCATCGGCCCGGCTCGTCTTCACCGGCGAGCTGGAGGACCTCGCCGACCGGCAGCTCGTCATCGAGGCCGTCACCGAGAACCCCGAGGCCAAGACCGAGGTCTTCGCCGCCCTCGACAAGATCGTGGCGGACCCGGAAGCGATCCTCGCCACGAACACCTCGGCCATCCCGATCATGCGGCTGGGCATGGCCACGGGCCGCGCCGACCGGGTCGTGGGCCTGCACTTCTTCAACCCCGTCCCCGTCCTGCCCCTCGTGGAGGTCGTCTCCTCCCTCCACACCTCGCGCGACACCCTCGACACCGTGGAGGCCTTCGCGCGCGACGTCCTGGGCAAGACCGTCGTCCGCTCCCAGGACCGGGCCGGCTTCGTGGTGAACGCGCTGCTGATCCCCTACCTCCTCTCGGCCGTCCGCATGGCCGAATCCGGGTTCGCCGCCCCCGAGGACGTGGACGCCGGGATGGAACTGGGCTGCGCGCACCCGATGGGCCCGCTCAAACTGGCGGACCTGATCGGCCTGGACACCGTCGCGGCCATCGCGGAATCCCTCTACGAGGAGTTCAAGGAACCCCTGTACGCGCCGCCCCCGCTGCTCCAGCGGATGGTGCAGGCGGGTCTGCTCGGCCGAAAGAGCGGCCGCGGGTTCCACACGTACGGCCGGGGCTGAGGGGCCCCGGCGGGTCTCCAGGGCAGAGGGTGCGCCGGAGACGCAAGGGAACGGCGCGGGTGGGGCGAGTGGTGTCGCCGCACCCGCGCCGCACCGTGTACGGGAGAAGGGACGGCCCGGCCGTCCGCGATCAGGCCGGCCGCGTCAGCAACCGGGCCAGGTGGTCGGCGAACTCCGTGATCCAGTCGAGCATCGGGCCGCCGCGGGCGACCCGGAAGCCGTGCCGACGGCCCCAGAACGCCGCCTGTACGGCGTGGAGCTGAGCCCAACGTCGGACGCGTTCGCGATCGAGCTCCGCGGCATCGACGAAGAGGTCCAGGGTGCGGTGGACCGCCTTGCCGAGGTCCTCGGCTCCGAGGAGGGTCAAGGCGCGCGTCTTGAGCAGGGTGCCGCCGTCGTAGGCCGGGTCACCCACATAGCCCTTGGGGTCGACGGCGAGCCACGGCTCGCGGTCCGCGCGCAGGATGTTCCGGGCGTGGAGGTCACCGTGGATCAGGACGTCCGGCTGGTTGCGCCCCAGCTCGTGGACGGTCGCCACCGCCGCGTCCACCACGTACGGCGCCATCGTGTGCGTCAACTCCACCTGATCGCGGCGCAGCTGCTCCTCCCAGGAGTCGCTCCGGTCCCGCAGCCGGGGCAGGCCTGCCGGTGCGGGGACGGCCAGGCGGTGGCTGAGCCGCCCCGCCACCGTCACGACCTCGTCACCGTCCTGGACCTCCTCCAGCGTCGAGGTCCGGACCCGTTCCAGCACCATCGCGAAGCGCGCGTCGTCGCGCTCGTGCAGCAGGACCGCGCCGTTCCCCGCCCACGCCTCGAACGCGTCCGGCTCGTGGACGTTGCCGGGGTGCGGGAAGGACACCTTCAGCACGGCCGGCTCCGAGGCCCGCCGCAGCACCGGAACGATGATCCCGACCCCTCCGTGCATGACCGCACGGTCCGGTACGCACTGCCAGCGCGTCAGCAACTCATCGACGATGTGCGGGAGTTCGGCGAGCCACGCGGCGCCGGCCGCGCCCTCCCGCTCGACGGTGGTCCGCGTGAACACCTCGGGTGTCTCGATCATCCCGGTACCCTACGCCGGGCCTCATGATCCGACCTTCCGTCCGCCCACGACCGGCCCACACGGCGACACCGCACCCGGACCCTGGCCCGCCGGGTCCGCACGGGTGGTGGTGCCCGGACCTCACCCGGCCTCACCCGGCATCACCCGGACCGGGTGAACACGACTGGTGATCACCACCGATCACCGGTTCAGTGGGAAGCGTGGGCCGATCACACTCCGTACCCCCGTGGGACCCCCGGTGACCTCCATGGGCCACCGGGCGCCGACCGGCGACCCCATGCTCACGGCCAGGTTCGCGCCCCCGGCCGTCCCGAAGCTGCTGGTCCACCGACCCGAGCTGCTGGTGCGGCTGACGGCCGGGGCGCAGGGGCCGCTCACCCTCATCAACGGTCCCGCCGGATCGGGCAAGACCGTGCTCACCGCCCACTGGGCGGCCGACGGACGCACGACACGTCCCCCCATGTGGCTCACCGTCGAACCCGACGACGCCCCCGGAGCCTTCTGGGCCTACGTGCTGGAGGCCCTCCACCGAGGCGGGACGGCCCTGCCCGCCGAGGTGGGCCGGCCGACCCGGGCCGAAGGAGTGACCCGGTCGTTCCTGGTGCGCCTGGCGGACGGGCTGGCCGCTTCCGCGCAGCCCGCGGTCCTCGTCCTCGACCAGTTCGACACCACCCAGCCGCCCGCGACGAGCGAGGGGCTGGACTTCGTACTCCGCCACGCGGCGGGCGGGCTGCGCATCGTGCTCACCAGCCGCTCGGACTCCCTGCTGCCCCTGCACCGCTACCGGGCGGCCGGCGAGATCACGGAGATCCGGCACGCCGACCTCAGATTCACCGAAGCGGACGCCGAGGCGCTGCTGAGCGAGCACCGTCTGACCGTCTCGCCCGACGGAATCCGCCTGCTCATGGAGCGGACCGAGGGATGGGCGGCAGGGGTGCGCCTGTGCGCCCTGGCGATGCAGCGCAGCGCCGACCCGGAGGCGTTCCTGCGCCAGTTCGCGGCCGACCGGACCACGATCGCCGACTACCTCCTCACCGAGGTGCTCGACGCGCAGCCGCCCCCCACCCAGGACCTGCTGCTGCGCGTCTGCGTCACCGACCGCGTCCACCCGGATCTCGCGGACGCCCTGACCGGCCGGGACGACGGCGCACGGACCCTGGCCCGGCTGGCCCGCGACAACGCGTTCCTGGAACAGATCGACGCCTCGGCCTGGTACCGGCTGCATCCGCTGTTCGCCGAGGTCCTGCGCGCGCACCTGCGGCAACGCTGCCCCGGCCTCGAACCCCGGCTGCACGGGCGGGCGGCGCGCTGGCTCGCCCGGACCGGGCGGCTCACGGAAGCGGTGCTCCAGGGCGCCGCCGCCGAGGACTGGCAGTTCGCGGCGGCGCAGCTGGTCGACAACCTCGCCCTCGGCCGCCTCCTGACGGGTCTGGAGGCCGATCAGCTGGTCCGGGCCTTCGCCGACATGCCGACCGGGACGCACGGACCGGCGCCCGCACTGGTCGGCGCGGCCTGCCGACTGGCCGAACAGGACCTCCCGGGGTGCGAGGCCGAACTGCGGCGGGCCGACGCCACCCTCGCACCGTCCGCGGACGACCCGCTCGCGGACGCCTGCGGCCCGGCGGCCCGGTTCGGCCGCGCCTTCCTCGGCGTACTCGCCGGACGGCCGGCCGACGACCTGACGGCCGTCGAACGGGCGGCCGCCGACGCCGACCGGCTGCTACGGGAGCTGCCGCCGGCCCTGGTCGCCGAGCGCCCCGAGCTCCACGCCCTGCTGCTGGCCCATCTCGGCGCCGTCGAGCTGGGCGCCGGACGCCTGGACCGGGCCGGATCCACCCTCACCGCCGCCGTCGCCGCGTGCGGTCCGCCGGGCACGGAGGCCCCGCTCCGCGGCGCCCTCGGCTCACTCGCCCTGACCGAACTGCTGCGCGGCCGGTTGCGGCAGGCGGCCGAGCACGCCAACGCCTCCCTCACCGTCGCCGAGCGATCCGCCCTGCCGGCCGAACGCCGGTCCGGGATCGACCACCTCGTCCTGGCGGGCGTGGCCGTCGAGCAGGACGACCTGCCGGCCGCCCGCCACCACCTGGACCTGGCCACCGCGGCGCCCGGGCCGCGCCCGGATCCCGCGACCGCCGCCCGGGCCGCCGTCATCGGGGCACGGATCGCGGCGGCCGAGGGCGACGGGGACGCCGCGCTCGCCGCCCTGCGCGCGGTGGATGCGGCGGGACTGCCCGCCTGGGCGGCGGACGCGCTGGCGGAGGCCGAGTCGGCCGTACACCTGGCGGGCGGCGACGCCGCCGCGGCCCTGCGGGTGCTGGACGCGGCGCCGGCCCCGGACGCTGACCGGCCGGAGCGCGCGCTGGCCCGGGCCCGGGCCCTGCTGGATGCCGGCCGTCCCGCGGACGCGGAGCGGGCACTGGCGGGCGTACCGGCGGACGACGGCGTCCCGACGCCGGTACGGGCCCATGCCTGCCTGCTCCGCGCGCGGATCGCCGAGGCGCGGGGCGACTGCGCGCAGGCGCACCGGTACCTCGACGAAGCGCTGGCCCTCGCCCGTCCCGAGGAGCTGCGCAGGATCTTCACCGAGAGCGGTCCCTGGGTGCGCCGGACCCTGCGCGAGGACCCGCGGACGGCGTGGTCGCACGGCCGGCCGGCCCCCCGCACCCCGGCCCGTACGGCCCGTACGGCCCGAACGGCGCGCGCGCCGCGGACCGAGGGGCAGCCACCCGTGGTGGAACCGCTGAGCGCGCGGGAGACCGAGGTGCTGGGCAAGGCCGCGGAGCTGCTGTCCACCGAGGAGATCGCGACCGAGCTGTACGTGTCGGCCAACACGGTCAAGACCCACCTGAAGAGCATCTACCGCAAGCTCGGCGTCACCCGGCGCAGCGAGGCGGTCCACCGGGCGCAGGATCTCGGGATGCTCTGAGCCGTGCGGGGCGGGGCGGGGTCGCCGCGCGGGTTTCTCGCCCGCACCGGGCGATGTCGAGTCCCGGGCCGGGGGCCCACGATGGCGGTGAAGGCCGGAAGCGGTCCGGGCTCTCGCACCGGCCCGGACCCCGAAGCCTTCGTTCCGAGAGGAGTGAGTGCTCTCATGCGCTACGAATTCCGTATCTCGGGGGCCGTACCGGACACGCTCGCCGCGAGCTTTCCCGAGCTCGCCCGGATCCCCGTACCGGAGCAGACGCTCCTCTTCGGCAGCGTGGCGGACGAGGCCCACCTGTACGGGCTCCTCACCCGCTTCCAGTCCCTGGGCCTGCGGGTGCTCGAAATGCGCCGGCTGCCCGCCTGAGCGGGAGCCGCCGCCCCGTGCGCAGCCGCCCGGTGCTCCCGGGCGAAGACCACCCGCTTCGGGTGATCACAGGAACCGGACCGTCGGACGACACTGCGATGTGGGCACCGAAGCCTGTGACCGACGAGCCGGAGCAGGACGGTCCTGCGCTGTACCGCCAACTGTGAGGTGAATTCCATGGGCCAGCCGACACCGACCGGGGGAAACTGGAACACCGGCCCCGCGCCGGGCAACACCCCGCTGTACCCAAGCGGCGACAGCCAGGGCGCGGGGAACGTGGGCACGTTGTTCGCCGCCGTCCTCCTCCTGGTGACCGGCTGCCTCGCGGTGTTCCAGGGCATCGCGGCCATCGCCAACGACGACGTCTACGCCCGCATCGGCAGCTACGTCTTCGAATTCGACCTCACGGCGTGGGGTTGGATCCATCTGATCGTCGGGATCATCGTCATCCTCACCGGGGTGGGCCTGTTCGCCGGCTCGAACCTGGCGCGGGGCGCCGGTATCGCACTCGCCGGTATCAGCGTGATCCTCAACTTCATGTGGCTGCCGTACCAGCCCTGGTGGTCGATCATCATCATCGCGATCGACGTGTTCATCATCTGGGCCCTGTGCACGAGTTGGACGCACACCACCGACTGACGCGAGGCACGTGCGGCACCCGATCCGGTGACGGGTCGGGTGCCGCCGTATGCCCGCCGGCACGGCCCGACGCCTCCTTGACCTCAACCATGATCGAGGTTCTAGCGTGTCACTCGGTTGATCATCCGACGAAGGGACACCCGCCCATGATCCTCGTGACCGGAGCCACCGGAAACATCGGCAGCGCCCTGCTGAAGGAGCTGCGCGCACGCGGCGCCGGACCGCTGAGGGGGTTCACCCGGGATGCCGCACGGGCCGTCCTCCCCGAGGGGGTCGAGGCCGCGGAGGGCGACCTCGCGGATCCGGGGACGTTGAAGTCCGCGCTGGACGGCGTGCGTTCGCTGTTCCTCGTCTCACGCCTGGGACCGGACGCCGACATCCTCGAAGCCGCTCGTGCGGCAGGCGTGGAGCACGTCGTCCTGGTCTCCTCCATCACCGTTCGGACCCACCCGCACCTCGGCCCCGCCGTCGAGAACCTGGAGGTGGAGCGGCTGCTGAAGGCGAGCGGCATGGCCTGGACGATCCTGCGGCCGACGCAGTTCGCCTCCAACGCCCTGATGTGGGCCGGGACCGTCCGGGACCACGAGACCGTCCGCGCACCGTACGCCGGGACCGCGTTGCCGACCATCCACCCCGCGGACATCGCGGCGGTGGCGCGGGTGGCACTGACCGAACCCGGCCATCACGGACGGACCTACGCGCTGACCGGTCCCGAGCCGGTGAGCGCCCGCGAGCAGGTCGCGGCCATCGCGGCGGTCCTGGGCCGGGAGGTGCCCTTCGTCGAGATCAGCCGCGGGCAGGCCCACGCGCGGATGGCCGCGGTCTTCGGTGCCGACGCCGCGGACGCGGTGCTCGACGTCACGGGCGGCGATGTGAACGAGGAGCTGCTGAGGGTGCGCGACACGGTCGCGAGGATCACGGGAACGCCGGCCCGTCCCTTCCGGCAGTGGGCCGCGGAGCACGCCGACGCCTTCCGCTGAACGAGTGCGCGTCGAAGGGAGCGAAGGGGGCGAAGGGTGGGCCCTCGTCGTCCGAGACGGCCGGGCCCGTCGGCCGCAGTGGGGGCCTGCGGCCGACGGGCATGTTCCCGGCCCGTGGTTCTGCTTACGCGGCGCCCGTCATACGGGCGTACACGACCACGTTGCTGTCGTAGTAGTGCTTCTTGGGGTCGAAGTTGCCGCCGCAGGTGACCAGCCGCAGGCCCGCATGGTCGATGTTCTTGTAGACCTCCAGAGTCGGGAACTCGGCCTTCGGGTACTCGGCTACGCGGTCCACCGTGAACGTGACCGTCTTGCCGTCCTGCCGGGTGACCTTGATGGTGTCACCGCCCTTCATCGTCTTCAGCTTCTCGAACACCGCGGATGCGCCGTTCCACGTGACATGCCCGGCGATCACGGCCGGTCCCTGGGAGCCGGGGGTCGGCCCCGGCTCGTACCAGCCCGCGAGCGCGGGGTCCTTCGGGGTCTGCATGGTGCCGTCGGCGTTCTGCTGCAGGGTCTCCAGGGAGCTGGACACGTTGAGCGAGGGGATCGAGATCTTCTGCGGCGCGGACCGGGCCAGGGCCTGCTCCGCCCGGCCCGAGCCGGCACCCGCGCCCGTACCCGTGCTCCCGCCGCTCTGCGATCCGGCCGTGGGCGCCTTCCCGGTGGGCGGAGCGGCGTCCGCGGCGGGAGGCGCCCCGCCCTGCTGGTTCTGCCCCGCGGGGGCGGGGGGCGCCGCCGCGTTCTGGCCGCCGCACCCGGTGAGGAGCAGCCCCGCGAGCGCGACGGCCGCCAGCGGGCCCAGGGCCCGGCGGGGGGACCGTACGAGGGTCGACTTCACGCGCCGCCCCCGGTGGTCTCCCGGCGGACGGGCCCGCCGCCGGCCCGCTTGCGCCCGATGATCACCGCACCGGCCGCCACCGCGAGGACGGTGATCGCCACACCGTCGCGCATCGTCACCGGAGCGGCCGCGTGCTCCGTCGTACCGCCGCCGGTCTCGATGCCGCCCACGGGAATCGATCCCACGGCCGCGCCCTTGACCTCTCCGCAGTTGGTCGGAGCGGTGGCCTCCTGGGGCAGCTTCGGGTCGAGCTCGCTCTTGCCGGCGCCCTCGAAGTCGTACTTCTTGTTCTTGTTGCGGTCGATACCGTGCTGCACCACATGCAGGTCCTTGATGTGGTCGACCACATCCTGGCCGACCTCGATCGTCCGCTTGTAGCGGATCGTGCCCTTCGCGTCGGCGACGGGCATGCGCAACACATCGAGGCCGCTCGTGGGCTTGGTGTCTCCGCCCGTGGTGAGCGAGATGTTGATGTCGCCGTAGTCATGGGTGGCCTCGGTGTTGCTGAGTACCCCGTCGCCGTCGGTGTCGTCGGTCGCGTCCGGGCAGTGGAAGTCGTGGCCCTTGGTCGAACCGTGCAGATGCTGGGCCGACGGTTGCCCCGGCACCATGCCCTTGGACTCGATCTGTACGGTCAGCTGCTTGCCCTTGAGGGTGAGCATGACCGTACCGCTGGAGCCTGATGCGTTCAGCTGCGCAAGGTCGATCTGGTACGCCTTTCCGCCCTCGGCGAGAGCTGGTCCGGAAAGGCCGAGGCTCAGGACCACGGCGGCGGGTATGGCGGCGAGAACCACGTGGCGACCGGCGCGCTTGACTATCACATTCGCTCCTGTTCCGTGGATCCCCAGGACGGGAATCGCAGATCGTACGGGATTTGTGCGAGGCCCTGCAGAGGCTCTCGCTGATCCTTCGTTGCCCCAACGCCTGCGGATGGGTGCCCATTTGAAAAATCTCAGGTGGCTTGTTCCGGCTGTGTTCGACGGATTCGTTCCGAACCGGCTCAATTCCGCGTGCGGTGCACGTCGGAACGCACTCGGACGGTAGCCGGATCATCGCGTCGGCCAGGTTGTGGCACGAGGCGGAATCCCCGAAAGCCGCACGTCGGCGGCTTGCATCAGGCCGCATCGGGGCCTGTGCGGAGCGGCTGGGAATGCGAGGCGCAAACGCGCAGCCGCATACGCAGGGAGGAGGTCGGGGAATCCCTCCTCCCTGCGTCCGAGTCAGCCCGGCACCGCCCATGGACAGAGGCTGTGGCGGGGCCGACCACGTCAGGTGAAGGAGTCTGAACTCGGTCTCTCCGGAAGTAATCTGACCGCTATCAATTCGAGTCTGCCGCATCTACGCACGCGCATCCACCGCCTTAGCCATCATTCCGGTCACCGACGGGTGGCATCATCCCCGTCGGCGGGTCCGGCCCGGTCCCGACCTTTCTAGTCGTCAGGGCGGCGACGGGACGAATAGTTGACCTCTGATGCTAAGAAATGCCATCGGCCGGGCGCCGGGTACGAAGCCTGGAAGACGAGCCGCGCGTCGGCCGCGTCGCCGACGCGCGGGCGGGGTGGCGGCCGGGGCCCGACGGCGCTCGCGTACCTCCGAACGGAGTCGTGGTGCCACCTCTTCGAGGGAACCGGGCGCCCTGACCCAGGGCGGGAGGCCGTCAGCTGCCGAAGGAAAGGGCGACGACCCCGCTCGGGGCCGTGCGGTGCTTCGGCGCCGCTGTGCGGTGACAAGGAGATTCACGTGTCGCGTGTTCTGAAGAGTGCGGGTCTGGCCCTGGTGCTCGGCCTGGCGGTCATGGGCGGTGCGTCCTCGGCGTCGGCCGACGCCACCGCGGAGGGCATCGCGGCGGGCTCGCCCGGTGTGCTGTCGGGCAACGTGATCCAGATCCCGATCCACATTCCGATCAACCTGTGCGGCAACAGCATCAACGTGATCGGTGCGCTCAACCCGGCCGCCGGCAACGTCTGCGTCAACGCCTGAAGCTCGTGAACGGCGGCCCGTCCCGGTCGGAAGCTCGACCGGGACGGGCCCGCAGGCGGCACCGCCGTCAGGCCAGGGTGCGTACGTGCTGGTCGCGGAGCTCGTAGCGGGCCGCGACCACGGCGAGTTCGCCCGCCGCCACCTTCCCGGCGAGGTCGGGTTCGGCCGCGAGCCGTCCGCGGACGTTGCGCACATGCGCATCGATCGTCGCGTCGACGCGGGCCTCGCCCTGCCGACCGTGATCGATGGACGGCCGTATCTGATCGGCCAGGTACTGGACGTGGGCGGGCAGCGGGTCGCCCGACTCGTCGGCGTGGACCGCGGCGGCGACCGCTCCGCACGATTGATGCGCCAGGACGAGCACGAGCGGTATGCGTAGCTCCAGAACCCCGTACGCGATGCTCCCCAGAACCGCCTCGTCCAGCACCTCGCCCGCGGACCGCACGGTCAGCAGGTCACCCAGTCCTTGGTCGAAGACCAGCTCGGGCGGAACGCGGGAGTCGACGCAGCCCAGCACGAGCGCGAAGGGCTGTTGGCCCTGGGCGAGCCGGCGGCGCAGGGGCGCGGACTCGTGCGGGTGCTCCTGGTCCTGGGCCCGCCACCGCCGGTTGCCGGCCGCCAGCCGACGCAGGGCCTGTGCGGGGGTGGTCACGGGCTCGGCGCTCTCCGGGGCCCACGAGCCGGCGAAGGCGGGCAAGGCCGCGCCGAGGGTCAGGCCCGCTCCGGCGGCCGCGGCCGTGCCCGCCACCGCGGTGCGCAACAGGGCACGGCGGCTGTGCGGAGCAGAGGTGGTTCGTATGTTCGAAGACATGGCCGGACCGTAACCCGCCCGTTCGGTACGGGAGTTGGTGCGGCGACCACAATGGCGGGATCCGCGTGCGGGCAGGCCGGATGGAGCCGAGATCCTCTCAGCATGCGGGCACCGCAATGCGGGCACCTGGTCCGCACGGATCGCCGGGCGGCGCGCCGGGCCAGGGCGGTGTTCGTGCGGGAGGAGTCGAGGACGAGCATCGGCATTTCGGCCGACCCGGCCCCACGTGCGAGGCTTGCCCGGTACCCGGGAGGAGATCCAACACGATGCACACGCCGAGCCGGCCCGAAGACCTCGAACACCCCGAACTGCTGTGGGCCAGGGCGGTGACCATGGCCATGGTCGACACCGCGTGTTCCACCGGTACCGAGTTCGCCCTCGACGACGACGGCCTGTGGTGCCACTCCACCGGCGGGGACGGCTGGTGGCGCCTGACCCTGGTGGACGAGGGGCACGCGGTGTTCTGTGGCCAGGACCCCGACGGCAGCCACACCCATGTCGACGGAGAACAGATCGACTTCCTCGCGGGCGGCCCCGACTGGCTGCCCTGGGAGCTCCTGCGCGACGACGCCGCCGGGAACCTCTTCGGCTTCGTCTACTGGTGGGAGAACGGCGCCTGGCACCGCATCCCCTACCCGGACGAGGTGCGGGAGGACGGACTGGACGGTGCCGCTGCCTGGGTGGGCGCGGACGAGGAGGAGTTCCTCGGACTCACCGTGTCCTCGTTCGACGCCCCGTCGACGCGGCAGCGGAGCCTGACCGATGCCGTCGCCCGGTTCGCGGCGCTGGCCCGGGAACGCAAGGCCGACGCGGGCGCCGTGGCGGCGCTCCTGGCGGCGGCCCACACCGAAGGCCGCCCGGCTCCGCGCCTCGACGCGGCACTCGACCTCGCCACCCGCGCGGGCATCCTCTCCCAGAGCGTGTCCTGAGGCGTCCCGAACCACGGCCGCCGGCCCGCCGCACATGACGTGCGGCGGGCCGGCGGCCGTTTCCCGTGCGCTCCCTCGGCGGCTACTTGAGTCCGGAGAAGGCCTTGGTGAAGGCCAGCGGCTGCTGAAGGATCGAGCTGCACGTGGCGTCGGCGTGGTTGACGGCCCCGGCCGCGCACTGCTTGTCCCGCGTGGAGGACCACATGGCCAACCGACCGATCCCCTTCGAGGCGGCGAACTGCACGAGCTGCGTCGCGTCCTCCACCGTGAAGATCTCGCTCGCGACATCGTTCACGCCGATCATCGGCGTGACGGCCACGGCCTTCCATGCCGCAGCGTCGGACAGCCCGAGCACGCCCTTGATCTGTGCCTGCGTGGCCGTCGCGGCCTGGATCGCGTACTGCCCCATGTCCCCGCTGTACGCCGGACCGTAGTCCATCGCCATGATGTTGACGGCGTCGATCCGCACACCGTTCTTCTTGGCGTCGGCCAGCAGCGCCACGCCCGGCTGGGTCAGCCCCTCGGGCATCACCGGCAGGGTGAAGGCGACGTCCAGGCCCGGGTGGGACTTCTGCAACCGGGCGATGGCCTGCGCGCGGCGGGCGTTCGCCGCGGTGTCCGGCAGGGCGGCGCCCTCGATGTCGAAGTCGACCTTGGTGAGCCGGTACTGGTCGACGACCTTGCCGTACGCGGCGGCCAGCTCGTCCACGGTGGCGCAGTTCAGGGCCAGTTCGTGACCGGCGGCCCCACCGAACGACACCCGGACGTCGCCGCCCTTGGCGCGCAGCGCACCGATCTGGGCGGCGACCTTGTCGTTCGCGAGATCCGTGACGCCTCCCCACAGCGGTGCGCAGCCCCCGCCGGAGGTGATGAAGGCGAGGTGGAACTCCTTCACGCCCGTCTTCGTCGCGGTGTCGAGCAGGTCGTACGCGGGGTACAGGGAGGTGTCCACGTACGGGGCGAAGCGCGCGCCGCCGCCCCCGGGGGCGGGGGTGGGGGTCGGGGCGGTCGCCGTGGGGGAGGGCGGCTTGGTCCCGGTGGGCGCGGCGGACGTGGCGGGCGCGGTCGGGGCCGGGCTCGCCGTCACCGTGGGCCGGGCGGTGGGACGCCCGCTGGGCTGGGCCGTGGCGCCCTGGTCCACCGAGCACTTCACCCCGTTGATCAGACACCCGGTGGGGTTGCCGAGGGTGCCGGTGCCGCTCGCGACGAAGCCGACGGTGACGGAGGCGCCCGCCGCCAGCCGGCCGTTCCAGCTAGCGGGCTTCACGGTCACGCGGCGACCGGAGACCGTGTGGGTGCCGTTCCAGAGTGAGTCGATCTTCGTACCCGCCGGCAGGTCGAACTGCAGGGTCCAGTCCGACTGCGCCGTGCCGGTGCTGTTGGTGATGACGTACTGGCCGGTGTAACCGCCGCTCCAGGAGCTCGACTTCGTGTACACGGCCCCGACCGAGCTCGCCTGCGCGGTCCCGGTGAAGGCGAAGGCCACCCCACCGATCACCGCGGCCGTCACGAGCGCACCCGTGACCTTCGCCGTACGACTCGTCCTGCGCCGGTGCCCGACTGTGCTGCCCATCGCGTGCCTGCCTCTGTGTTACTGGGGAGTTGGGGATCCGGCAGCACGCTAGCCGCACCGAAACGGACATTCGTTCGTTTCGGTGCGGCCGCGATGAGTCTTAGGTTCCGCTTAAGGCAGGGACAAGCGGGGGATCAGGAAACGGGCCCGATCCGGCCCGGGAGCCGCCGACTTCACCGGATGCGGCGGGGCTGAGGAGAGTCGGACTCCGGCAGGGAGCTGTCCGTGCCGGAAGTACCGCGGAGGCGCCGCCCACCGCCTGGCCCCTTCGTGGTCAACCCCGGCTCCGGCAGGCCGCGTTGGGCCGCGTGCGCGGTCGTTCCGATGTCCGGAGGATCACGGGCTGATTTCTTAGCATCAGAGGTCAACAATTCTCTCGGCCCCCACCCGGCCGACTAGAAAGGAGCGCATCGGAAACCGAACCCGGCGTCGACGGGGTGATGAACCCGTCGGCGGAATATGGCGAAGGTGGTGATGTGCATGCGTGAGCGCAGCAGGATCCGAGCGATCGCGGTCAGATCGCTGACGCGAATTCCGCGTCGCGGACCTCTCTCCCGATAGGCCGGCCATGCTGATACCGATGCTGTTCTCCCCGGCGCTCGCTTCGGCCGACGAATACCGATCCCTGACCTCGACCATCCGGTCCAAGGCGCAGGACGCGCAGGGATTCTTCGGCGGAGCCGGTCGCAAGGAGGGCGAAATGCCCTACCTACCCCTCCACGTCCAACTGCGCGGTCTGTTCATCGAGCTCTACATCGAGCTCCGTCCACGCAATACGAGTCTGCGGATCGTCGGCTTCCGCAACATCTTCGAGAACGGTCAGGCCCCGCCGGAAGCGTACGTCCGCCACGTGCGGGATTCGGTCGCACCACCGGGCCTGAGCCGCACGGAGGCCCTGCCGTTCGGCGGAGGCCGCGCCGACCTGGAGACGGCCGCCGCCGTCCGGCGTTCGGGGATCCTGCTCGGGCGCCGGCCTTTGAGCGACGCCGTCATTCGACTGCATCAGAACCGCGATGCGCGGAGCACCGCGCACGGATTGCTCGTGCTCTCGGAAATGCTCTGCGAGGCCGCCCGATATCCCGCCCTGGCCGATGCGATGTCACGTATATGGATGACCGGAGGGCGACTCTAGTCCGCGGCTTCCGCCCGGAATTCCCGGACGACGCCGTGTTTCCCTGCCGGGCGATGTTCGGCGCTCTCCTCGGCGAAAGCGCAGAGCCGGCCGATGGCCTCGCAATGGCTGTCCGGTGTGTCGTGGTGCTTCTTGTGGGGTGGCCCGTCGATCCACTGGTGCCAGGGTCCGTCCGCGGTCAGGAATCGGGCCGCGTGATCGGTGTCGAGCTCGGCGTCGAGGTGGAGGAGCGCGCCCATGGCGGCGGGCTGGTCGTAGTCGAGGTCGGGGCGTCGCAGGTAGCGATCGAGGTAGGCCGCCGGCAGGTCGGCGTCGGCGGCGGTCGCGAACGTGGCGAGGGCGACGCAGTAGGCCGAGCCGGCGAAGCAGACCTCACTGGCGAGCAGCATCTCGCCGAGGCGCTCGCGGAACTCGGTTCTCCGGGCGGCGGCGACGAGCCAGGCCGCGGTGAGGCGTTCGCGCCACCCGCCTTCGAGCAGGATGGTCAGCTCGTGGGGCGTGATGGCGCGGGCGTCCTAGCCGAGTTCCCGTAGGAACGTGGTGCGGTCATGCTCGGTCATGCCCATGAGTGAGCCGTCGAGCTCGAGATAGCGACCGCCGGGCCGGAACCGTGCGATCAATGGATTTCCCCTCGCGCCGGCGGCGTCAGCCGTGCGTGGCGTCGATGACGCAGAAGCGGTTGCCCTCGGGGTCGGCCAGCACCACGAAGTCCGGGTCCTGCGGGTAGGAATCCCAGTCGACGTGCCGCGCCCCCAGCGAGACCAGCCGTGCGACCTCGGCGCTCTGCTCCGCCGCGTCCGCCGCGTACAGATCGAGGTGGACGCGCGGCCGTTCCTGTACGGGCGTCACGCTCCGGCCGAGCGCCAGGCCCGGACCGCCGCCGTCGGCCGGGACCAGGACCGTCCAGCCGTCGTCCACCTGGCCGTCGCGGGGTACGTACCCCAGCGCCCGGCTCCAGAAATCCGCGGCCCGCCGCACGTCCGCGGCTCCCATCACGATCGTTCCGAGGGTCAGCATGATCCGATTCTGGCAAACCCGGTCCTCGACCACACACCCTAGGGTGCCGCGCTCCGTTCGATCGCGACCATCGCCGCGTCGTCGTCCAGGGTGTTGCCGGCCGCGTGCGCCAGCAGGTCCTCGCACACACGGTCCAGCAGTGCTTGCGGGCGCAGCCCCGGCCATGCGCTCACGCGCCGCGCCAGCGGGTAGAAGGCGCCCGCCCCGTCGCGTGCCTCCAGGACCCCGTCCGTGTAGAGGAGCAGCACGTCCCCCTCGGTGAAGGCGAAGGTCTGCGCGGTGACCGACGCCGCCACGAGCCCGGCGAGCCCCAGCGGCGGCGCGGGCCGGTCCACCTCCAGCTGCTCGGCGCCCCCGGCGCGCAGCACGAGCAGCGGCGGCGGATGGCCGCAGCTGACGAGGTGCACCACCGGCTCGGCGTCGGGAATCTCCAGAACGGCCGCGGTCACGAAACTCTCGCCCTCGTCCCCGCCACCGTCCAGATCCGCCGAGACCGCGGCCTCCAGGTAGTCCACCAGGCCGGGCAGCCCGGCCTCCTGGTGGGCGGAGGCCCGGAAGGCGCCCAGGACGAGCGCGGCGTCCCCGACCGCCTCCAGCCCCTTGCCCCGCACATCGCCGATGATCAGCCGCGTGCCGGTGGCCGTCCGGGCGGCGGCGTACAGATCGCCGCCGATCTGGGCCTCGGCCGCCGCGGCCAGGTACACGGAGGCGACACCGAGCGGGCCGATCCGGTCGGGCAGCGGCCTCAGGACCACCTCCTGGGCGGTCTCCGCCACCGAGCGCAGCTGGGTGACCTCCTTCTCGTGCACCTCGCGCAGGTGGGCGAAGAAGGTCGCGAACGCCGAGATCATCACGAGCGCGATGATCTGGAAGGTGTGGTTCAGATCGGTCAGGCTGGTGCGGGTCGTGGCGACCACCACCTGGGCCAGTACGGCGACCAGCCCGACGAAGCCCGTCATCCGGGGCCCCGCGAACGACGCGGTCACGGCCGGCGCGGCAGCCAGGAACGGCCCGAGGTGCACCTCCGGCGGAGCGAGCACGTCCACCGTCGTCACCAGGGCGATCAGCGCGAACGGGACCGCCAACTGCGCGTGGCCCACCGTGGGGGACCGGTGGTGACGTGGGTGCGACGGTGGCCGGAGATCCATCCCCCCTGCATACACCGCGAGGCGGGCCGGATCCCCGAAGCCAGGCCGTCGTAGGCAGGACCGCCGGTCCGGCCGATCCCTGTCGTCCCGCCGGACCTGCCCGTCCTCCCGGTCCTACGGGCGACGGCGGGGCTTGCCGCCCTTGCCGCCCTTGGCACCGCCGCCCGCGGCGCCGCGGGGGTTCTTGCCGGTCGGCTTCCCGGACGAGGTCTTCGCGCCCCCCGACTTCCGCTGCCCGCCGCCACCCGTGCCCGTTTCCGGGCGCTTGCGCTTCGCCTTGGGCTGCGGCGGGGTCGGCGCGCGCCCCCGCGTGCTGTTCACGGTCCGGCCGCGGACGATCCCGATGAACTCCTCCACCAGATCGGTGGTCTCCTCCTGCGGCCACGACAGCGCGACCCGCGAGGCGGGCGCGTCCGTGACAGGCCGGTAGGTCAGGTCCTTGCGGTGGTGCAGTCGGGCGAGCGACTGCGGGACCACGAGCACGCCCACACCGGCGGCCACCAGCTCGATCGCGTCGGCCGTCGTCTCGGGGCGCTCGATCGCCGGCTTGCCCGGCAGCTGCTCCCAGGCCAGGGTGTCGTCGAGCGGGTGGAACACGATCTCGTCGGCGAGATCCTCGGTGGACACCTCTTCCGCCGCGGCCACGAGGTGATCCTTGGGGACCACGACCACCGTGGTCTCGGTGTAGAGGGGGATCGCGCTGAGATCGTCACGGTCGACCGGCAGGCGCACGAATCCGGCATCGGCGCCGCCCGCCCGCAGCACGCCGAACGCCTCGATCGGGGACACCGCGACCAGGGTCAGCGGGACGTCGGGCAGCCGCTCGTTCCAGATACGCACCCACTTGCTGGGTGTGACCCCCGGGACATAAGCGAGCCGGAACGAATGGGGTACTTCCGAGCCTGTCACCCCGCAAGGTTACCGGTCGTGGTCGGAGGTAGCGCACACGCTCGATACTCTTGACACCATGACGTCGCACCAGAACACCCAGACGATGAAGCCCGCGACCGCGGCGAAGAAGCTGGGCGTGTACCTCGAGGCCACCCCCGCAGAGTTCCAGGAGGGTGTCGTCTCGCGCAGCGAATTGAGTGCGCTCCAGGCCGACCCGCCCCAGTGGCTGCAGGAGCTGCGCGCCAACGGTCCGCACCCCCGACCGGTGGTGGCGGCCAAGCTCGGCGTGTCCATCGCCGGCCTCGCCCGCGGCGGGGTCACCGAGCCCCTCACCACGGAGCAGATCGAAGCGCTGAAGCAGGAAGGCCCCGAGTGGCTCCAGCGTGAGCGTGCCACCCAGGCCGAGGTCCGCAAGGAAACGGTCCGCATCAAGGAGAAGAACGCGGAGCGGGCCGCGAAGGCCGGCGAACAGCACTCCTGACCCGCGGCTTCGCCGTCCGCCAGGCCTGGTCTCCCGTGGGGAGGCCGGGCCTGACGCCTTCTCCCGGCCCGCCGGGCCACCGACACCCCACCCCCATGGGGCCGGGCCGACTCACCCGGCGGCCCCGTCCCCGCCCAGCGATCGCACCGCCCGGTCGAGCCGGGCCCGCCTGCTCTCCGGGGTGAGCGCCTTCAGCAACGGCAGGATGACCTGGTAGCGCCCGGTGCGATCGAGGGCCTCGAACGCCGCTCCCGCCGCCGGATGCGCCGCGAACGCCGCCGCGAGATCCGGTGGCACCGCCGCCGTCCGCTGAGACTCGTAGGCGTGCGTCCACCGCCCGTCCGCCTGCGCCCTGCGCACCTCGGCGAGCCCGGGCTCCCGCATCCGCCCCGCGGCGCTCAGCTCCGCGACCTTGTCCACGTTCACCTGCGACCACAGGCTCTTGGCCCGGCGCGGCACGTACTTCTGCAGGTAGTACCGCTCGTCGAGGGCGCGCCGCTGCCCGGAGATCCAGCCGTAGCACAGCCCGATGTCGACCAGCTCGTCGTCGGTGACCGACGCGATCCCCGACTTCTTCTTCGCCAGCTTGATCCACACGCCCTCGTGGCGCGTGTGGTGCTCGGCCAGCCAGCTCTCGAACGCCGCGGCGTCCGCGAAGCCGATGATCTCCACCCCGCCCAGCTCCTCCATGCGCCCAGGCTATCGCCCGCCGCCCGGCTCGGCCGGGGCTGCCGACGGAAGGCACCGGGCGACATCGGCTCCGGGGTGTAAGCCCGGGGGCCGATGCCCGGGCCGCCGACGGCCGGCTACGGTCGGGCCATGGACAATCCACCGAAGAGCGCGAAGACCACGAAGACCGCGCGGAGTTCGAGGTCAGGGACCGGAGCGGCCCTCCGGGCCTGGGGCGGCGCGGGCCTCTACACCCTCGTCCTGGCGCTGCTGATCGGTGGTGTCCCGTACGCCGCCGGGCCGCTCCTGGGGATCGTGCTGCTGTTGGCTCTGACCCCGCTCGTCCCGCTGCTGCGGCACCGGCCGCTCGCGGCACTGACGCTGACCCTCCTCGGCGGGACGCTCGTCGCGGGCGCCGCCCGGGACAACAGCCCGGGCCGGTTCCTCGTCTTCCTCGCCTCGGACCTGGTCCTGGGCCTCGTCGTCGCCACGCGCCCCCGCCGGGACGCGGTCGTCGCCCTCGTCGTGGTGGTCGTCGTGGAGCTCCCGGCCGTCGGGCTCCTGTCGCACGGACCCTACGACATCATGAGCACCGGCCTGATCGCCTTCCTGTCCCTGGGTGCTGTCTGCATGGCGGGCCTGCGGTACCGAGAGCGCCGCGAGCACACCGCCGAACTGCGCACACGGCAGGTGGCCGAGGCCGTGACGGCCGAACGGCTGCGCATCGCCCGCGAGTTGCACGACATGGTCGCCCACAGCATCGGGGTGATCGCCATCCAGGCCGGTGTCGGCGGCCGGGTCATCGACACCCAGCCGGCCGAGGCCCGCGCCGCGCTGCTGGCCATCGAGACCACCAGCCGCGAGACCCTGTCCGGCCTGCGCCGTACGCTGGTCGCCTTGCGTCGGGCCGAGCCGGACGGCCACGAGGGGCAGGCGCCGCTCGGACCCGCTCCGGGACTCGCGGACCTCGACGCGCTGGTGGCCACCACCGCGGACGCCGGAGTGCGGGTCGACGTACGGTGGGTGGGGGAGCGCGGTCAACTGCCGCCCGAGATCGACCTGTCGGCGTACCGCATCGTGCAGGAGGCGCTGACCAACGTGGTCCGCCACGCGGGCACCGGGCACTGCCGGGTCACCATCGGATACGGGGAACAGGAGCTGACCGTGGAGGTCGTCGACGACGGGCGCGGTGCGCCCGACGGCATCGGAAGTACGGGATTCGGCATCACCGGCATGCGCGAGCGGGTCGGCCTGCTGCACGGCCGCTTCAGTGCCGGCCCCCAGGCCGGGGGCGGCTTCCGGGTCGAGGCGGCGCTGCCGCTGCCCCGCACCGCGGCGGTCGTGGACGGGCTCCGATGAGCGTCGAGCCCCCGCGGGCGATCCGCGTCCTGCTCGTGGACGACCAACCGCTGGTCAGGTCCGGCCTACGGGTGCTGATGGCCGACACGGCCGACCTGACGGTCGTCGGCGAGGCCGGCACGGGTACCGACGGGGTCCGCCTCGCCGCCGAACTACGCCCCGACGTCGTGGTGATGGACATCCGGATGCCCGGCATGGACGGAATCGAGGCCACCGGGCTGATCACCGCGGAGACGCAGGACGTCAAGGTGCTCGTGCTCACCACCTTCGACGAGGACGACCACGTCTACGGGGCGCTGCGCGCCGGCGCGAGCGGATTCGCCGTGAAGGACATGGCCGTGGAGGAGATCCTCGCGGCGATCCGGGTGATCGCCGCGGGGGACGCCCTGATCGCGCCGGGCGTCACCCGCAGGCTGATCGCGGACTTCGTCCGGGCACCCGGGCCCACGGCGCCCGAGGCCCGGGCGCCGCGGCCCGTCGTGGGGATCACCGAGCGCGAGCGGGAGGTCCTGACCCTGGTGGGGCGGGGTCGTTCGAACGGCGAGATAGCCGAGGAGCTGTTCATCTCGGCGGCCACGGCCAAATCGCACGTCTCGCGACTGTTCACCAAGCTCGCGGCCCGGGATCGGGTCCAACTCGTCATCATGGCGTACGAGATGGGGCTGGTCTCAACGCCCCGCTGAATCGATTCCTCAGGCGGTCGCGGGCTCCGGGCGGTTCTCGTCCCGCCGTCCGGGGGAGGTCGCCGACCGCGTGGAGAACAGCCCGTCCAGGGCCAGGGCGCCGGGGCCGGTGAACACCAGCAGGAGGAACGCCCAGCAGAACATCGCCGAGGCTTCGCCACCGTTCTGCAGCGGCCACAGCGCGCCGGGCTGGTGCACGGTGAAGTACGCGTACGCCATCGAGCCGGACGCGACGAAGGCCGCCGCTCTGGTGCCGAGGCCCAGCAGGATCAGGGCGCCTGCGACGAGCTGGATGGCGGCCGCGTACCAGCCGGGCCAGGTGCCGGCGGCGATGGTTCCGCCACCGCGCGCGCCGCCGAGGACCCCGAAGAGGGAGGCGGCGCCGTGCGAGGCGAAGAGCAGTCCGGTGACGATCCGGAAGAGGCCGACGGCGTAGGGCCGGGCAGGGTCGAGACGTGAGTTCATGGGGGGAGGATCCTTCGGTCGGGGACGGGTTCCGAAGTCGTGCCGATGTTCTCGATCGTGGGGCGAGCCACAGGTTAGGTAGGCCTAACCGGGCTGGCAAGCGCGACTTCCGGCCGGCCGCGCGCCGGGCCGCACGGATCGCGCGTGTGAGAGCGCCTGTGATCGCGTGTGATCGCGTGTACGTGAGGTTCGACGTCCGGCCGTGTGGTTCCCGCGGCGGGTCGGCCCCGTCCGCCGGCGATCGGCCGACCCGTGGGGTCCGCTGGACGCGTGAGCATCCTCCCCGGCCGTGACTGGTGGACCGGGCTCCCGCCCGCGGCGGGAGCCGCCGTCATGGCCACCGGCATCATCTCCGTCGGCCTGCGCCTGACCGGGCACGAGGCGGCGTCACTGGCCGCGCTGATCGTCGCCGCGGCGCTGTGGCTCGTACTCGCGGCCGACGTCACCGCCCGGCTGCTGGGCGACCGCGGGCGGTTCCGCGCCGAGGCCGACACGCCGGCCGCGCTGACGGCCGTCGCCGCCACCACCGTCATCGGGGCCCGGCTCTCGCAGCAGGGGTGGCAGACCGCCGCCGCCGTGCTGCTCGTACTGGCGGCGCTGCTCTGGCCCGGGCTGCTGTTCAACGTCCTACGGCACTGGCGGCGGCGCATGCCGGGAGCCGCCTTCCTCGGCTGCGTGGCGACCCAGGGCCTCTCCCTCCTCGCCGCGTCCCTCGCCGACGCCGAACACCAGGAGCCGCTCGCCCGGGCGGCGCTGGTCGGCTTCTGCCTCGGCCTGCTGCTCTACCTGGCCGCCCTCTTCCGTTTCGACCTGCGCGAGGTGGTGGGCGGGGCGGGTGACCACTGGGTGGCGGGCGGCGCGCTCTCCCTCTGCGCCCTGGCCGGATCCAAGCTCACGGCGTCACCCGTATGGACCGGTTCGGCGCACGCCACCCTGCGTACCGTCACCCTCGCCCTGCTCGCCCTGTCCCTCGTCTGGTACGTCGTCCTCCTCGCCGCGGAACTGCGTCACCCGCGGCCGCGCTACGACATCCGGCGCTGGGCCACCGTCTTCCCGCTCGGCATGACGGCCACCGCCTGCCTCTCCGTGGCGGACCCGGCCGGCATCGCCTGGCTGCGCCCGCTGGGCGAGGTACTGCTCTGGATCGCCGTGGCCGCCTGGCTGCTGACCTTCGCCGCGCTGATCGCCTCGCACCTCACCGCCCGCGGCGGGGCTCCGGGCCGATGAGGCGCACGCCCCGCACCCACCCCCCGTCCGGCCGTGTGGCGACGGCGCCCTCTCCTCAGTAGGGTCCGGGCATGGCGTACACATTCCAGGTGACCATCGACTCGACCGACCCGCACACGCTCGCCGACTGGTGGGCCGAGGCCCTCGGCTGGGAAGTGGAGCCGAGCGACGAGCAGTTCATCCGCGGCCTGATCGAGGCGGGCCACGCGAGCGAGGACGACACCAAGACCCACCGGGGCACCCTCGTCTGGAAGGCGGGCGCCGCGATCCGCCACCCGGAGGGGCTGGAGCGCGCGCCCCGCGTCCTGTTCCAGTACGTCCCCGAACCCAAGACGGTCAAGAACCGGGCCCACTTCGACGTCCGGACCGGCTCCGACGACCCGAAAGAGGTGGTCGAACGCCTCATCGCCAAGGGCGCCACGCACCTGCACGAGGGCAACCAGGGCCCCAGCGTATGGACGACCCTCGCCGACCCCGAGGGCAACGAGCTCTGCGTCTCTCACTAGGGGATGTCCGTGAAGGTGATCCTCTTCGGCGCGACCGGCATGCTCGGCCGGGGCGTCCTGCGCGCATGCCTGCGCGACGACACGGTCGAGAGCGTCCTCGCCGTCGGACGCACGCCGCTCGGCGTCAGCCACCCCAAGCTGCGCGAGTCCGTGCAGAGCGACCCGTCCGACCTGGCGGCCGCCGGGATCGACCCGGCCGCGTACGACGCCTGCTTCTACTGCCTCGGAGTCTCCTCCGTCGGTATGACGGAGGAGGCGTACCGGCACGTCACCCACGACCTGACGCTCGCCGTGGCCCGGCCCCTGGCCGCCGCCAATCCCGGCATGACCTTCGTCTACGTCTCCGGCGAAGGCACGGACAGTACCGAGCGGGGCCGTTCCATGTGGGCCCGGGTCAAGGGCAGGACCGAGAACGACCTGCTGGAACTCCCCTTCCGCGCCTACATGTTCCGCCCCGGGATCGTCCAGCCGGTGCGCGGCGTGCCCTCCAAGGCCCGCATCTCACGGATGTTCTACGCCGTCCTCGGACCGCTGGTCCCCCTCGTGCGGCGGGTCGCCCCGAACCTCGTCATCACCTCCGAGGCCTTCGGCCGCGCCATGATCGCGGTCGCCCGACCCGGCACCGAGGTCCCCGGCCACATCCTGCGGCCCGCCGACATCAACCGCCTGGGCGGAGCGCCGACCAGGCATAATTGACTACCGGGCACACCCTCCCGCACGTGAGAATGAGCCATCTCGAACCGGGAGGACCCCATGAGCCAGGAGACCCTGACTCTGCATGACCTGATGCCCGCGCAAGCGCTGGCGGAGTCGATCGACGCAGGGTACGTGACCCGCAAGTCGCACCCCGAACTGCCGCTGTCCATCTACACCTACACACGGACGGCCCAGTACGACCGCGTCTGGAACGACGTCACCACGCGCTGTCGCGGACTCGTCGCCGACGACACCACCGGCGCCGTCGTCGCCTTGCCGCTGCCGAAGTTCTTCAACGTCGGCGAGCACGAGTCGGGTCAGCCGTACGCCCCCGCCCTCCCGGACGAGCCGTTCGAGGTCTACGACAAGGTCGACGGCAGCCTCGCCGTCGTCTTCCACTACGCGGGCCGCTGGCGGGTCGCCTCCAAGGGCTCCTTCATCAGCGCCCAGGCGACCTGGGCGCAGCGCACGCTCGACGGCCGGGACACCGGGGCCCTGCGCCCCGGCACCACCTACCTCGCCGAGATCCTGTACCCGCAGAACCGCATCGTCGTCGACTACGGCGACCGCCGGGACCTCGTCCTGCTCGCGGCCTTCGGGCCGGACGGCACCGAGGTCCCGCTCGCCGAGGCCGCCCCGCACTGGGAGGGAATCGGGTCCGTCGTCACGGTGTGGCCCGCCATGCCCCTCCACGAGCTGATCGCGCTGGCCGAGTCCAACACCCTGCCCGGCGGCGCCTCGGCGACCGGCACCCAGGCGGAGGGGTTCGTGCTGCGCTTCGCCTCCGGTGTGCGCGCGAAGGCCAAGCTGGCCGAGTACGTACGACTCCACCGGGTGCTCACCAAGGCCACCGAGCGGGACATCTGGCGCGCCCACGGCATCCAGCGGTTCGCCGGCCTGCCGCTGGGGCAGCTCGCCCAGGGCCTCGGCACCACGGCCGCCGAGATCGAGGCGTCGAGCGGCAAGCCGCTCGACGCCCTGCTCGACCAGGTGCCCGACGAGTTCGACGTGTGGGTGCGCGAGGTGATCGAGCGGCTCGAGTCCGAGGCGGCGCTGCGCGAGCGTGCCATCGACGAGGCGTACGCGGGGCTGGCGCACCTGGCGGCCGACCGGGGTGCCTTCGCCCGTGCCGTGAAGGCCCTGCCCGAGCGGGAGATCCGGGCCGCGATGTTCCTGCGCCTGGACGGTCGGTCCACGGAACTGGCCGTCTGGCGCAACGTGCGGCCGGAGACGTCCGACCCCTTCACGAACGACGAGGAGAACTGACCCGTGTCCGAAGAGACACCCCACACGGACGCGAACCCCACCGCCGAGGCGACCGCGGGCGAGACCGCGGCCCTGGTCGCCGTCGAGGAGCCCCGGCTGCCCGTCGTGCACGTCATGACGGGCCTGCCGGCCTCCGGCAAGACGACGGCCGCGCGCGCCCTGCAGGCCGAGGCCGGTGGCCGCATGCGCCGCGTCAACCTCGACGACCTGCGCCTCATGCTCGACCTCCCGGACCCCGCGCGGGGCCGTAGCTTCCGGCACGAGCAGACCGTGCTGGCCGTCCAGGACGCGGCGGTCCGCGCCGCGGTCGACGGCGGATTCGACGTGGTCGTCGACAACACCCATCTGACCAAGAACATCCCCAAGCGGCTCAAGGCGGCGGTCGGAGGTCTCGCGACCTTCGTCGTGCACGACTTCACCGACGTCCCGCTGGAGGAGTGCCTGCGCCGGGACGCCGGGCGCGAGCGCCAGGTCGGCGAGGAGATCATCCGCATCCTGGCCGAGAAGCACGAGAAGGCGCGGCGGGGAGGCTGGCGGCTGACGGCGGAGTGGATGAACGGCGGGTCGGGAGCGATGGCCGCGCCGCCGGTGACCGAGTACGTCCCCGACCCGGCTCTGCCGGCGGCGGTGATGTGCGACATCGACGGCACACTCGCACTGACCGGCGACCGGGGCCCGTACGACTTCTCGCGCTGCGAGCTCGACCTGCTCAACGAGCCGGTACGGCACGCCCTCGACGCCTTCCGGCGTGCCGACGGAGACGTCATCGTGCTGCTGTCGGGGCGCGGCGAGGAGCACCGCCCGCAGACCGAGTCCTGGCTGCGGCGCCACGAAGTGCCGTACGACGAGCTGTGGATGCGTCCGGCGGGAGACACGCGCCGCGACGACGTGGTGAAGGCGGAGCTGTTCGACAGCCACGTGCGACACCGGTACGCGGTACGGGTCTCGCTCGACGACCGGGACCGGGTGGTCGCGATCTGGCGCCGGATGGGCCTGCCCACCTGGCAGGTCAACTACGGCGACTTCTGAGGATCGGGCCACCGTGAACGCGAGGGAGGCCACCGGTGCCCGGCGGCACGTGCTGATCGTGGACGGCGCGAACGTCGTCGGCTCGGTGCCCGACGGCTGGTGGCGGGACCGGCGGGGCGCGGCCGTCCGGCTGCGCGACCTGCTGGCCGGCCGGAGCGGGGACGAGGAGATCGTCCTCGTCGTCGAAGGCGCCGCCCGGGGTGTCGAGTCCGTGCCCGGCGTACGGGTGGACCCGGCGCCCGGCAGCGGTGACGATCGGATCGTGGAGCTGGCCGCCGCGTACGCCGAGCGCGGCTGCGTCGTGGTCACGGCCGACCGAGAACTGCGGGAACGGGTCCGGGCGTACGGCGTGGAGTGCGTGGGTCCGCGTGCCGTACGCCCGGTGGACTGACTGCCGACCTGCCGGTCCGGCCACCCGTGGGATCTGCCTACCGGCGGGACCGGGTCAGCGGCAGTACTTCACCTCGGAGAGGTTCTTGACGTAGCGCGCGGAGACCCAGCGCTCCTTGTCGTACGCGTGCTTGGGCGCCGCGGCGTCGTTCTCCCAGCTGCCGTTCCGCTCGGCCAGGCGGTACCAGATGCGGTTGCCGTCGACGTTGTCACCGTACTTCTTGCAGTCGATCTCGACCTTGCTGTTCGGGTACACGTGGCCGAGGGACTGCGAGCGGGTGCTCGGCTTGCTGCGGACCGTCAGCGGGCCCTTCGAGACGACCTTGCCGGTGACGTGCCGCTCGGGGTAGACACCGGGCTCCGCGGACCCACCGCCGACGACGATCTCCCGCGGCGGGCGGTTCTCCGGACCGTCGTCGGCGACGGCGGCGCCCGCTCCGACCAGACCGAGAACCAGGCTGCCGGTGGCGAGAGCGAGGGTGGTTCTGGTGGGCTTCAGCATGAGCCGGCTCCTCTACGAAGACATCCACCCGGCCGCGACGCGCGGCACGGGGCGACAACCAGGCGGTTGCCAGGGACGACTATGGCGAGGGTGGGGCGCGTGGTCCCGGTGGCTCACCGCTGTTTAACCCGATATGACCAATTTGCTCCACGGAGGTGCGTGGCCGTGCCCGCCCCCGAACGGGCACGGCTACGCAGCGGGGCCCCGGGGGGAATGGGCCGATGCCGGCCGATGAGCCGGCGGATGAAAATCTACGGCGCGGCCACCGGCACCGCGCCCATCCAGGGGATGAGACCGGCCTACCACTCAAGGATGCGACGTCATACAACCTGGGTGGTACACAAGGAGGTTGAGGTGTAGTCACGCACCCGCCCGGCGGCGGTCCGCATCCGCTCCGGGGTGCGGACGGTGCCCGGCGGGTGCGAGAGTGGGTGCCATGGGAATCGATGACTACGGCGGCGGCGCCGGCGCACACGAGAGCGGCGTCCTCGTCGTGACGACCAACGACGTCCCCGGCTACCGGGTCGAGCGCGTCATCGGCGAGGTCTTCGGCCTCACCGTCCGCTCCCGCCACCTGGGCAGCCAGATCGGCGCGGGCCTGAAGTCGATGATCGGCGGCGAGCTGAAGGGCCTCACCAAGACCCTGGTGGAGACCCGGAACCAGGCCATGGACCGGCTCATCGAACAGGCGAAGGCGCGCGGCGGCAACGCCGTGCTGATGATGCGCTTCGACGTCACCGACGCGCAGGACGTCGGGACCGAGGTGTGCGCGTACGGAACGGCCGTCGTCCTCGTCCCCGCGTCCACCTGACCCGCCCGACCGGCGCCCTGCCCCTGCTGCGATGCTCACCTCGTGACCGATCGATACGAGGTTGTCGTCGTCCGCCGGCCCGGTCGGGCCCTCTCCGCCCAGGACGGCCTGGCCGAGCTGTTGGCCGCCTACCATCTGCGGACCGAGGCCGAGAAGGGTGCGGCCGTCGCCGGCGTGGACGGTCTGCCGGACCGCTACCGGGCGGAGATCGCCGATCCGCGGGCCGCGTTCGCCGACGACGTGGTGCTGCTGGCGCTGAGCGGGGACACCGCGGTCGGCTGCCTGGTGGTGACCGCCCCGGTCGGGGGCCGGCACGAGGTGAAGCGGCTCTGGACGGCCCCGGAGTTCCGCGGGCTGGGCGTCGCGTCCCGCCTGATCGGCGCCGCGCTCGCCCAAGCCGAGGAGAGCGGCGCCGCCGCGGTGCGGCTGTCGGTGTGGGACTGGCGGACCGGAGCGATCGCGCTCTACGAACGGCTCGGCTTCACCGTCACCGCGCCGTGGGACGAACGGGACCACCTGGTCTGCATGGAACGTTCCACACAAGGGCGGAGCCGCTGCCGGTGAAGCCGTCCGGCCCGTCGTGCTCAGGCCCTGCCCGCAGCGGGGCCTACCGCTTCCAGAGGGTCACTTCGGTGAGGTACGTCGGGACCTTGTAGAGCCTGTCCGTCGAGGGCTCGACGCTGACGATCTTGACCATCGCGAGATTGCCCTTGCTCGTGACGGTGCACAGCAGGTCGCCCTGGACGATGGCGCTGTCCGCCCCGCCGAGGTCCGACTGAGGCAGCTTGTCGGGAATCGGATCGGTGGCGGCCCCGGTCTCGCACTGCTCCGGGGTGGCGCCCTTGCTCTTGCCGAACGGGGTACCGCTCTGGACGTCCTCGTAGCCCATGGACAGTTCCCGGTCGTTGTAGCCGATGCCCGGGAAGGGAGCCACCTTGGGGAAGTCGAGGTCGATCACGTTGATCTTGCCGAACTCCCTGGGCGCCAGGAACTTCACGGGCTTGTCCTTGAACACCACGGTGTAGGTGCGCGTGGCGGGCCCGCCGGAGGACGAGCCCGAAGCCGAGGGGGAAGGGGTCGAGCCGCCGGCCTGCGCCGCGGGCGACGCGTCCTTCGGGGACTCTGCCGGCTTCTTCGGTTCGCTGTCGCTCGCGGACCCCTTCGCGCCGCTGTCGTCCTCGCGCGTCAGGTACCAGGTGCCACCCGCGGCGAGGGCGACGACCAGGACACCCGCTCCCACCACCAGCGGCACCCGACCGCGGCGCGCGGCGGGGGCGGGGGCGGCCGGTTCGGCCGGCGCGCCGTAGGCCGGGGCGTAGGCGGGTGCGGCGGTGGGCGCGCCGTACAGGGGCGGGTGCGCGCCGCCCACCGGACCGGGGCCCTGGGTCGGCGCGTACGCCGGGGGGACCGGCCCGGGCGCCTGCGTGGGGGCGTACGACGGCGGGGCCGGGGCCTGCGTCGGTGCCGCCGGTGCCGAGAACTGCGTCGGGGACGGCGCCGGCGCCTGGGCCTGTGCCCGCGCCGAACGCTCGCGCCGCTCGATCTCCGTGGCCAGCGGAGCGGGCAGCCAGCCGTCGAAGTCCCGCAGCTCCCGGCCCGCCGCACGGCCGCACCACTCGGCCAGCTCCGTCGGGGTGGGCCGCTGCTCGGGGTCGGAGTGCAGGCAGCGCTCCAACAGCTGGCGCAGCGGCTCCGGGTAGCCGCTCAGGTCCGGTGCCTGCTGCGGGGTGTTGGCTATCGCGGCGGCGATGGACAGCCCCGCGCCGTCGCCGTACGGGTGGCGACCGGTGGCCACGACCGCGGCGATCAGACCCAGCGCGAAGACATCGGTCGCCGCGGTGACCGTCCGGCCGAGCGCGTGCTCGGGGGACATGTACTGCGGCGTGCCGACGAAACCGCCGCTGCGCGTCAGCTGGGTGGTGTCGGTGGCGCGCGCGATCCCGAAGTCGATCACCCACGGGCCGTTGGACCCGAGCAGGATGTTGCTCGGCTTGAGGTCGCGGTGCACCACCGAGGCGGCATGGATGGAGTGCAGGGCCTGCGCCGTGCAACCGATCAGCTGGAACACCGCGGACAGCGGCAGCGGGCCGTGCGTGGCGAGGGCGTCGTCGAGTGCCAGGCCCGGCACGAACGCGGTCGCCAGCCACGGCTGTTCGCCACTGGTGTCATGGTCGAGCACCGGCACGATGTGGTAGCCCTGCACCCGGCGGGCGGCCTGCACCTCGCGCTCGAAGCGGACCCGGAAGTCCTGCTCCTGGGCGAACTCACGACGGATGACCTTGAGGGCGACCGGCTGGTTCCCGCGGGTCCGCGAGAGGTACACGGAACCCATACCGCCTTCGCCGATCTTCGCGAGCAGCCGGTAACCGGCGATCTCCTGCGGATCGCCCGGACCGAGCGGTCTCAGTACGGCGTCGGCGCTGTTGGTCATGGGCTCCCCCTTGATGATCACTGGCACCAGATCCTAACGGGGGAGCGGACGACCGACGCACCGCGCCGGTACGGTGGTCACTCCGGAGACGAAGGGGCGGCCCGATGAGTCAACGCAAGTCGGCGGCAGAGGTGTTCGACGATCTGGGGGAGCGCTACGAGGAGGTCTTCGGGCGGGTTCCCGGCCAACTGGCCGCTCTTGACTGGCTCACCGGTCGACTGCCCTCCGGGGCTCGGGTGTTGGACGTGGGCAGCGGCACCGGACGCCCCACCGCCGAGGCTCTCGTCCGGGCCGGCTGCGCCGTCACCGGCATCGACGTCTCGGCGGCCATGGTCGAACTGGCCCGCGTCAGAGTCCCGCAGGCCCGCTTCGAGCAGGCCGACGTACGGACCTACACACCCGAGCGGGCCGACTTCGACGCGGTGTGCTCCTTCTTCCCGCTGCTGGTGATGGACCAGCCGGAGGTCGCGGAGGCACTGGACCGCATGGCGTCCTGGGTCGCGCCGGGAGGGTACTTCGTGCTGGCCACGGTGCCGGGGGACATCCGAGGCCTGGACATCGAGTGGATGGGCCACGAGGTCACCGTCAGCAGCCTCTCCACGGCGGACCACCTGGCCCGGCTCGCCGACCTGGGCCTGGAGGTACTCCACCACCACACCGCGCACTTCCGGCCCGCCGACGACCGAGCGGTCCCGGAGGAGCACCTCTTCTGCTACGCGCGCCGGAGCGTGGGTTCGTGACGGAGACGGACCTCGCACGGGACGCACGCCGCAGGACCCGTCACACGAGCCCGTCCTGCGGACCTATGACGTCGAAGCCGCGGTACGCGAGCTGGAGCGGCTGACCGCGGACGTCACGCCGGCGGCGTAGCAGCGGACCGCGGGGCCCGGTCGGGGCGCAGCCCCGCCGCCAGCCCCGCGATCACCACGAGCAGGCCCAGCCACACGGCCGGCCCCGGGACCCCGCTGCCCGCGAGGACCCCCGCACCGGCCGCGGCCAGGGGCGCGACCCCGGTCAGCAGGCCGGCGCGGCCGGCGCCCACGGCGGCCACCGTGCGGTACCAGAGCAGGAAGGCCACGGCCGTCACCATGACGGCGAGGTAGCCGGCCGCCGCCCATTGGGCCCGGCCCAGCGACGTCAGCTCGGCGGGGCTCTCGAAGACGACCGTGAGCCCCGCCAGCATCAGCGCACCCAGCCACACCGCGTGCACGGACACCCCCCACGCCCCGTGCCGGCGCAACACCGGCACCGCGAGCAGGGTGAAGGCGGCCTCGCAGCCCAGCGCGAGGGCCGCCCAGGCCACGCCGGCGGCATCCGTCCGGCCCGTCCCCTCGACCAGTACCGCCCCCGCCACCACCACCGGAGCCGCGAGCAGCACCCGGCGGCTGGGTCGGCGCCCCTCCAGGAAGGGGCCGAGCAGTCCCAGCAGGATCGGTACGGAGGCCACCGCGACGGCGATGACGGCCGGTTCGGCGTGTGCGACCCCGCGGACCACGGCCACGTTGAACAGCACCAGCCCGGTCGCCGCGATCCCCGCCAGCCACAGCCACTCCCGGCCGCGCGGCATGTGCACCGGCACCCGGGCGGCCCGGGCCAGGGCGAACAGCAGCAGCGCGGCGGCGGCGTACCGGACGGCCTGGGTGGCGAACAGCGGGGCGTCGACGAGCGCCCGCGAGACCGTGACGCTGCTGCCGACCAACGCCATCCCCGCGATCCCCGGAACCAGGTCACGAAGCGCGGTGGAGCCGCCGGGAGAGTTCGGGGAGTCGGGAACGGAGGTGGGGGTGGAGGTCGAGGTGGAAGCGGGCCGTGTGTGCATGGGATCCAGCCTGGCCGCACAATGGCCCCATGAGCAGGTCCAATCCAGGTGACACCGAGGGGTCCAAAGGCCCCGGCGGCTCGGACTTCCTCCAGCTCGACGTAGGTCAGGCCCCGCCCGGCGGCCGCACCGAATGGCTGGCCGGCCGGCTCCGCGCCGCCATCGCCGACGGCACCCTCCCGGTCGGCAGTCGGCTACCGGCGAGCCGGGTCCTCGCCGCCGAACTGCGCGTCTCCCGAGGGCTCGTCACCGAGGCCTACCAGCGCCTCGCCGAGACCGGCCAGGTCAGTGGTCGGGGCCGGGGCGGCACCGTGGTCGTCGCCGCGCCATCCCCGGCGGCCGCCCCCTCCCGCGCGCCCGAGCGGGGCGGACTCGTGGACGCGCTGCGCGCCGTACCGTGCCGGATCGACCTCTCGCCCGGCGTGCCCGACCTCGCCGCCTTCCCCCGTACCGCCTGGCTGCAGGCCGAACGCCGGGTCCTCGCCTCGCTCACCCCGGCCGACTTCGGCTACGGGAACCCCCAGGGCGCACCCGCACTGCGCGAGGCGGTCGTCGGCTGGCTGGCCCGGAACCGGGGGATCCGCGCCGACCCCGACGAGGTGGTCGTCGTCGCGGGCGTCGCCCAGGCGCTGGCGCTGCTCGCGCACGTCCTGCGGGAGGAGGGCGTGCACCGGGTCGCCGTGGAGGACCCGGGCTCGCTGGGCGCCCGGCAGCAGCTGGAGTACGGGCGGCTGGAGGCGGTCCCCGTGCCGGTGGACGAGGCCGGGCTGGACGTGGCCGCCCTGCGGGCGAGCGGCGCCGGGGCCGTCCTGCTCACCCCGGCGCACCAGTTCCCGACCGGGGTCGTCCTCGACGGCGAGCGCCGCCGGGACCTGCTCGGCTGGGCGGCCGCCGGGGGACTGGTCATCGAGGACGACTACGACGCCGAGCACCGTTACGACCGGGCGCCCGTTCCCGCCCTGCGCGCCCTGCTGCCCGAGGGGGTCTGCTACGCCGGGAGCGTGTCCAAGCTCCTCGCCCCCGCCCTACGCCTGGGCTGGCTGCTGGTCCCACCGCGCCTGCGGGACGCCGTGACCGCCGCCAAGCGCTACGCCGACCTCGGCAATCCGGTCCTCGCCCAGCTGGTCCTCGCCCGGCTGATGGACTCCGGCGAGCTGGAACGGCACCTGCGCCACGTCCGGCGACGCCATCGCCGACGCCGCGACGCCATGCTCGGGGCCGTCGCCGAACTACTGCCCGGTGCCCGGGTGCACGGCGCGGCGGCCGGGCTGCACCTGATGGTCACCTTCGACGGCGCCGACTTCGAGGACACGGACCTGGCCTCGGCGGCCCTGGCCCTGGGCGTGAAGACCCATCCGCTGTCCTGGCACCGGATCCGGCCCGGCCCGCCGGGACTGATCCTCGGCTACGCGGCGGGCTCGACGGGAGAGATCGAGGAGGGCGTCGCCACCCTGGCCACGGCGCTGGCCGGGGTGGTGGCGGCGCTGCCGGAAACCGGTCGGAAAGTTTTTCCGGAACGGCGGCAACCTCCCGGGGGGTCGCGCGTCGTGCGGGGGTGAAGGGGCGCAGTCCCGCGTCCTCGACCCGACCGTGGAGAACCACCGTGAAGAACCTGTTGCGCGTCCCCTTGGCCCTGCGCCGGACGACGGCCGTCACCGCTGCCGCCGCCGGGATGGCCGTCGCCCTCGCCGGCCCGGCCTTCGCCGCGAGCGGCGGCTCGGCCGCGCCCTCCCCGGCCGTCAGCGTGCCCGCGAGTGCCTCGCCCAGCGCGGGTGCGGTCAAGCCCTCCCCGTCGGTGAGCACCCCGCCGAGCGCGGGATCGGACACGCGGAGCGCGTCCCCCAGCGCCGCCCCCAGTGCCGCTCCGTCGGCCCCGGGGTCGGGCGTCCGGCCCAGCGCGTCACCGTCCGAGCCGGCCGCCGCCCCCGGCACCCCGGAGCTCGCGCATACTGGCTCCTCGGCGACCACGGTCGCCATGGGCGCGGGGGCCACCGTCCTGGTCCTGGCCGGCGCGGGAGCCCTGTACGCCGTGCGGCGCCGCGCGAACAGCTGAGGAAACCCGTGCTCCAACTGGCATCACCCGTCGGCCCCCTCACGCCCGGCTTCGGCCGGGCGTGGCGGGGCCTTTGGTCGTTGCTGCGCCGCGAGCGCTCGGCCCCGGCCACCTCCCCGCGGTCGCGCCCGGACCCGTACGGATCCTCGTACGGGCCGCCGTACAGCCACGACCACGACCACACGGGCCTCGGGGCGTCGCGGCCGCCCACCGTCACCGAGCTCTACCACGCGCACCGGCTGCGGATGGTCCGGCTCGCGGTGCTGCTCGTCGACGACCTGGCCACCGCCGAGGACGTGGTCCAGGACGCGTTCACCGCGCTGTACCGGCGGCACGGGGAGCAGATCACCGAGGTCGACAACGCGCTGGGCTACCTGCGGACCGCGGTGGTCAACACCTCCCGCTCGGTGCTGCGCCGCAGGCGGACCGTCCGGGCCTGGACCCCACCGACGGCGGCCGACATACCGTCCGCCGAGGACCACGTGGTCCTCGACGAGGCGCACCGCGAGGTACTCGCCGCGCTCGGCCGGCTCACCCCGCGCCGCCGCCAGGTGCTGGTGCTGCGGTACTGGGCCGATCTCAGCGAGGCGGAGATCGCGGCCACCCTCGGGATCAGCCGGGGAGCGGTGAAGTCCAACGCGAGCCGCGGCCTGGACGCCCTGGAACGGATTCTGGAGGGACGGATATGACGCGTGACGGCGAACGCCTCGCCGAGCGCCCCGTCGAGCGCCGACTGCGGGCGGCCCTCGACGCGCGTGCGGACGGCATCGACGTCCGACGGCTGCGCCCCGCGGAGCCGCCGGGGGCCCACCCGGGACGGCGGCCGATGGCCGGGCTGCGGCGGTTCGCCCTGCCGCTGGCGGGCCTGGCGGCGGCAGCGGCGGTCGCCGGGATCGGCTACCTGCTGTCGGCCCCCGATCCGGCGCCCGGCCCGGTGCCGCCGGCCACCCCGCCGAGGATCACGGCCCCCGGCCCCTCCCCGGAGCGGCCGACGTCTCCGGCGCCGCGGCCGTCGGGTTCGGGGGAGCGGAGCCCGGGCGTGGACTCCTCGGGGAGCCCGGCCGCTTCCTCGCCCCCCGGCCGGTCGGTGAGCCCGTCGGTCCCGGTCTCGCCCAGGCCGTCGGGAGCGGCGTCGCCTTCGGCGAGCCCGTCCGGGGCGCGCGGAGCGGTCGTGACGTCCTCGCCACCGCCGAGCTCCGCCCCCCGCTGAGGCGATCCGGCCCGGGGGAGGCCCCGGGCCGGCGCAGGGCCGGCGTCGGTCGGTTCCGGCCGGTGTCGGTCAGTGTCGGAGGTTTTCCACCGCCACCACCAGCGGGGCGAGTTCCGGGTTGAGCGACGCCTCGTCGAGCGCCTCGCGCAGGGCGGTGTCGTTGGTGGGGCGGGCGGCGGCCAGGAGGGCCAGGCCCGCCTCGCTGACATCGGTGTAGATGCCCCGCCGGTCGGTGTCGCAGATGTAGCGGTTCAGCAGGCCGCGGTCCTCCAGCCTGCTCACCAGCCGGGTCGTCGCGCTCTGGCTGAGCACCACCGAGTCGGCGACCTGGTGCATCCGCAGGTGTCCGCCCGGGCCGTTGTGCTGGCGGCTGAGCACGTCCAGCAGCGAGTACTCGCGCACGCTGAGTCCGTGCCCCGCCTGCAGGGCCCGTTCGATGTGTGCCTCGATCCGCCCGTGCAGGAGGGAGAGGGCGCACCAGCCCTGGGAGAGGGCGGTGAGCGCGCTGTCCGTGGCCGTCATGGGCTCCTCCAACGAAGCGTCCCTGGCTGGGTCTGTGTCCCCAGGATAGTCCACACGCGCAATAGCCCGCGCTTGCAAATATCCCGCGTCTGCAATTAATGTGGACGCATGCAATCGGCGACCGCAATCAGCGGAACCCGGTCGTGACCGGCCCACATCCCGCCGTCGCCGCCGTTGCACCGCGCACCACCCCCTCCCCTGAAGGACACCTCCCCCATGCCTCTCGCACTCCTCGCCCTCGCCGTCGGGGCCTTCGGGATCGGCACCACCGAATTCGTGATCATGGGCCTGCTCCCCGAGGTCGCCGGCACGTACGGCGTCTCGATCCCCACCGCGGGCTTCCTGGTCACCGGCTACGCCCTCGGCGTCGTCCTCGGCGCACCCCTCATGACCGTGCTCGGCACCCGCATTCCCCGCAAGCGCATGCTGATGCTGCTCATGGGCCTCTTCATCGCGGGCAACGTGCTCTCCGCCCTCGCCCCCGCCTTCGGCGTCATGCTCGCCGGCCGCGTCGTCGCCTCGCTCGCCCACGGCGCCTTCTTCGGCATCGGCG